>NZ_CP141184.1:3975000-4302083 GCF_035609205.1 Hymenobacter sp. GOD-10R
GGCGTAGAGTTACGTGGAGGTAGAGCTACCAATAGGACTAGGGGGTGTCAGAGCCTACCGAATCCTGATGAACTCCGAATGCCACGTAATATAGCCGGCAGTGAGGCTTGGGGTGCTAAGGTCCCAGGCCGAGAGGGAAAGAACCCAGACCATCTGCTAAGGTCCCTAAATTCGGACTAAGTTGAACAAAGGAGGTCCACTTGCTTTGACAGCCAGGATGTTGGCTTGGAAGCAGCCATTCATTTAAAGAGTGCGTAACAGCTCACTGGTCGAGCGAGAGGGCATCGATAATACGCGGGCATCAAGTCCGGTACCGAAGCAATGGATTTAGCTTATGGCTAAGTGGTAGGGGAGCATTCTCGTCAGCGGCGAAGGTGTGCTGTCAGGCATGCTGGAGCGGCGAGAAAAGCAAATGTAGGCATGAGTAACGATAAGGCGGGTGCGAAACCCGCCCACCGATAGACTAAGGTTTCCTGCTCAACGCTAATCGGAGCAGGGTTAGTCGGGACCTAAGGCTAGGCCGAGAGGCTACGTCGATGGACAGCTGGTTGATATTCCAGCACTAACGAAGTGGAGTGATGCAGTGACGCAGAAGTGAAAGATGCGCGGGCGGACGGAAGTGCCCGTTGAAGCGTGTAGGTATAGGGAGGGTAGTTAAGTACGCCCACTTTGCTGAAACGTGATAGTACCTGGCGGCTTCGGCCAACGGGATAGTCATCCTAATCAGACTGCCAAGAAAACCTGCTAAGCGTTTACTGCTTTGTTACCCGTACCGCAAACCGACACAGGTAGTCAAGGAGAGAATCCTGAGGTGCTCGAGTGAATCACGGCCAAGGAACTCGGCAAAATGGTCCTGTAACTTCGGGAGAAGGGACGCTTCCTTGTAGCAATACAAGAAGCCGCAGTGAAAAGGCCCAAGCGACTGTTTAACAAAAACACATGACTTTGCGAACGCGCAAGCGGAAGTATAAGGTCTGACACCTGCCCGGTGCCGGAAGGTTAAGAGGGGAACTTAGTCGCAAGGCGAAGGTTTGAATCGAAGCCCCGGTAAACGGCGGCCGTAACTATAACGGTCCTAAGGTAGCGAAATTCCTTGTCGGGTAAGTTCCGACCTGCACGAATGGTGTAACGATTTGGGCGCTGTCTCAGCCGTGAGCTCGGTGAAATTGTAGTCTCGGTGAAGATGCCGAGTACCCGCCACGGGACGGAAAGACCCCGTGCACCTTTACTATAGCTTGCCATTGACGCTGGCTAACACATGTGTAGGATAGGTGGGAGACTGTGAACCGGAGGCGCCAGCTTTCGGGGAGTCAACGTTGAAATACCACCCTTGTGTTAGCCGGTGCCTAATCTGGAAACGGAAACAGTGGCTGGTGGGTAGTTTGACTGGGGTGGTCGCCTCCAAAAGAGTATCGGAGGCTTTCAAAGGTCCGCTCAGTACGCTTGGTAACCGTACGTAGAGCGCAATAGCAGAAGCGGGCTTGACTGTGAGGCCTACAAGCCGAGCAGGGTCGAAAGACGGATATAGTGATCCGGTGGTTCCGCATGGAAGGGCCATCGCTCAAAGGATAAAAGGTACGCCGGGGATAACAGGCTGATCTCCCCCAAGAGCTCATATCGACGGGGAGGTTTGGCACCTCGATGTCGGCTCGTCACGTCCTGGGGCTGGAGAAGGTCCCAAGGGTTCGGCTGTTCGCCGATTAAAGTGGCACGCGAGCTGGGTTCAGAACGTCGTGAGACAGTTCGGTCCCTATCTGTGGTGGGCGTTGGAGATTTGACAGGACCTGTCCTTAGTACGAGAGGACCGGGATGGACCAGCCGCTCGTGCACCGGTTGTGGCGCCAGCTGCAGCGCCGGGTAGCGACGCTGGGATGAGATAAGCGCTGAAAGCATCTAAGTGCGAAACTCACCTGAAGATGAGATCTCCCAATATAAGGGCCGTCAAAGACGATGACGTTGATAGGCTACAGGTGTAGAGCTAGAAATAGCACAGCCGAGTAGTACTAAGCACCCGAACGCTTCTAGACCACACCTGGTACTTTTCTTTTTCCGGCTCGTTGCCGCATGTCAATGGTTTTAGGAGCTGCTCGGAACACGAGTAGTCCCCGCCAGCAATGGTGGCTTTAGCCCGGGTGTTCACCTCTTCCCATTCCGAACAGAGTCGTTAAGCCCCGGTGCGCCTATGGTACTGCCTTCACCGGTGGGAGAGTCGGTCGCCGCCAACCTTTGCTTTTTGCCCGCGTGTGCCGCGGGTGCTTCGCTGCCTGCCTGCGCGAAGCACCCGCGGCACATTCGTTTTTAGCCTAGCTTACTGCTTCGCCACATCACGAGCACCTGGCCTTGGTTAACCTGGCTTGTCTCTATTCTTAGCTTCCCTCTTAGTTATAATTTATAAATCCAGCGTCGAGGCGGTACATAAATATTTTATATCGGTCTATTCTCTTATATCCGATAGTGAGCCAATAAAATCTATGAGAGATTGTCTTTCCTTTTTTGTTAATCTCAACTGGTCCTCTCCTAATGTTTGGGTTGATACTTCCAAACCTAAGCCCGCACCGCCTCCTTTATTGTAAAAATCAATAACCTCCTTTAACGTTAGATAGACACCATTGTGCATATAAGGTGCTGTGTGGTTAGCGTTACGAATAGTAGGTGTTTTGAAGGCATAACGTTGGTGAGCTATTTTGTGTAATAGGTATTTGCCTTCATCAGTATCTAGACTAGGCCGGATTGTGTCGGTTGTAGCCAGCACTCCAAGTACTTCACTTTCTATTTTATCATAAAGAGGTGCTACTGCTCCGTTGAAGAGTGGCATATAGTGACAGGTCCCACATTTTGCCTTGCCCATAAATAGGTTAAAGCCATCAACTTCTGACTCAGAAAGGATGGTCGTGTCACCTCGCATGTATTGATCGAAACGGCTGTTAAGCCGAATCAAAGAACGAATATATGCTGCTAATGCTTTGCGAATGTTTCGCTCTGTAAGAGGCTTATCCTCATTGGGAAAGGCTTTAGAAAACTGTTTACTATAGCTTTTTTTACGCCGGAGCGCATTTGTTACCTCATCAAGATGCCCTCCCATTTCAGCCTTATTTGATACTACTTCGTGAATCTGATCTTCTAGAAACAGCACACGACCATCATAGAATTGAGCAGGCTGTAGACTAGCATTTAGCAGCGTAGGAGTATTGCGCTTCAACGTCACATCTGGTAGAAGAGAACTATTTACCTTCAGACCATCTGTGTATGCTCGATCAGGAATATGACAGCTAGCACAGGTTCTTCTCCCCTCCCCTGATAAGGCAGGCTCTTGAAATAACGCTTTACCCAACGCGAGTATTTCAGGGGTGGCAGGAGCCGCATCAGACGGAGCAAAGAACATTGGATCAAATGCATCGGCAGCAAATAGACTGACTGCGGTTGGGCGGATGGCGCGGCGGGTTTGAAGAAAAACAATGGATTTTGCACGTTGCATTGCATGCAAGCCACTTAGTAATGGCTTGAAATCACGCACTAAAAAAGCTGCACGGTCAAATTGGTTGAACCCAGATACAGTCGTACCTGAAGTGCGTACATCAGTAATACTGCGCTCAACCTCTACCTTGAGCGATAAGGGAAGCTCAAAATAGGATAACACCTCCCCTACCCCTTCCAGAGTGATAGCTGCTTCGGGTAAGGATGCAAAAGCAACAGGAGAATCAAACCCGGATATTCCTTTAACTGCTAGACGATAAAGGTTCAGACGGACAGCATCGAAAATTTCTGCCTCCGAAAAAGTAAGTGCGGGTGCCTGTGCTTGTAAGTAGCGCACTTGATAAAGGATGTTTTCTAGCTCTTGACAGATAAGACCGTGGCTAGCCGGATCATCGGCTGAATCATACACGTATTCTTCCAACACTTGAAATCCTGTAGGCGGAACCACTTGCTCTGGCTCGCTAGGCTCGGCTTCGGGGAGAACAGCCCCATTCAAACGTTGAGCTGCATTAGGATAGTAGTACTCAATAGCAAATTCCAGACGCTTGTATTCGGCACGACAGGCGGTGAAGTTTGCCCGCAATGTGGCCGCATCAGCCTTGTTACTGATTTCCAGAAAGCGTAAGACGGCAGTGTGTAATTGAGCTAGGTGGCTATCATAGTAATCCTTCACTTGCTCAGTGGGCGTTTTGCGCAGCACGGTGCAAGAAAAGAGTAGTACTGCAAAACCAAGTAACAGAGGGCGCCCAAGAGTTTGAAGATGGGCTGTAATAGAGATCATTCGAAGTAAAGTTTTGCACCAGGCAGCATTGCCTCCGCTCGTCGACGTGCTTCAGGGGAAAAGGCGTTACCAACCAAAATAACTGTTTTGAGCTTTTTCAACTTGCCCAATGAGCGCGGCAGTGCTGTTAGCTGGTTATTACTGGCAATGAGAGTTTCTAGCTCGGTGAGCTGACCTAGGCTATTTGGCAAAGCCCTTAGCTGATTATTCGTGAGTGTCAGCGCCTTCAAGGCTCGACAACGTCCTATATCAGCAGGCAGTTGTTCCAGTAAGTTATCAGCTAGGTTCAGCTCTCGTAGTTCCCGTAAATCGCTCCATTCAGATGGCAGATGCTGCAATCGGTTATGATTAAAGTAAGCATACTTCAGGTGCCGCAATCGGCCGAGCGACGTTGGTAAAAACAGGAGCTGGTTGTGCGAAACATCAAAGTATTCTAAGTTAGCTAGGCTACCTAGCTGCTCTGGCAAAGAAGTAAAGTTGTTCCAAGCAGTTATTAGAAACCGCAAGCTATCTAGCTTCGTGATGCTAGGAGGCAGCTCTGCTAGTGCGTTTTCGTTTATCTGCAATTGTCGTAGTTGGCGCAAGTTGCCGAGTTGGGTAGGTAAATCGAGCAAGCCGTTCTTGTTCGCAAACAGTTCGCGCAGACTATCAAGCTTGGTTACCGCATCGGGTAAGTGGCGCAAATGATTGTCTTGCACATGCAAGCGACGCAAGCGCGTAAGTTGGCTGATCGAAGATGGTAGCTGCTCTAGCTCTTGAAAGCGCAAGTTTAACTCAAGCGTGCATGATGGCTGACGTAGGGCTTCTGTCACTGTAAATGCCGCTGGGTTAGAACACTGAGCAAAACACGTGTTGCCCTGCACTAATTGCAGGGCAACACTCAATAGAATCAACCTTAGAAATTGACTTAGCCTCACTTCTTACTAAACGTACGGGTGATAGTAGTGCGGGCAGTTTTGATAACTAAAATGTATTGACCGCTGCGTAAATTATTGACGGGTAGTTTCAGAAGGTTATTACCCTGATTTAACATAATCGTCTTCTCGGCTAATACACGTTGGCCTAGTGCACTTACTATCTGCAGGGAAGCAGCCTCACGGAGGTCATCAGGCAGTTCTAGGGTCAGCTCGTCTGTGACGGGGTTAGGATACACATCTATTTTAGCGGAATTCTTTTGAACCTGCGTGGCTGCGACGATCGAACCTAGGTTTTCCTTCCGGGCAATAACAAGTGTGGTAGCACGGTCGAATACTACTGCTTGGCCAGCAGCATCAGTGGTAGCTTGGGTATTGGTACTGCTCGGACCTTGGATTGACACAAACATGAATTTTTCGTCGGGCGACAAGGTCATACCGGTTGGCTCCGAACCAGCGGGCGTCACGGCAAACACCTGCACTGCAGGGCTAGCTTGCGTGTGGCAAGGCTTCACCAGCCAAATATGATTGCGCCCCCCATCTTGTAGCACGTAGAGGTTGCCGTGTGAGTCGAAGGTCAAGTTGTCGTTGCCCGTGCCCCAAGGCTCCATGATGGTACCGTTGCCGTAGTTGATTGAGTAGCTCTGGTTGGTAACACCTACGGGTTGTCCCACAAAGATTTCAAAGCCACTAACCGCGCTAGCCTCGTCGGTGAAGCGATACACACGACCGGGACCTTTTGCCGTGAAGTAGATGCGGCCATCGTGCGGACCAATTTCTACGTCCTCTACCCCATTGAAGCTGGTAGCACCTAGTGCCGTAGCAAGAGCTACTGTCGTATTGCAATCTGTTTTCGTCTCGTTTGGTACCTGAATCCACTTCCCCGTGGTAGCCGTGCCGATAGCACCATCAAGCTTCAACACGTATAGCTTACCGTTAGCTAACTTGCCAGGCACATCAGCGACGTACTTGTATACGTAGCTGTTACCGCCTTCATCAGCTCCTTCGTACACGGTGCTACCATCGGCCTTCACCACGACGTTTTCGTGCTTCATGCGGCCCATGCGCCACAACTTGTCAGGTTTACCATCGCCATCCTGATCTTTCACGCTGCGCGTAGCAGGATCTAGCTCCACAGTCCAACCGTAGTCCATGTAGCCGTCATTGTTGCTATCGGTAGGCGAGCCAGGCGTATTTTCCTCGCAGGTAATAACGGTTTTCCAGGGTGTAATCCCGCCTGAACAGTTGTTGAAAGTGCCTACTACCGGCGCGAAGTCAACGGGGTTCTTCGCTGACACGACCCACAATTTGGAACCTGCATTGAACTGCAAGTCTAGAATACTTACGCCCGAAGCCGCATCCGATGAACCTTTGTGGTTGATAGAAAGATAGCCGTTGGTGCTGCTATTATTGATAGGAACGTAGCCCGTGAAGTCATTGGCAGCTTTTATAGTGCCATTGTTTGGGTTTGAGTACTCGTTGCCCGTTTGCACCAACATTTGGTACGTGTGAGACGAAGGAATGCTCAAAACCTGCATTTGGGCCGTAGGCTGAACCGAGATGAACTCGCTCAAGTGACCAGTTGGGAGCGGATTACAGCTGGATGGGTTAGTCTGGGCTTGCGCCGTAGTAAGCGCGGCAAAAGCAACAGGAAGAAAGAGTAGGTTTTGTCTCATAGAGCATGGTATGAATGCAGCCGCAAGGTAGATCAACTATGTTTCCTCTAGTTTAACCAAGTATTAATGCAACATGAGGTTTTGATGAAGACAGGGCCAGCTGCGCGACTTAGCAAACTCCTTCCTTTTGCTAATTAAGTAGCGAGACAACACTGCTTGTAAGCAGCGATTACAGCGAACCAGTTGATCTGATAACCTCATGTTAGACAACGCACACCTAGTATAGTGGTATGGTTGTATACATAGCATCTTGCCTAGCAACCACTTTTAGTGGGGCGTTGCTGCTTACTTCCCTAATATAGAACAATGATCCAGGCAACATATAAGATCATAACGCTCTATACATCAGTAATTTAATTCTATATAAAGCACTACCTGCAAAGACACCGAAATTCTACTGATAAATAATTTACCAAGGTACCTTGCGTCGCATAGTACCTTCCATTATCTTTGTAACACTAATTGGAACTAAAACCTGGCCGTTGATACCGCCTAACCGGGGCGCCACCAGCCGGGCCTCCAACGTCACCTGACGCAGGCAAGTCGGTCCGCAAATTTTTGCAACCTCAGACAACCCTCAACCGCCTACCGGCATCTACCAGGACGTTGCACCGATGCTTCTTTACCGGGCATCCTTAAAACTTAGAGTGAATCCCTGCACGGGGTAACCAGCGGAACCGCGGCCGACTGGAACAGCCCCTTATTGCCTGATTCTTCCAACTCTCCTCTCCTATTTTTATGAACTCCTTCCTTACTTTTCGCCGGGCGCTGCGGTGCCTTGGGTTCCTTATTGCGCTCCTTCCTTTGGGGTTACAGGCCCAAAACCTAGGTACAGTTTCGGGTACGCTGCTCGATAAAAGCAACAATCAACCGTTGCCGTTCGCGAATGTGGTGCTTCTAAAAGCTCAGGACTCTAGCTTCGTAGCAGGGGCGCAAACTAGTGAGAATGGGGCATTTGCAGTGGAGAAAGTAACAGCCGACACTTATATGCTCCGCGCTACTGTGGTTGGTTATCAGTCTTTTCGCAAAGCCATAACACTTACCGCAACCAACCCTTCTTTACAGCTAGGTGCGCTGAAGGTAGCACCCACCGCTGTGCAGCTGAAAGGCATAGTAGTGCAAGGAGAAAAGGCTGCCGTTGTAGATAACTTAGATAAAAAGGTAATAAACGTCAGTAAGGATCTGAACAGCACCGGCGGGACGGCCGTGGATGTACTTCAAAATGTACCATCAGTCTCGGTCGATCAGAGTGGTCAAGTAAGCTTACGGGGTACACCCAACGTGACAATTTACGTGGATGGCAAGCCAGCACCTAGCACTTTTCGCCTCGATCAATTACCTGCTAGCCGCATTGAGAATGTGGAGGTTATCACCAATCCTTCGGCCCGCTACTCGGCCGCTGGCTCGGGAGGGGTAATCAACATCACGCTGAAAAAGCAGCAGAAAGACGGCTGGAACGGCCAAGCAGTGGCCAACGTCGGCACACAAGACAAGTATAACACCTCGTTGAATTTGAACCGCAAGACGGGCAAGCTCAACTTCTTCGGTAGCTACGACGGCAACGACAGCCGGTGGCGTGGCTCCGGCGACCTACACCAGGTAGCCACCGTTGGCACGGCCACTACGCGCACCGACCAAGACAATCGCCAAATTAACCACAACTCGTACCACGGCGGCCGGGTGGGAGTCGATTACGAGCTGACAGACAACCAAAAGCTGACGGTGGCTGCCGACCTGAGCCGCAACAAAGGCTGGGAACGGGAGAACCTCAATACGCTACTTACCCGCAATAACGATGCGCCCATAGCCCTCCGCAACCTAGGCTACGACGACGAGCAGCAACGGGAGCTAGATGCCTCCGCCGATTACCGTCGCACGTGGGCCAACAAGAAAGGCCGTGAGCTGACCGCCAACGTAACCTACGTGGATGTAGATGTGGACGTGACCGTGGGGCAACGTGTGCTGGATGGGCCGGTTGAATATCCCAAGCAAGAACGTCAGCAGAAGTATGGTGTAGGCCTGAACCTACTGATGGGCCAGGTAGACTACGTGCACCCACTAGGCGAAAAGAGCCACCTCGACCTAGGTTTGAAAACTGAAAATCTATTTACGAGCGGTGGCGTGGCGTACCTGCTTCAGGATGCTGATGCCGCTACCTTCACTCGCCAAGACGCCTTCTCCTATGACTACCGCTACGAGCGCAACGTCCATGCGGGCTACGCGACCTATCAGGCAGAAGTAGGCAAGTGGAACTACCAAGGTGGCCTGCGCGCCGAATACACCAGCCTGACGGGCAACATCGTACCGAGCTTCGGAAATTTCAACCAGCACTTTATCAACTTATTCCCGTCTGCTACGGTGGCCCGCACGTTGGCCGGCGACCAGCGCGTGCAGTTCAGCTACTCCCGCCGTCTGAATCGGCCTGACTTCATGCAGTTCTTGGCTTTGCCAATCTATTCGGATCAGCGCAACTACCGCATCGGCAACCCCAATATTCGGCCTGAGTACGTGAATGCCTTTGAGCTAGGTCATCAAGTTTCACTGGGCCAAACCAGCTTGAGCACCACCCTTTTCTGGCGCCAGACCAACCAATCGTTGCAATCGATCCGCGAGATTGACACGACCGCTACGCGCCTCAGTGGGCAGCCCGACTTCATCACCCGTACCTCGTACCGCAACTTCGGTCAGACCAACAACTACGGGGCGGAGCTTTCCATTACGCAGCCAGTAGCCAAGTGGTGGAAAGTTACGGCCAGCGGCTCCTTCTTCCGCAATGAGCTAACGAGCTTCAGTGGCGACGGCCGCAACCGCTCTAACTACACGGGCACGGCTCGCCTGATGAATACCTTCAATCCGACCAAAACCCTCGACGTGCAGTTGACCAGCAACTACCGCGGGGCCGTTATCACGGCGCAAGGGCGCATGGCTTCGGTGTACTCCACGGATGTTGCCCTACGCCAGCGTCTCTTCAACGACCGTGCTGCCCTCACGCTACGAGTGAGCGATATTTTCAATACCAAACGGCAGTACACGGAACTGTACTCGGAAGGACTGACCGCCAACTTCCGCAACAAGCGCGAGACACGTGTGGGTTACCTAGGCTTTGCATACTACTTCGGCAACAGCAAACCCTCCAAGAAAATAGATCAGGGTCCGAAAGGCGGTGGTGGCGGTTTTGGCAACTAGCCTACTGACCTTCACATCATTGTGTGATTGACACCCTTTCAAAGCAGCGCTACTTTTGCAACGTCAATCAGCCAAGCCACGGTTTGCTCCAAGCTAGCCGGTCTTACCAGATACACCGATTAAAAGTTATTCCAACGCTCCTTTCTTCTGCTCTGCTTGCTTGAAGTGCTGAACCAGTACCGCGGCTGATCCCGCACGATAGCCAAGCCTGCTCTTCCTTTCCAAACCTTCCTTTTCCTTTTCAACGATGAAAACTTCCTTTGTAAACCGCATCTTATTTGGCGTTATCCTGTTGCTCACCGGCTTGCAGCTTTCCGCCGCCACCTTCTACAACGGTACGCTCACGGGAACCCTACTCGACGCCGATACCCACGAGCCCATTCCTTACGCCAACGTTGTGCTGCTGCGCGCCAGCGATAATGCCTACGTTCGGTCGGTGAAAACAAATGCTGATGGCTCTTTCAGCCTCGACAAAGTAACGTTCGGCAAATACAAGTTTACGACGACCGTGCTAGGTTATCAACCCGTAGAGCCTACTATCACTTTCAACGGCTTGAACACGCGAGTTGCCTTGGGCAGTGTAATCATGCAGCCTGCCAATGCTCTCCTAGCTAGCAAGCCAACTACTACACCTGCAACTGCTAGCTACCAAGCGTCCACTATGTTGGCTCGCAACTAATTAACATCCGTTTCGTTTAGCCGATCCTGCTTTTCACTTGCCCCTGATCGAGGAGCCGTTGCCGAAAGGTAGCGGCTCCTCGTTCGTGTGCGGGTTACCCTATGCAGCGTGTCGTATTAATCGAAGCCGCACCAATCAGACTTGCTGGCGCGAGCATCACGCATGCATTTTATTTGGTTTTCCCGAGGTTTTCGGCTCCTAATGGCAGCACTAGCGGCACTTCTACTTTTTTTCGTGACCGGCACTCTAGTGCCCGTAAATAAACAGTTTCGGCAAACGCCCGGCGGCGTACCCATTTTTGTGGTATCCAATGGCTTTCACTCCGATGTAGTGGTACCACTACGCGAACCGCGCACTCAAACGGATTGGTTGCAAAAGCTAGGGCAACCCACTTGGGCAAACCAATTTGCACGCTATCAATTTGTGGCGTTTGGCTGGGGTAGCGAAGGCTTCTTCTTAGATTCTTATGGCGGGCATTTTCCTCGCCTGAGTACCACGCTACGTGCGGCAGTGCCCGGCCGGTCGCTCATGCACGTAGGCTTTTATCCGGCGGCTCCTGCTGTTGGTGCGCGGGTAATCCCCTTGTTCATTTCCGAGGCCCAGTACCAAAAGCTAGTCGAACGCATCACGCACTCCTTCCAGCCTGACTCTGCAGGGCACTTTTCCCTGCGCAATTCCGCGGGTTATACCCCCCACGATTTCTTCTTTCGTGCCAATGGGCATTACCACCTGCTACGCACGTGCAACGATTGGACAAATCGCACGCTAGGTCGGGCCGGCATTCGAGCAGCTTGGAAGGCGCCGCTTGCCGCTTCTGTGCTCTACCAAGTACGAAAAGCAGAATAATAGCTTACTCGTTGTGCAGTTTTGTTCCTTGCACGGAGATGTCGCGGAAAGAAAGCCGTTTTAGAACTATTTTAAAGCTCCCCGCAAGCTTTGGAGAAGCTCAGAATAGTGAGCTAATCATCTAATTACCATACCTTCTTTCTCCTCAGTTCAGCGCATTGGAGTTCCAGCTTCTATTCCCGCCTAAGAAGTCCTAAAAGTAGTATTCAAGTATTCTACTTTACCAAGTATAATTTATATTATACTGATTATGTGTGTATTTCCCTTTTTTGGTGCCGTTTACCCATTTATATTTGAATACTAGCAAAGCCACAACGAAGGTGCTTTATGCTCCGCTCAGTGGTCCTATGATTATGCTCGACATCCAACGCGAGATACTGCCTGACAGCTATCTCTTGATTTTAGCTCCTGATTCTACTTCGCCTGATGAAATCAAGCTAAGTCGCGCTTTGCACCGAGCTAGTCGTAGCAACAAGAAAGCTGTGTGGGTGGATTGCAGCTTGTTAGAGGCTCTTTCTGAGGATGCCATTGACTTGCTGCTGGCATATGCGTTTCATCTGCGTTGCCAGAATCGGCGCTTGGTACTCTGTCACGTTCCTGACCAAGTGCGTCATCACTTTCTTAATCTTGACTCAGCTTCTCAGCCCCTGCTCGTAGCCTCCTTGCTCGATGCCGTGCACGAGGATGATTACGTTTATCAATACGTAAGACCGCACGCATAACTTTGCTGGTGCCACCCGCTCGTTTGCGTACCTTCGCGGCTCTGAACCGCATTGTATTCGATGAGCATTCAAAAGCCTAGCATTCCCCAAGGTACCCGCGATTTTGGTCCCGCTGTTGTCGTTCGACGCAACTATATCTTCGGCATCATCCGCCGCACATTTGAGAAGTTTGGGTTCGCACCACTCGAAACTCCGACCCTCGAGAATTTGTCGGTCCTGACTGGCAAGTATGGTGAAGAAGGCGACCAGCTCTTGTTTAAAGTCCTGAACTCGGGCGACTTCCTCAATAAAAAGAACGCCGCCGTAACGGCCGACGACCTAGCTACCGGTTCTAAATCGGTGCTACCCAAGATTGCCGAGAAAGGGCTGCGCTACGACCTAACGGTGCCTTTTGCCCGCTACGTGGTGATGCACCGAAACGAAATCACTTTCCCCTTTAAGCGCTACCAGATCCAGCCCGTGTGGCGTGCCGACCGCCCTCAGCGCGGCCGCTACCGCGAATTTTACCAGTGCGACGCCGACGTAGTAGGCACCAACTCGTTGCTGTGCGAGGCGGAGATTGTGCTGATGATGAGTGAGGTGCTCACCACCCTAGGTCTTACGCAGCACACCATCAAGATCAACCACCGTGGCGTACTTGGGGCCATTTACCAGGCGCTGGGCGGTGAGGGCACGGAAGTAGACCTGTTCACGGCTATTGATAAGCTGGACAAGATCGGCCGCGAAGGCGTGGAAAAGGAGCTAGCCGAACGGGGTTTCTCTACCATGGCTATTGATACGCTTTTCGCGCTACTAGGCGTCGGCGGCGGTTTTGCCGAGAAGCTTGAGCGCCTGCTGGCGGCCTTCGTCACGGCCGGCGTGACGCCCGACAATGAAGATGGCTACCGGGGCTTGCAGGACTTACAGCGCGTGTACGAGCTGTTACAGGAATTTGGGTTTGATAACTTCCAGAACCTTGATTTCGACGTGACCTTAGCGCGTGGCCTGAGCTACTACACGGGCTGTATTTTTGAGGTGAAGATCAATAACGTGAACATGGGCAGCGTGTCGGGCGGCGGGCGCTACGATAACCTAACGGGGGCTTTTGGGCTGCCCGGCGTATCGGGCGTGGGCTTCTCCTTCGGCGTCGACCGGCTCTATGACTGCCTAGAAGAGCTAGCCCTCTTCCCAAACAACGCGGCCGTGACGACGCAGTGCTTGCTTGCCAACTTCGATGCGGAGTCGGAGCGGGCGGCGCTGCCGATTTTGCGCCAACTGCGCCAAGCAGGCATCTCGGCAGAGCTGTATCCGGAAAGCAGCAAGTTAAAAAAGCAGTTTCAGTACGCTGACCAGAAGAGTATTCCGTATTTGCTGCTGCTCGGCTCAGAAGAGCGTGCCGTGGGAAAAGGCAAGCTCCGCGACATGCGCACCGGCGAAGAACAGCTGCTGGAGCTACGCCAAGTAGTGGCTACTCTCATTGGCGAGTAAGCGCCGAAACACCTGCGTTGCTTCCCATTACCTTCTGAGCGAATGACTGATTTTGCCCTTCACCCCACTACCCGCCTCGACCTTCCGACGCTTAATGCGCTGCTAACTGATCAACGGCGCGTAGTACTCAGCCCCGAAGCAAAGCAACAGCTAGAAGCAGGGGCAGCATACGCGCGTGCTCAGTTTGCCGACGACAGCCAAACCCCTGCTAGTCAGCTGCTAGCTCACGCATGCGGCATGGGGGAAGAAGTCCCCACAGACTTGGTGCGTCTTATGCTGATGCTCAAGGCGCAAAGCTTGAGCTATGGACATAGTGGTGCCCAAGTGGCAACGGTGCAGCGCCTACTGGACTTTTACAACCGGGAGATGCTGCCGGTCGTGTACCAACAAGGGTCACTCGGGGCCGGCGACCAAGTGCCACTGGCTCACTTATGCCTACCTCTGCTTGGCCTGGGAGAAGTTAATTTTCAAGGGTACCGGTTGCAGACCGCCGATGCCATGCATCTGTTTAGCTGGCCTGCCGTGGAGCTAGCCCCCGGCGAGCACCTAGCTTTGTTAACCGGCACGCAGTTTATGCTGGCGTATGGCGTGCAAGCGTTGCTGCGTGCCCAGCGCCTAGCTCAGGCAGCAGATGTAATCGGGGCCTTGTCGTATCATGTTTTCGGGGGCGATTTGGTGCCGTTTGATGCGCGAATACACGCCCTACGTCCGCACGCGGGGCAGACGTTGGTAGCAGAGCGTTTGCGCAGCCTATTGGCTGACAGTGTTGCCTCTCCGCAACCTAGCTCCACCGAACAACTCCCGTACTCCTTCCGTTGTCTGCCGCAGGTGCACGGCGCCTCCCGCGACGCGCTGGGCTACGTAGCACAGGTACTGGAAGCGGAGTGCAACTCCGTCACGGCCGGCCTAGCTGTTTTCCCTCATGATGAGGCGATACTTCTGAGCGGTAACTTTCATGGTCAGCCACTGGCATTAGCCCTCGATTTTATGGCTCTTGCTACTGCTGAGTTGGGCAGCATTTCGGAGCGCCGCACTGCGCAGCTTCTAAGCAAGCAGCTTGGCCCATCCACTATGGCTGAGTCACCGAGCTTATTAGCACCCCAATACACCGCAGCTAGTCTAGCAAACCAGAACAAGCAATTCTGTTCGCCCGCCTCCCTGGACAATGCAGGCACTGTTGGCGTAGCAGACCACGTTAGTATGGGGGCCAACGCGGCTCTCAAAGCGCGGCGCGTGCTCGAAAATACGGAGCAAGTGTTGGCTATCGAGTTGTACACAGCGGCGCAAGCGCTGTCCTCGCGTCGCCCGGTACGTACCTCGTCGGCGCTGGAACAGATTGTCGCAGCGCTAGCGGCAAAAGTTGATGTAGAGACCCCATCGAAAGCGCCTTACCTAGCGTTGCAAGCCACGGCTGCTTTCGTGCGCACGTATGCCTGGCAGTAGCACTGACGGCTAATGAGCAAGGCGGCCAGCATTGCTCATTGGCAATTGTTCATTGATCTTACACGTTATAGCCTTCGTGAACTACCGTTTTCTGCTCCTGTCCTGGCTTGTCTGGCTAGGTTTTGCTACCGACCTATTTGCGCAAACACCCGTCGACTCCTGCACCCGCACGACCTCTTCGAACCAGCCGCCAGCCGCCTTCGAAGCATATGACGTCGGAACGGGGCAGCGACTCGATGCGTTTTGCCAGGGTCAATTCGTGCGGTTTGCCCCCAATCCAGCCCGGAACCTACCCGCTACCGTTGTGGTGCTCTACGACACCACCCGGTGTAGCAATCCAACAGGCCGGGTTTTCACGATTACGAGTCGGCCGGGCCGGGTGAGCGTGTATGAAAACGCGCAAAACTCTGACCCGACTGCTCCTAGCGGCACGCTGTATGTGCGGCGCTACGCGGTGTATGGCACGCCGAAGCCCGTGGTGACGGCTCGTCCCTGTTCGGCAGGAATCGTGGAGGTCACCATTGCGGCGCCAAACAGCCCTGGCCCGAAGTACAACCGTTACTCGGTTCGTGTTGGCAATGGGCCGCTGGTTTCCAACGTGCAGCCGGGCACAACCTCCTACCCCATTCCGGCAGGTGCGCCTACCACCGTAACGGTAACGGGCAGCTACGATGCGGTGCAGTGCACCGGTTCAGAAACAGTTTCGTTTACGCCCCTCCCAGCCCCGCAGGTGCCCACTATCCAGCGCCTTACGGTGCGGAGCGGTAATCTTGACTTTCAGTTTGCAGCCCTACAGCCTGAGTTCCGCTACGAGCTACAAGTAGCTAGCGGCACTACCTATACTACTCTAGCTACGCTGCCGACTAGCTCCGGCCCAACCTTCACGCTCCCCAGTGCTACGCTGCCGGGCCGCTACCGGCTGCGGCTGGTTAGTCCTTGTCAGATCAACACGTTGGATTACCCTTCAGCGCCGGTAGCTACCACGACGCTGCGCGCTGTTTCTACGAATAGCCGCAACGTGTTGAAGTGGACCTTCCCCGACTCGGCCAGCGCGAGCCGCTACGAAATCACACGTGACGGCCAACGACTAGCGATAATCACCGGCCCGAGTCGGTACGTGGATACGCTTGTGAGTTGCGGCACTACGTACCAATACCGCGTGACGGCAACGGTAGGTTCCTTTACCTCCGCTTCCGACCTAGCTTCGGTGCAAACTGTTTCTACCCTCGCGCCGCCTACGCCGCGCTTAGTAGCTAGCTTCAACCTGCGCAACCAAATAGAACTAACAGCCACCGCTCCTCGCAACCCAACCGGTGGTCAGCTCACGTACACCCGCAACGGCCAAGACCTAGCTACCACTACCGCCCGCACCCTGCGCGACTCAACGCTGGCACCCGGTACTGGGGCGTGCTATACGGTGCGCTTCTTGGACATCTGCGGTAACCGCTCGGCTGATAGTGCCCCAGCCTGCCCGCCCGTGCTAACGGCTCAAGCCGCCGACCCGCTTGGCAGTTCGGCTACGCTGTCGTGGTCGGCGCTGCGCGGCCCCGATCCAGCGGCAGTTATTACCTACCGCCTACTCACCCTAGCGGCCGATGGCACGGTGCTGGCAAGCCGATCGGTGAGCGGCACCACCGAGCTAGACCAGCAGCCCACCAGCAACCGACAGGTGCTCCGTTACCGCCTCGAAGCCAGCGGTGGCGGCTTGCCAGCGGGCACCGTTAGCTATTCAAACATTGCTACGGTAGCTCGCCGCATCACCGTCGTTCTTCCAACGGCCTTTAGCCCCAATGGCGACGGCCTGAACGACGTACTCGAAGTAAAGGGTCGTTATCTAGATAAGTTTAAATTCGTGGTAGTCGACCGCAACGGCCAGGAAGTGTTTCGTGGTACCGACCGCACCCAAACCTGGGACGGCCGCGTACGCAACAACCCGCCCGTGCCCGGCGCCTATGCTTGGCGCTTCGAGGCCACCGATGAAACAGGCCAAGTAGTTGTGCAGAGTGGCACGATTACCATCGTACGCTAAGCTCAGTCGTATACGGCTATCTGCCTTGCAACAAGCCCCTAGTAGCCTAACTCAACCGCTATAAGTGCCGGCAGTAGCATGCTGAATTCATAGGCATTATCCCTGCTTTTCTCAGCCCCGATATACCACTACGTAACACCTGCATCCCTTCCGGGAAAATGGTATCTTTCGTAAAAAACCTGTGGTAATCTTTTGAAAATTGTACGCGAATTTTCGGAGTCAGAATGCCTACGACTTATCAAGCAAAATGATAGTCAGGCATTTGACACGCTATTCTGGCAGTACAGCTCGCTGGTTTACCGCTTCGCGTACGGCTACTTAAAATCTCAGTCAGAGGCGGAAGATATTGTGCAGCAATGCTTTCTGAAGATATGGGAAAAGCGCCATCAGCTTCGCGAAGGTGTGCCGCTCAAAAGCTACCTATTCACCACGGCGCATCACGCCATTCTGAACCAGCTGCGGCATAGTCAATACCAGCGCATCTACCAAGAGCACTTGTTACGCGTTGGCACCAACACCACGGGCAACGAGGTAGAGTTCTCGGAACTGGAAACCTTGTACCTAGCTGCCCTCGCTAAGTTGCCGCCTAAGCGGCGCCAAATCTTTGAGCTAAGTCGCCAGCAAGGGCTCTCCTACCCGGAAATTGCGCAGGAGCTCAATATCTCGGTGAAGACGGTAGAAACCCAGATGACGCAGGCACTTAAGTTCTTACGTGAGTATTTTCAGCAACACGGCACCGCTTTGGTCCTGCTGCCGTTGCTGTATTTTCTAAAAAAATAAAAAAAGTTGCGAGTCGAGTAAGGGTGTTGCCGGAGTTGCGTGTATTACCACAACTACGCACCTCTCACCCCGACTTTCATGTCTCCACCCGTTGATCAAGCAGCGCTCAACCGCTACGTACGCGGTCAGTCGCCCGCGGCGGAAGCAGCGGCCGTGCGCGAGTGGCTCGTGCAGCCCGAAAATCAGCTGCTAGCGCAGTACTGGATGCAAGCCCAGTGGGACCAGCCCGTAAATGTGGCCACCATCCCGGCCCGTGAGCCCGACTACAACCAGCTTCTCTCTTCCTTACACCAGCAGCTAGGTTTCGATTCCACTGAGGCCGACACAGTGGTCGAAGCATCGACGACGCCACGCTGGCGCTATTGGGCTGCTGCCGCTTCTGCGGGTGTGCTCTTGGCAGCAGGTAGCTTGTGGTGGCAGCAGCAACACGCCCAACCAGCAGCGGCCCCTCTTGCTTTTGCTACACCCTACGCCCAGACCCGTCTGATTCAATTACCAGATGGCTCGGAAGTAACCCTGAATAGCCACTCGACGCTGCGTTACGCGCCCGGCAAATCAGCGGATCAGCCCCGGGAAGTTTGGCTTGATGGTGAAGCGTACTTTTCTGTGCAACACCTGCCTAGCAACCAGCCATTCGTGGTGCATACCACCGCTGGCGTGAACGTGGAAGTGCTCGGCACCAAGTTCACCATCTATCGGCGGCATGCCGAGGCCAAGGTGGTGCTGCTCTCCGGCAAGGTACGCCTCACGTTTGCCGACAAGCGCCCTGCCGTGATTATGAAGCCCGGCGAGCTGGTAGCTACGGTGGACAGCTTGCCCCAGCAGCTGGTGCATAAACCCGTGCCAACGACCCAGCCCTACGCTTCCTGGAAAGACGACAAGCTGGTGCTCGACGAAACCACGATTGCCGAGCTAGCTACCCGTTTGCATGACACCTACGGCGTGGACGTGGTGGTGAAAGACCCGGCGCTGAATGAGCGCAGAATCACCGGTACGGTACCCATTGGTGCGCTGAATGTGCTGCTGCAAGCCTTACAAGAAACCTTCAAGCTGAAGATTGAGCGGCAGCAGAACCAGATTATTCTCTCTGACTAGAATTTCTCCACTTCACATACTTCCCACCTATGATCCCAGGCAATACTCGATTGTGTCGTCGTGTTGTGCATACGGCTTCCCTCACCATGTGCACGCTCCTGCTGCACGCTCCCCACAACGCAGCTTCTGCACAGATACTGGCTGTGAATACCGTTTCGCAGCGCAGCAGCGCGCCCCCTGTTCAAACCATTGCTCTAAAAGATCTACTAGGGCGCTGGGAAAAGGAATACGGGGTTACCATTTTCTACGAAAGCGAGCTAGTACGTAACAAACGGGTAATGGCCGCGGCGGAGCCCAATACCTTGGAAGACAAGCTAGCAAGCGTACTTCCCCAAGCAGAGCTAGGCTTTAAAAAGCTCCGCGAGGACTATTACTTGGTAGTTGATGCCAAACCAGCTGTTACTACATCGGCAGGCGCAATCGTTTCCAAAGCCGAAAACGTTACCGTGGCAGGTCGGGTAACGCAAGCTAATGGCGAGCCGTTGCCGGGCGTAACAGTTGTCGTGAAAGGTACAACCACAGGCGCATCCACGGATGCTACCGGAGCCTTCACTCTAAGTGCACCAGTTGGCAGTACACTGGTATTTAGCTATGTAGGCTACACCCGCCGAGAAGTACCCGTCACTGGCGCTACCACATCCTTCAACGTGACCCTCGCGGAAGATGCGCAAGCGCTCAAAGAAGTAGTAGTAGTAGGCTACGGCACGCAAAGCCGCCAGGAACTAACTACTTCCGTGGCTTCGGTAGGAGCAGCGGCTATTGAGCGTCAGCCAGTAGCAGGCTTCGATCAAGCCTTGCAAGGCCAGGCTCCCGGCGTACAAGTGACAGCTCCCTCGGGTGCACCCGGTGCTGGCATCAACGTGCGGGTGCGTGGCAACGCCTCTCTTAGCTTAAATGGCTCGCCGCTCTACGTAATTGATGGCGTGCCAGTGCTGCCAGATTACCAGCAGGAACTCACAACTGGCAATCAACGCCTGAACCCCCTTAACACGCTTAACCCCAATGACATTGAGAGTATCGACGTGCTCAAAGATGGAGCCGGCGCTGCTATCTATGGGGTACGTGCTGCCAATGGTGTTGTGGTTATCACGACCAAAAGAGGCAAAGTAGGCCAAGCGCAGGTAGGCTTGAGCATGTACTATGGCCGTCAGTACCTGCGCAAGAAGCTCGACGTGCTCAACTCGGCGCAGTTTGCACAGGAATACAACGAGATACTTACCAACGCTGGTCAGGCCCCCGGCTTCCCCGACCTGAACAATCTGCCATCTTACAATACCAACTGGCAGGATGAGGTGTACCGCCCCGCCGGCATCCAGAACTACCAGCTTAGCATAAGTGGTGGTACCGAGAAAACCCGTTATTACGTGGCTGGTGGTTATTTCAAGCAGCAGGGTGTCAACATCAACTCCGGCTTCGACCGCTATAATTTCAAGGTCAACCTCAACCAAACGGTAAGTAACCGTTTCCGGCTGGGCACCAACCTTAACATGAGCCGTACCTACACCAACGGAAGCGTGCGCTCAGAGCTAGGGGCAGGCAGTTCGGGTACGGTAATCGGCGCCCTGATTCAGGTACCAACCATTCCAGTTTACAATGCCAACGGCCTATACAGCGTAAACCCATTCGCGTCGAACTTTGACAACCCGGTGGGTAACCTACTGGAAAGCAGCAACAAAGCTATCGTTTATCAAATGATTGGCAACGTGTTTGGCGAGCTGGACATTCTCAAGAACCTTACTTTGCGCTCGTCGCTAGGTCTGGACTTCCGGACGCAAACAGAGAATACGTTTGTCAGTCGTAACTACCCGCCGCTGGCCCTGCCCGGCGTAGATCCGTCGTTGCGCGGCTCGGCCCGCACGGCTACGAACCAGCAGGTTATTTGGCTGCTGGAAAACACCCTTACCTATAACCCCAATCTAGGTGGCCGCCACAACCTGACGTTGCTGGCAGGTCAGTCGATGCAGTCTTCGGAGCGCTTTACCTCAGGAGCCGGCACCCGGAGCTTCGCCTCCAACGCCGTACCGTATCTTAGCGCAGGCGCCATTGCCGACGGCATCCCAGGCAGTTACGCCGACCAGTGGGCACTGCTAAGCTACTTCTCCCGCGCTATCTACAACTACGACGAGCGCTACCTGGCCACCATCAGCTTCCGGGCTGATGCTAGTAGTAAGTTCAGCCCAGACAATCGCTTCGGCTACTTCCCCGCCGTGGCCTTGGGTTGGCGGATTTCTAAGGAAGCCTTTTTCCCACAGACTCGTGCCATTTCGGACCTGAAGCTGCGTGGTAGCTTTGGGGCCAATGGTAACCAGGAATTCTATACCTACCAGCGCTACTCGCGCTATGCTTTGGGGTATAACTACCAGGGTACGGGCTCGGCTATTGTGGGGGGTATCTCGCAGAGCAATATTGGCAACGAGGTGAAGTGGGAAACCACTTACCAATACAACGGCGGCGTGGACTTAGGCATGTTCAACAACCGCCTGACCTTCACCTTCGACATCTACAGCAAGCAAACCAAGGACTTGCTCCTGTCCGTGCCCATCCCACAAAGCACCGGCGGACAAGATTTGAACATTCTTCAAAACCTAGGTGAAATCCAGAATCGTGGCATCGAGATAGGCTTGGTAACGACCAATGTGGAGGCTCAAAACAACGGCTTTGGCTGGACCACGAACTTCAACATCTCGGGCAACCGTAATAAAATTGTAGATCTAGGTTCGTTGCCTAATGATGCAGGCGTACAAACCCCACGTGTCATCATCACGGGCAATACGATTCAGCAAAGAGGCATTCCGTTGAGCGTATTCTATGGTTATGTTGCCGACGGCATTATTCAAAACGCAGACCAGCTCAATGCTTTGAATGCCGGATCACCCACCAAAATCTACCAGGCCGCTCGCACGGCTCCCGGCGACATCAAGTTCAAGGACCTGAACGGCGATGGAGTAATTAATGCGAGTGACCGCACGATCATTGGCAACCCGAACCCAAAGGCATTTGCTGGGGTAACTAACAACTTCTCCTTCAAAGGACTGGAGCTGAGTGTGTTCTTCCAAGGCAGCTTCGGCAATGATATTTATAACCAGACCCGCACGGTTATCGAGGGCCAAAGCGACCCTATCAACCAAAGCACCGCGGTGCTGAACCACTGGACGCCCACCAACACGAATACGACCATTCCGCGCCCAGTACGCAGCGACCCGAACAGCAACAACCGCCTCTCGACTCGCTTCATTGAAGATGGCACCTACGTGCGCCTCAAAAACCTGACGCTGGCTTACACCGTGCCGGCTAGCCTCACCAAAAAGGCGGCCATCAAGAACCTGCGCGTGTATGTAACGGGCCAAAACCTGCTCACCTGGACTGACTATTCGGGCTACGATCCGGAGGTGAGCGCCGACCCATTCTCGTCGACGAGCCTAGGCCGTGACTTTGGCGTGTACCCACAATCGCGCACCTACACAGTGGGCCTAAATGCCACTTTTTAAGCTGACTTCTTAGCCTGAAATTCCCCATGAAAAAGGTATATATCCTCCCTTTAGGCGCACTTATTCTGCTAGGCGGCTGCAACTTCCTGCAAAAAGAGCCCCTAACCAGCATCACGCCGAACAACTTTTTTACCTCCGGCGACGACGCCGAATCTAGCTTAACTGCCGTCTACGATGCCTTGCAAGCTTCTGGAGCTTACGGCCAGGATCTGTTAACGATGGGAGAGATGCCCAGCGACAACTGCACCAGCGTCAGCAATGACGTGAATGCCCTCGAAACAATTGCTTGGACACCCAACACTGGTCAGGTAAGCAACGTGTTTCGGCAGGCATACCTAGGTATCAACCGGGCCAACATTGTACTCAAGTACGTGCCCACCATCACGATGGACACGTTGCGCCGCACTCAGATTCAAGGAGAAGCGCGCTTCGTACGAGGTCTGTGCTACTTCAATCTGGTGCGAGCCTACGGGGGCGTGCCATTGCGCCTAGCGCCCACCGAAACGGCTCAGCCAGCTGAGTTGAACCTACCCCGCGTCACGCCCGAGCAAGTATACGAGCAAGTGATAGCTGACTTGGAGAAGGCCGCTGTTCAGATGCCCACAACCAACGCTAACAGAGCGACCCGCAGTGCCGCTAATGCGCTGCTTGCTCGCGTACAACTCACTCGGCGCAACTGGGCCGCCGCGGAAGCTGCTGCCAACAAGGTTATTACTAGTGGTATTCAACTCAACAACTCCTTCCGGGCACTGTTCCCGGCCGAAAACAAGGGTTCGGAGTCGCTTTTCGAGGTTCAGTTTGCCGGCACCCCCGATGGAAACAACTTGCTTCCCGACGAGATTCTGCCATTCCCGCTTACCACTTACTCGTTCTCCAAGTTCAACCTGCCTACGGCCGAGCTAATTGCCTACGCAGATACGGTGAATGACCAGCGCTGGAGCTATGTGGGCAACGTAGTAGCTAGTGGTGGCCAGTTAATCGGCCGCAACCACGTTAGCTACATCGACGCGCGTAAAAACCGGGCTCCCAGCATCAACAATACCAACGACCGCAACAGCTATCCTTATAAGTGGACCAGCAGCGGCAACAACTTCAACTCAGTGGATAACACCTACGTGCTGCGCTATGCCGAGGTGTTGCTGAACTACGCCGAGGCGGTGAACGAGCAGACGGGCCCTTCGACCAACGTACTGGCCCGCCTGAACCAGGTGCGCCAGCGTGCGGGCCTAGCAGCCCTGACGATGGCTTCGCCGCAAGCCGCTAGTAAACAGGCTATGCGTAACGAAATTGACCGTCAACGCCGCCTGGAGCTAGCGTTTGAAGGCGAACGGTGGTGGGACCTACTACGCTACGCTCGCCACAACCAAGTCGAAGGAGGTGCCCACACCGTTACGGCTCTCGACCTGATTGCACAGTTCCGCAAGGGTGAGCGTGATATAAATTATCTATTGTTCCCCATTCCGCAGGCTGAAATTAACAGCAATCCACAGCTTCAGCAAAACCCTGGCTACTAAACGCCTACCTAGCTATTCTTTCAACCAAACACTTCATTCCGAACCTCTGCTAGGTGAGTGCGGAGGCAACGAATGATTCGGGGCCGGTGCGGCGTGGTGGGACGCAGCCCGGCCCCTTTTGTTTTCGAGGAAATCCCGCTCATCTTCTTCCCTTTTCGAACAGAATTATGCTCATAGAATTCAAACGCTACGTGCTTCCTTCCCTCCTCGCAGTCACGCTGTTGGCGGGCACGAGCCGCCAGCAGAGCCTAGCCCAGACGAGTAAAAAGAAAGCAGCCGGGGTGGCTAGCTGGATTACCAATCCCGACCAGTCGGCTTTGCTCCAACGGCAGCCCGCCCCCCTAGCTTTTACCGGCACAACGAACAGCAACCCAACCATCGAAGTTGACGACAGCCAACGCTTCCAGACCATCGATGGCTTTGGCTACTGCCTTACGGGTGGCAGCGCTATGCTGCTAAGTAAGATGGGCACTAAGGAGCGAGCGGCGCTGCTCAAGGAGCTGTTCACCACCGACGGCAACAACATTGGGGTGAGCTACTTGCGCGTGAGTATCGGCGCTTCTGACCTCGACGACCGGGTGTTCAGCTACGACGACCTGCCCGAAGGCCAAACCGACCCCGAGCTGCGCCAGTTCAGCCTAGCCCCCGACCGGCAGTACCTAATTCCGGTGCTCAAGGAGATTTTGAAGTTACAGCCCAAACTCAAACTCCTCGGCTCGCCCTGGTCGCCGCCAACTTGGATGAAGACCAATAACAACTCGAAGGGTGGCTCGCTGAAGCCGGAGCTCTATAATTCTTATGCCCAGTACTTTGTGAAGTACATCCAGGGCATGAAGGCGGAAGGCATCCGCATTGATGCCATTACGTTGCAGAATGAGCCCTTGCACCCCGGCAACAACCCCAGCCTGCTGATGCCCGCCAACGAGCAAGCTGACTTCATCAAGAAAAGCCTAGGTCCGGCGTTCAAGAAAGCGAAGCTCGACACCAAGATCATTGCCTACGACCACAACTGCGATAAGCCCGAGTACCCGCTCACGGTGCTAAACGACGCTGATGCACGCCAGTACGTAGATGGATCGGCGTTCCACATGTACGCCGGCAAGATCGAGGCAATGTCGCAGGTGCATGAAGCCTACCCCAACAAGAACGTGTACTTCACCGAGCAGTGGGTAGGCTCAAAAACCAAATTTGAGCAAAACCTAGGTTGGCACGTGAAAACCCTCACTATTGGGGGCACGCGCAACTGGGCGCGCACGGTGCTGGAGTGGAACATAGCGGCCGATCCGCAGCAAAACCCGCACACGCCCGGTGGCTGCACCGAGTGCCTAGGTGCCATCACCCTCGATGGCAACGCCGTGCAGCGCAACGTGGCCTACTATACCGTGGCACACGCCAGCAAGTTTGCGCGGCCCGGCTCGGTCCGCATTGGCTCTACGAGCACCGGCACCCCTCCCAATGTGGCCTTCAAAGCGCCCAACGGCGACCATGTGCTGATTGTGCAGAATGACCAGACTACCCCCCAAACCTTCAACGTTCGCTACAAGGGAAAGCAGGTAAGCGCCACCCTGGCTGCCGGTGCCGTGGGCACTTATGTGTGGTAGCTGGTCGTTGGTTGAACCCCGGAAAGAGAGGAGGATCTAGAGCTAGGCAGTTAGTTCCCCTCCTTTTTTAAGGAGGGGCCAGGGGTGGTTCCAATCGTTGAACGACCAGCTAGGTTTAGCTTTCTAATACTAGCCAGACCACCCCTAGCCCCTCCTTAAAAAAGGAGGGGAGCTAACTGCCTAGCTCTAGCTTCTCCAAGCACTATTCAATATCCCATAATTAGATTCTAACGCTCATGACTTTACTCACCCTAAGGAGCCTTCTACTAAGCGGTTCGTTACTGGCTTTGCTGCTGTCGAGTAGCTGCCAGAGCAGCAACAAACCGGACCCAACGCCTGCTCCGCCTACGCCTCCTACGCCTCCAGTGACCGTAGGTCCTTCGCAAGTGGCCTTTTGGCTGACCAACCCGGATAAATCGCAGCTGTTTGCCAAGCAGAAGGTAGCGCTGAACTTCGCTGCCTCTACCAACCAGGATCCGACTATCGTGGTGGATACGACCCAGACGTATCAGACGATCGATGGTTTTGGCTACACGCTCACGGGTGGCAGCGCTTACGTGATGCGGCAGCTGAATACCGCCGACCGTGCAGCGCTGCTCAAAGAGCTTTTCGCTACGGATAGCACCTCGATAGGCATTAGTTACCTGCGCATCAGCATCGGCGCCTCCGATCTGAGTGACCAGGTGTATACCTATAATGACCTGCCCGCCGGCGGCACCGACGTGAACATGGACAAGTTTAGTCTGGAGCCAGATAAAGCGTACTTCCTCCCACTCTTGAAGGAGATTCTAGCGGTCAACCCCAACATCAAAATCCTAGGCTCGCCCTGGACGGCCCCTTCGTGGATGAAGACCAACGGCAGCCCAAAAGGAGGTTCACTGAAACCAGAATACTACCAGGCGTACGCCAAGTACTTTGTGAAGTATTTGCAGGCCATGAAGGCAGAAGGTGTACGACTTGATGCGGTTACGCTCCAGAATGAGCCGTTAAACCCCGATAACAACCCGAGCATGTCGATGTCGGCGACGGAGCAGGCAGCCTTTGTGAAGGTGGTTGGTCCAGCGTTGCTAGCGGCTGGCCTAGACACCAAAATCATTGCGTACGACCACAACGCAGACAGGCCCGATTATCCAACTACGGTGCTCAATGATGCCCAAGCACGTGACTACGTCGATGGCTCGGCCTTTCACCTGTACGCCGGCAAGATTGAGGCTTTATCGCAGGTGCACGGAGCTTACCCAACCAAGAACGTGTACTTCACCGAGCAATGGGTAGGTGCCCCTAGCAGCTTCGCGGGCGACTTTAGCTGGCACGTGAACAACCTCATCATCGGGGCGACGCGCAACTGGAGCCGTAATGTGCTGGAGTGGAACCTAGCCGCCGACGCCTCTAACGGTCCGCACACCAACGGCGGATGCAGCACCTGCCTACCCGCCGTGACGGTTGGCTCCGGCGTGACGCGCAACGTGGCCTATTACATCATTGCGCACGCCAGCAAGTTTGTGCGACCGGGCTCGGTACGCATCAACTCTAGCTTACCAAACAACCTACCGAACGTGGCCTTCAAAACGCCTAGCGGGAAGAAAGTGCTCATCGTCTTGAACACCGGCAATGCGCTTCAGTCCTTCAATATTCAGTACCGGGGCAAGGTGGTATCTAGCGCGCTGTACGGTAGCGCGGCGGGCACCTACGTCTGGTAAGCTTAGCTAGAAAGTTGCGCCAGCCATTAGAACGTCATGCTTCAACCAACGAGCATGACGTTCTTCTGTTTTCAAGCCAAGATTAAGCCTATGTTTACCTATGCGTTTACAAAAGACAAAGTTGGCTAGTGGCTCCTCCGTGCTGCTGGCGTTGCTCCTGCTCCTACCGGGCTTAGCACCCACGCAGCCTTGCGCGGCGCAGGCCGTGGCCACCGCCCCTGCTCTTTCAACCACAATCGTCCGGACGCAGGCTGGTCAGCTGCAAGGCAAGCGGGAGGACGACATGCTCGTGTTTCGGGGCGTGGCGTACGCCGAAGCGCCTGTTGGTGCTCAGCGCTTTCGCCCGCCGCAACCGCTAAAACCGTGGCGCGGTATACGCCAAGTCACGGCTATAGGCCCGAAAGCCACTCAAGTTTCGAACGACAAGCTACAAGGCCAGGAAGATTGCCTGGCCCTGAACGTGTGGGCGCCGGCAACGGCCACGCCCAAGTCTAAGAAAGCAGTGGTGGTGTGGGTGCACGGCGGCGCTTTTACCGGCGGTACCGGCTCCGATTTTCCAGGCGCAAACTTTGCCCAACGCGACGATGTGGTTACGGTCAGCATCAACTACCGGCTTGGTAGTTTGGGCTTCCTGTACCTAGGTAGCGCGCTCGGACCGGCGTACCAAAATTCCGGTAACTGCGGCCTACTCGATGCCGTGGCAGCCCTGCAATGGGTGCACCAAAACATCAGCGCCTTTGGCGGCGACCCAGCCCGTGTGACGGTGATGGGCGAGTCGGCGGGGGCCAAGCTGGTGAGTGCCTTGCTGGTGACGCCGGCGGCGCAAGGTTTGTTTCAGCAAGCCATTCTGGAAAGCGGCTCAGTGCAGTGCGTCCGCGACACAGCTACAGCGGCCACGGTCACGCGTCGGCTGCTGCAGGAGTTGCACCTAGCTCCCAACCAGGCCCAACAGCTCCTCACGCTGCCCCCCGCTACCCTCATGCAAGCCCAAGCCAAGATAGCCAGCGGACCAGGCGGCTTGCAACTGTTCGGGCCGGTGCTGGATGGCACGGTGATTACTACTGCCCCGCTCACCTACCTGAGCCGACCCAATCGGGCACCATTGCGGGTGCTGCTGGGTACCAATCGAGATGAGGCCGCCTCGTTTATGAACTCGTGGCCGACGTTGGCGCAGCCAAATGCAGACGTCCTGACGCCCTTGTTTGGCAAAAACGGCAGCTACGTATGGCGCGCTTACTCATCCCTCAGCCAAACTCAACCTGCTGATAAAGCCTGGCTGACAACCGTCACAGACTACCTCTACCGCATGGCCACGTACCGACTGGCGCAAACGCTGGTTGGGGCCGCGCAACCCGTTTGGCTCTACCGCTTTGACTATGAGCCAAGCGCCGATCAACGGCCCGTACACGCCCGCGAGCTAGGTTATGCGTGGAATTCGCTCCCGCGTGAGCTGTCAGCGAACCCCACAAGTCAGCAGCTCGCTACGCTTATGCACCACCATTGGGTGAGCTTCATCAAGACCGGCAAGCCTGAAGCTGCTTGGCCCGCTTACACCGCCGCCGACCGCCAAGTCATGCTCTTTGATGCCACGAGCCACCCGACGCCGCTGCCCTCCCCTTACGAAGACCCCGCTTTTCCGGTCCAAGGCTTCGTGCTGTAAGCCTCCTGTACCGGTCAGCACCAATTGCCGCCCGTACCTAGGCCACTACCAACGCTAACTTGCCTATTCCTTTACCCACCACCTCACCCCTGATGAACTCTTCTGCTATGACTTCCTTCTGGCTGCCCTTCGTTGTTCTGGGAGCTTGTTTATTCCCCTTGGCTGAGTCGCCAACACATGCCGGGTCGCATCCATCATCTAAGCCCGTAGGTCACACACTACCAACCGATACCAGCAACGCGGGGCGTTTGGGCACCATCGTAGCCGGCTCAACGCAGCCTACGCTGGTGTCCAGCCAATTCAAGTTTACGGAAGGCCCGGCCGTTGATAAGCAGGGTAATATCTTCTTCACCGATCAGCCCAACGATAAAATTTGGAAGTACGGCACCGATGGTAAGCTGTCGGTCTTCCTGGATAAAACGGGTCGCTCCAACGGCTTGTACTTCGATGCGCAAGGCAACCTACTGGCCTGCGCCGACGCCGACAACGAGCTTTGGTCTATCAGCCCCACCGGCAAAGTGACGGTGCTGCTGCGCGACGTGCAACAACACAAGCTCAACGGCCCAAACGATCTGTGGATCAACCCCAAAACTAGCGGCATTTACTTCACCGACCCTTATTACCAACGCTCCTACTGGAGCCGTCAGAGCCCAGACATTGCGGGACAAAAGGTGTATTACCTAGCCAAAGGCAAAACCGAACCCGTCGTAGTAGATGAGCAGGTCAAACAGCCCAACGGCATCGTGGGCTCGCCCGATGGCAAGTACCTGTACGTGGCTGATATTGGCGCCAACAAAACCTACAAGTACCAAATCAATGCTGACGGCTCGCTCGCTAACCGGCAGCTTTTCGTGGCGCAAGGCTCCGACGGCATCACCCTCGATAACAAAGGCAACCTCTACCTCACGGGCAAAGGCGTGATGGTGTACACGCCCCAGGGCCAGAAGCTAGCCCACATCGACGTGCCCGCTGCCTGGACGGCCAACCTTTGCTTCGGCGGCAAAGACCGCAAAACGCTGTTTATCACTGCTTCCGAATCGATCTTCACGCTACCGATGAAGGTAAAAGGCGTAGAATAACCATATCTGGGTCACGAGTCCTGGCAACTTGTAAACTAATCGAAGCCCGTCATCCTGAGTGAGTTGGTCGAAGCATCTCTACCGCCAAACTAACCTAAGCCCCTCTCTTTTGGAGAGGGGTTGGGGTGAGGTTCAACGAAGCGGTAGAGATGCTTCGACCAGCGCAGCATGACGGGCTTTATATGCCGTAGATCAGCGCGGTTTCTTCTTCAGCAAACCTCGCATTGCTGCGGCGTAGCGCTGGCCCATCAAACGAGCCGAGGCTGCATCAAAGTGCAGCTGATCGCCGCGGTCTTTCGTGCCCTCCGCCGTGACGTACGCGTAGTGCGGAATGCTTTTCTTTAATTGGGCAATGCTTTCATTCACCCGAACTGCTGACGCATTCACTTGCTTCCGGTCGGCGCTATCGAGCTTCACGAACTGGAATTCAGGCAACTGGCCGGCCACAAACGGCACCTGGGGCGTATGCAAATCGTGTCGAAAACTAGCAATCAATTCTGTCAGCTTTTGGGCGTAGACCTTGCTGCCTTCCGGGTTGCTGTCGGTTTCGCCTTGATGCCAGATGATACCCTTTAGTATGCCCGTTTGCATCGCCACTTTCGCCCGCGCAATAGCGTCATCATACGGGTTGGTTTTGGTAGCCTCGTAGTAAGCGCCAGGCTGCCAGACCGCAATACCAGAGCCGCCCACAGCGCACGGAATCAGGCCGATAACGACGCTCGTGTCTTGCTCGGTCATTGCTTTGCCAAAAGCTAAGCCTGGCCCTACTCCCGCTCCGGGCTTGTCGAAATGGATGGGGTCTTTGGCTACTTCCCACGCGCCCGCCTGGTTGAGGCGCAACACGCGGCGGTTGGGCACGGTGTCTTGCGCTTCCGGGTAGCCCCGCCCGGCCATATTTGATTGTCCCACAAGCAAGTAAAGTTGAAATTTCCCCTTTCGAACGGGAGGCTTCGCTGAGTAACGTACCTTGGGCTTTAGCCCTTGGGCCCGCAGACCTAGCCCGGCGCTTAGAAGTACGACCAGCGTAAGGATTAAAATAGAAGAAGGCTTCATAGCTGGCGTTTTTCGGAAGATACGTTCAAGGGTGGCTAGACTAACTTATTTCCTGCTGACTGATCCACGGGTGCAACTTCGGCAGAAGAAATTAAAAATTAGTACAGGTTGCGCTTCCTCTGCTACGCAAACGTTTTCGTGAAAAAATGAGCTTTGCGCTAGGCTTGCTGGAGCAAGTTTGGCTAGTTTGTTAACCTCGAATGGTTCATGGTGTGTGAGATGAACTGGCTAACCAAGTATGAGTAGTAAAATAATGAGCAGGAAGGTACTGTGCATCCTGCTTATGCTTTTAGGATGCGTAGTTGGTTGGTCGGCGCCACCTGATGTGCCGGCTAAAAAGCTACAACGGCAAGCTGTTCAAACCTTGCGCAACTACGTGCTTACCCAAGCCACGTGGGCGCTGCAGCAAGCCCCCGTCACCGTCACGAGCAGCACCTCCCTGCGCAGCGCCGGCACCCCGCACGACTTTTTCTCCGAAGGCGATTACTGGTGGCCCGACCCCAATAACCCCGAAGGGCCTTACATACAGCGCGACGGTCTCACGAACCCCGGCAATTTTGTAGCGCACCGCCAGGCCATGATTCGCTTTAGCCGCATCATTGGCGCGCTAGCTTCCGCCTACAAGCTGACGGGCGATGAGCAGTACGTGCGGCACGCGCTGGTGCATCTTAAAGCGTGGTTTACTGATCCGGACACGCGCATGAATCCCTCGCTACTGTACGCACAGGCTATTAAGGGGCGTTTTACCGGTCGGGGCATTGGCATCATCGATACCATTCAGCTGATGGAAGTGGCGCAGGGTGTGTTGGTGATGCAAAATGCCAAAGACTTTACCACCACCGACCTAGCTGGCATCAAAAACTGGTTTGCTCAATACCTGACTTGGCTCACGACGCACCAATACGGCAAAGACGAGATGAACGCCACTAATAACCACGGCACCTGTTGGGTGATGCAAGTCGCGTCTTTCGCTCGCCTGACGGATAATGCAGAGCTCCTAGCTTTTTGCCGCAACCGCTACAAAACGGTGCTGCTCCCCAACCAAATGACCATCAATGGCAGCTTCCCGCAGGAACTCAAGCGGACTAAGCCTTACGGCTACTCCCTCTTCAACCTGGATGCCATGACGATGATCTGCGCTATTCTCTCTAGCAAGTCTGATAACCTGTGGCAGTATCAGACACCAGACGGCCGCTCAATCAAGAAAGGCATTGAGTACCTGTACCCTTACGTGGCCGATAAGAGCAAATGGCCGTTACCTAAGGATGTTATGTACTGGGAGGAATGGCCAGTGGCGCAGCCTTTTCTGGCGCTAGGCGCCATCCAGTTCTCGAATAAAGCGTGGCTGCATACCTGGCAAAAGCTAGAACACGCGCCGGAAGTAGAAGAAGTGATACGCAATCTGCCAGTTCGTAACCCCATTATCTGGTTTAACTAACCTAAAAGCGCTCCGCTCAGCGGCAATGCCACCCCACCCCGAACCCTCCCCTTCTTTCATGAAACCAGCCTTCCTCTATACGCTTACGGTTGCCCTTAGCCTCTGCGCTACCAGCAGTTTTGCCCAAGATGCCCTCACTAAAAAGGTAGTGAAGCTAGCTGAAACGCAAGCAGATGTAATGCTCCAAGAGATTCCGAAAGCCGCGCAGCAGCAATCAGCTACCGCGGCTACGTCGAACACGAAAGCCGTACTAGTATCACCGCGTAGCCTGAAGCCCAACGGCGACCTAGCCCTGGTAGCCTCGCGCGACTGGACCAGCGGCTTTTTCCCTGGCGAGCTGTGGTATCTCTACGGCTTCACCAACAAGGACAAGTGGCAAACGGCAGCTAGGGCGGCCACGGCCAATATCGAGCAGGAGCAAACCAATGGCACCACTCACGACATGGGCTTTAAGGTGTATTGCAGCTTCGGCACTGGCTACCGCTTCACGAAAGATCCCGCTTACCGCGACGTGCTAGTGCAAGCCGCGCGCACGCTCAGCACCCGCTTTTACCCCAAAGTGGGCGTCCTCCTCTCCTGGGACCACAGCCGCGAAAAGTGGGCTTTCCCGGTCATTATCGATAACATGATGAACCTAGAGCTGCTGTTCGTCGCCACCCGCATCACCGGCGACTCTAGCTTCTACAAAATAGCCGTAGCGCACGCCAACACCACGATGAAAAACCACTTTCGCCCCGATTACAGCTCTTACCACGTGGTGGATTATGACTCAGCCACCGGCAACGTGGTGAAGCGCACCACGCACCAAGGCTACGCGAACGAATCGGCGTGGGCGCGGGGCCAGGGCTGGGCGCTCTACGGCTACACTATGTGCTACCGCGAAACCAAGAACAAAGCCTACCTAGCTCAAGCCGAACATGTTGCCCAGTACATCCTCAATCACCCGAACCTCCCGAAAGACCTGATTCCCTACTGGGACTTCAACGCGCCAAACATCCCCAACGAGCCCCGCGACGTGTCGGCTGCCGCGGTTATTGCATCCGCTTTGTATGAGCTGAGCACCTATAGCTCCAACGGCGCCCTCTACCGTAGCAAAGCCGATAAAATGATGCGGAACCTAGCCAAAAGCTACACGGCCGCCCCCGGCAGCAGCAAAGGGTTTCTGCTCCTGCACAGCACCGGCTCCAAACCCTCCAACTCCGAAGTAGACGTGCCCCTCAGCTACGCGGACTACTACTTCATGGAAGCCCTAACGCGCCGAAACGATTTGCAGAAAGGCACCCTAGCGTTCTAGCTGAAACCTAGGTTAATATATTCGCCTAGCATTACATAAGAACGTCATGCTGAGCTTGCCGAAGCATCTCGCGTGCAATGCTAATCAGATTACTTTGGCAACGACCGCACGCGAGATGCTTCGACAAGCTCAGCATGACGTTCTTCTTATTACTTTAATTAACAGCTGTTGATTTCCTTTTAATAAGCTCGGAGCTTAATTCTAAGCTATTAGTTTCTAAAACGGGCTTATTCCTATCGAGAGATCTAAATAATATTCTCGCTGCTTCTTTTCCAATGGAATAAGCCGGCTGCGTAATAGTGGTTAGCGCCGGGTCGAGCAACGAAGCAACATACAAATTTGAAAAGCTTATAATTTTAATATCATCTGGAATAACAATATTTAACTCCTTACACGCTTCATAGCTACTCATTGCCAAACGCTCAACCGACGCAAAAATACCATCAATCTCAGGTCGGTTGCGTAGCAACTGCTTCATCGTTTCGCGGTTTTCCGCATCAGTTCTGTCACCATTTATTATCAAGCTAGCATCACAGGTAATTCCATAATCTTCCAGCGCTTTTACGTAGCCCTGCATACGCTTTTGACCAATAGACAAGTTATTAGATATCAGGAGGTGTGCTATGCACCGGCACCCCGCTTCTATCAGGTGCTGCGTGGCCATATAACCACTTTGGAAGTCGTTGGTCGTTACTTTGGCCGTGGCTAGCTCGTCGCATACCCGGTCAAAAAAAACCATGGGTATATTCTTGCTAGTCAACTCTTTCAGGTGCGCATAATCCCGCGTTTCACTGGAGACGGACATCAAAATACCATCGACACGGCCGCTGGCGAGGTGGTGCGTTATGGTCAGTTCACGGCTGTAGCTTTCGTTGGTTAAATAAATCAGGACGTGATAATCGTTTTCGCGCGCTACTTCTTCTATTCCATTGATAGCCTGCGAAAAGAAATTATTCGAAACTTCTGGAATTACTACGCCAATCGTTTTGCTCTTCTTTCTGCGCAGACTACTAGCGTACGGGTTGGGCTCATAATTTAATTCTTGTGCTAATTTCTTAACTCGTTCTTTTGTTTCCTGCCCTATTTCATAATTATCACGCAAAGCTTTTGAAACTGTCGAGATAGATAAATTCAGCTCTTGCGCGAGTTCTTTTAAGTTGACGGACTTCATGCGTTTGGGTGGGTGAGGTGGTTTATAAAAGCCGTTATTTATAGAGCGGACATTTTTAGAATCACGTGCCTGTCATGCTGAGCTTGTCGAAGCATCTCGCATGTAGTGGTAATTTCCTATCGATTGGAGTTACCATTGCACGCGAGATGCTTCGACAAGCTCAGCATGACGTTCTGTTTTAAGTTACTTGTACCTAAGTTGATATTTTGACTGCCCCTTAATATAGACGCTTTACCTGGATGCCGTTTAGCACCGCTTCGCCAGTTTTGGCTTTGAATTCGACGATAATACCTCGCCCTTGCTGGGCAGAAGCGGGGAACTTGAAGCTAGCAGCTTGCAGCGGCTGTAAGTAGTTCGCAGTACCTAGGTCGGATAGCACGGGCTGGCCGTTGAGCAGCACGTCGAACGACCGGCTGGCTTTCTTATCGGCCGCAGTATTGGCGCCGTTACCTAGGTTGTACACGAGTTGCTCGCCTTGCGGCACGGCTTCCAGTTCGGCAAAGTGCAGCACTACTTCGTACTCTCCATCTGGCACATCGAGGCGGAATTGGGTGAGACCGACGCGCTGGGTTTCGTAGAGGGCATCGTACTCGGTGCCGAGGATGTTGCGGTCGGAGCCGAAGGGCAGGCGGCCACTGCCGGGCAGCTTGAACACCTTACCGCCCACGTAGCCCCAGCCGCCGGGCGTGTATGCCTGTTCGGGAACCCACACTTGCTGAAGCTTGGGGTCGGTGAAATAGCGCGGGTCGCCGAGGCTGACGTTGAGTTCGGTGAAGGGCAACTGCGCCGAAGCTAGCTTTCGGGGTAGCAACTTGAATTGAATGTCAACCTGATCATCAATGGGTTGCCCTTCTACTTGGGCGCTGAGCTGATTCACGCCATTTACAAATGGCACCCGGAACCTAGCCACGCCAAACGTAGCCGGCTGACTACCTAGGTCCTTGCCGTTGAGCACCAAGCGCACACTCGGCTGGTTGGTGTACACCTCCACTGGCTGCGTGCAGAATAGCGAATCACTGCCGCCCGCAAAGCCGCTGCGCAACGTCCAGCCGCGGGAGCCGATCTTTACGAAGGGCGTTTTGAGCAGGTTTGCCTGGTAGAAAAAGTAGGCGTCCTTGGGCTGACGGTCGGCGGTGAGTAGGCTCTTGGTGTTGATATGGGGCGTGGCTTCTTGGCGGCTTTCGGAGTTGAACTCGGCTAGGTTCCAAACGGTGCTGCCGGCCACAAACGGGCGCTCCATGATGGCCTTGAGATAGTACTGGTGGTAGCGGTTGGCGTATTCCTGCGTCTTGTCAAAGCGCTGGGGCTGAAACGAATGCAGGCGCAGGTCGGAGTCGGCGCCGTATTCGGTTATCAGCACGGGCTTGGTGGACAGCTCGCGGTGGTGCTGGTCGAGGTATTGGGCAAAGCCTTCTAGTTCGCCGGAATACCAACCCTGGTAGAGGTTCCAGCCGACGATCATCGGGATGCTGGTCAGGCCGGCATCGCGGTAGAGGTCGAACGCGCCGTGGTTGACGAGCATGGTGTAGCGACTCGGGTCTTCGCGGCGGGTAATGTCGTCGAGCTGCTGGGCGAGCTGTGCCACACGCTTGAAGTACGCTTGGCCGGCGGCATTGTCCTTCTTGATGCCTTCCGGCAGGCGCAGCAGCACCTCGTTCATGTAGTTCCAAATGACGACGCTCGGATGGTTGAAGCCCTGCCGAATCATCTCCACTTGCATGGTTTTGCAGGTATTGAAGAAGCCTTCGGAGTCGGTAATAGCATTCACCACCGGGATTTCCACCGAGGTCAGAATGCCGAGGCGGTCGCAGGCTTGCAGCACCGTGGGGTCTTGCGGGTAGTGCGAGATGCGCAGGAAGTTGCCGCCCATCTGCTTGATCAGCCGCACATCTTGCTCGTGCAAAGCATCAGGCAAGGCGTTGCCGAGACCGGGAAAATCCTGGTGGCGGTTCGTGCCGATCAGTTTCAGCGGCTTGCCGTTCAGGAAAAAGCCTTTGTCGGCATCGAACCGAAACCAGCGCAAACCTAGGGGATTGGTCACCTCATCGAGCGGTTTGTTCCCGTTGCCGTCCTCGATTCTTGAGACAACGCGGTACAGGTACGGGTCGTCGGGCGACCACAGGTGCGGCTGGCGCAGCTTGCCGAAAGTTTGCTTGAAAGCTAGCTTTTGCCCTGCTCTTAGACTAAGCTTAGTGCGCTGCTGGGCTACGGTGCGGCCTTCCCGGTCGAGTACTTGCGTGAGCACAGCTAGCTTACGGTTTGTCGCGGCACCGTTGGTTATGGCACCGTTTACCACGACTTCAGCGGCTTCCGCCGACACATTGGGCGTGGTGATGAAGACGCCGCTCGAAGCATTATTATCTAGGTCGAAGTGCACCGGGTCAGCGGCCAGCAAGTACACGTCGCGGTAGAGGCCGCCGTAGAAGGTGAAGTCGGCGGAGAGTGGCGGGATATCGGGGTTGTGGCGGTTGTTCACCTTCACCGTTACCTCGTTGGCAACCGTGCCTTCGTTGCTGAACTTCAGCAATTTGCTCACGGGAAAGCTAAAGGCTGTATACCCGCCCGCGTGGCGCCCGGCTAATTGGCCGTTCACGTACACTTCGGTTTCCTGATTGGCTCCTTCGAAGTAGAGGTACACACTGCGCTTTTGCCAATTAGCCGGTACGTAGAGCATTTTTTTGTACCAACCTAGGCCACGATAGTAGCCGGGCTCATCGTCGAGGACATCGGCGGCGTTCCAGGTGTGCGGCAACGATATTTTCTCCCACCCTTGCGTTGGGGCCGCTGGCGTTTTGGTGTAATCGGTGCCGTCGTCCTTGCGGAAGAGCCAGTTGGCATTGACGGATTGCAGAATCCGTTGCTGGGCTAGCGTGGGCAGTGCCAGCAGCGCATTGAATAGTAGAAAAACGAAGAACCTTGCGCGCATTTTGACTTGTATGATGTAGGAATGCGCCACGGCGCATTCGGTATTGCACACCTAATTAGTCGGCATCAGTTGACGCCGAACGGCTACCTGGGCCTGTTGCAACATCGGTCGTTCAACGGTGCGCGAAGCGGGAGCTTCGCGCTACAGGGGCAGTAGCTCCGTCATTAAGCCCTCCGACTTCACGCCTACCACGCTCTTGCCGCCATTCGTTTTCACTCGAATGATAGCCCGACCATTATAGGCCTGCACTTTGCGCGAGCCCGACGACGTGCCTAGGTTATCCATTAATTGTCCGTCGCCGCTCAGCGAGAAGTTGATCCAGCTGACGGCATCCAGGCACTGCACGCCATTGGCATCCAGCAGCTTCACCTGTACCGTCGCGAGGCCATTTTGCTCACCTAGCTTTTCTACCACCAGCTTGGCAGGCTTGGCCCATTTCTCGGTTTGGTAGCGCTGGTGGATTTCGTCTTCCACCACGGCTTTGCCTTGGCGAGCTACTACTTTAATAATGTTGTCGCCGGTGTTGTTGAACGGCACCAGCCAGCGTAGACCAGCGGCCGGAAAGTCTTGACTGTTTCGCTTTTTCACGCCGTAGCTTTTGCCGTTGACAAACAGCTCGGCCTCGGCACAATTGGAGTACACTTTCACCATCTTCTGCTCGCCCGCTTCGCCCCAGCGCACCGGCCACGAGTGCCCGTAGATGTGCGCCATCGGCTTGGTGGCCCAGTAGGATTGGAACACGTAGTAGGCTTCCTTTTTGGTGAAATCGCGCTCCACTACGCCCTTTTGGTTCATGTAGGGAATGGGGTTGTCGGGGCGCACGGGCGTGGAGAAATCCTTGAACGGCCAGTACGCCGTGCCGCTGAGCCAGGGCATGGTCTCCTGCTCTTTCAGGTGCCAGTCGACCAAGTTGCAGAGGTAGCTTTCGCTCCAGTCGCCGTCCTTCGACACGCGGGCGCTGCCACCGAACAGCGAGGCGTCGCCGGAGCGCTCGTCGGCGCCTTGGCCGCGGCTGATTTTAGCTAGGGCGTTATCAGGGTTTTCGGAGTGGCGGCCGGCGTGACTGTCACCGCCCCATTCCACGTGCAGGAAGCGTTTTACATCCTTAAACTCTTTCTCCGTCACATCCTTGTACTCGGTGTAAATGCCCCGGTACCAGCCCGCCCAGATAGAAGGCGAGTACACATCGGGGATGTCTTTGCAGAAGTCGCAGCGGCGAATGGCGGTGTAGCGCGAGGCGTCGAGCTGGTGCGAAAGGGCATTTAGCTCCTTCATGAAGGTGCGGATCTTCTCCTTGTCGAACTCGAGGAAGTCGCCGGGCCAGTCGTTCTCGTTGCCTAGCCCCCAGATGATGACCGCCGGGTGATTGTAGTGCTGCTGAATCATGTGGGTCAGCATGCGCTTGGCCTGGCTTTGATATTCCGCTCCTCCTAGCCCGCCCCGGCACCACGGAATTTCTTCCCACACCGTAATACCTAGGCTGTCGCAGAGGTTGAGCACGATGCGCGACTGTTGGTAGTGCCCGAGCCGGATGAAGTTGACGCCCATGTCTTTCATCATGCGCATCTCCTGCCGAATCATGGGCTCGGTCATGGCCGCGGCGACGCCGGCGTGGTCTTCGTGGCGGTGCGTGCCGCGCAGCAACAGGCGTTTGCCGTTGAGCAGAAACGGCCCGTGCTCTACGAATTCGATATGGCGGAAACCTAGCTTTTCGGTCTGCTCATACGTGTCAGCGCCCGCTTTAATGCTGACTTGCACCGTGTAGAGCTGCGGCGCATCTGGCGACCAGAGCTGCGGGCTTTTCACCTGAAATTGATAAATATCCTGCTCGCCGGCTTTGGCCGAAACGGTGGCTTGATACTTTCCTATCTGCTTGCCTTTGGGGTCAAGTAGCCGCACGGAAACTTGCGCGTTGGCGGCCTGCGTCCACTCCGGAAAAACGGCTTTTATCGTCAGCAGCCCTGCTTTGCTCATTTTGTCAACCTCCGCTTTGGCTACCAGCCGCTCTAGGGATGTAGCCGGCACGTACTCCAGATTCAGATAGCGGTAAATGCCGCCGTACAGATTAAAATCCGACAAGTCGGATGGTATCATCTCCAAGTCGCGCGAGTTGTCGCTGCGAATGGAAAGCGGGATTTTGCCTTTGAACTGGGTTTTGTAAGCGTCCGTCTTTTGGAAATCAGCAATGGCTTGGGTGATGTCGACGGTCCATTCATCATAACCGCCCACGTGACTGCCGACTTTGGTGGTGTAGATGTAGACGTCGGTTTTCTGCCCGGCGCCTTCGAAGTGCAGCAACGTGTGGCCGCTAGCGTACGGGTTCTGCACGGTGAGTTGGGTGCGGTACCAGCCGGGACCTTGGTAATAATTCACGTCCGGGTCGACGGCATCGAGGGCGTTGAAGCAGTGCGGCAAGGTCACTTTTTGCCACAGCGGCACGCTTTCGGGGTTGCCAGCCACCACGGGGCGCACGGCTTCCCACACGCCACCTAGGTCTTGGCGCACAAATTCCCAGTTGTCGTTTAGGCGGGTTTTCTTCTGCCCAAACGCCGCACTGCTCAGCACCAAAGCCAGCCAAACCAGCAGCAACTTCTTGTTTCTCACTATCCTGTGTTTCTGCCTTCAACTAAATAGAACGTCATGCTGAGCTTGCCGAAGCATCTCTACCGCTTCGGTTGTCGATTGTAGAGACGCGACACTTCGCGTCTCGGCATTGAACGATTCGCCTAGAACAACCTAGGTAAACAACATTAGCAACGCCGAGACGCGAAGTGTCGCGTCTCTACATTGTTCTGGTATCCGCAACGAAGCAGTAGAGATGCTTCGGCAAGCTCAGCATGACGTTCTTACCTGAGCCATCTTACCTATTCAAAGAAGCTTTTCTGAATACCTAGCTCTAGGCCACGCAACTCGGCCAGGCCGCGTAGGCGGCCGATGCCGGAGTAGCCGGGGTTGGTTTTCTTGTTCAAATCGTCGAGCATCTGGTGGCCGTGGTCGGGGCGCATCGGGATGCTGAGCTGGCGGGTTTGCATGGCGGTGAGCAGCTCACGCACTACGCTGAACATATCTACGTCGCCTTCTAGGTGATTGTCTTCGTAGAAGTCGCCCTCGGCGTTGCGGCGGGTGCTACGCAGGTGGATGAAGTTGATGCGGTCAGCAAACTGCTTCACCATGGCGGGCAGGTCGTTGCTCGGTATTACACCGAAGGAGCCCGTGCAGAAGCACAAGCCGTTGCTCGGTGAAGGGACGGCCTCGAACAAAGCCGCCACATCGGCCGCTGTGCTTACCACGCGCGGCAGACCTAGGATGCTGTAGGGCGGGTCGTCGGGGTGGATGACTAGCTTCACGCCGACTTCCTCCGCTACGGGCACCACTTGTTGCAGGAAGTAGATGAGGTTGGCTTGCAGCTTAGCCGCGTCGATGCCCTCATAGGTATCGAGTGCCTGCTGGAATTGCGCCAACGTGAAGCTTTCCTCGCTGCCGGGCAGGCCCGCAATGATGTTACGCTGAAGCAATTGCTTGTCGGCGTCGCTCATGGCGGCGAAGCGCTGCCTTGCCTTCTCAATTTCCTCGGGCGTGTAATCCTGCTCGGCGTTGCGGCGCTGAAGCAAGAGCACGTCGAAGGCGACGAACGCCGCCCGCTCGAAGCGCAGGGCTTTGGAGCCATCGGCGACGGTGAAAGCTAGGTCGGTGCGCGTCCAGTCGAGCACCGGCATGAAGTTGTAGGTGACGATGTAGATGCCGCACTGGGCTAGGTTGCGCAGCGACTGTTGGTAGTTCTTGATGTAGGTTTCAAACTCGCCCGTTTGCGTCTTGATGTTCTCGTGCACCGGCACGCTCTCCACCACGCTCCACACTAGCCCGGCCGCTTCGATTTCAGCCTTTCGCTTCTGAATTTCCTCTACCGGCCACACCACCCCATTGGGCAAGTGGTGCAAAGCGGTCACGACGCCAGCACAGCCGGCTTGCCGAATGTCGGCCAAACTAACAGGATCATTGGGGCCAAACCAGCGCATGGTTTGCTGCATTGTGTACGCCATTTCTTGCTGCTCTTTTAAGTTAAACGCCGCCAAAAATGGAGAATCCACCGTCGACACAAATCATAGAACCGGTCACAAATTTTGAGGCGTCGCTCAGGAGCCATACCAAAGCGCCTTTCAACTCGTCGGGTTGGCCGAAGCGCTTGAAGGGTGTTTGTTTTATAACTAGCTGGCCACGATCTGTGTAGCCGCCCTCCGGTTTGGTGAGCAGGTTGCGGTTTTGCTCGGTCAGGAAGAAGCCGGGAGCTAGGGCGTTCATGCGAAGCTTGTCGCCGTAGCGGTTAGCCATTTCCACCGCAAACCACTGGTTATAGCAGTCCACAGCAGCCTTGCCCATGTTGTAGCCCAGCACCTTCGTAATGGCCCGCTTCGAGTTCATCGACGAGATATTCACGATACTGCCCCCACCCGATTCGGCAATGGCCTGCCCAAATACTTGCGTGGGGATAATGGTGCCCCACAGGTTCAGCTCCATCACCCGCTTCATGCCAGCGATATTCATCTTGAACACGTCTTCACTAGGGTCGAGCACGCCATCGGGGCCATTGCCGCCAGCGCCGTTCACCAGCCCGTCGATGCGGCCAAACTTGCTTAGTACTTGCTCGCACGCAGCACGTAGCTCCTCTTCCTGCAACACATCGGCCACTAAGGCTAGGGCCTTGCCGCCTTGGCTGTTGATAGCGTCGGCGCGCTCTTGCGCCACCTCAGCGTTACGGCCTAGGATGCCTACAGTGCCGCCCGCTTCCACAATGCCGTTGACGAACGAATCGCCCAAAATACCGGTCCCGCCGGTTACCACAATTACTTTGTCTTGCAAGGAAAAACTGTCGGACATGCTACTGAGTTGAAGGTGATGATTTTGTGTGCGAGGCAAGGTAAGGATTGAGTGAAGGAATGAAGGCTAAACATCTCGCTGACGCCTGAAGGTGTAGAGACACATAGTTGTGTCTCAATCGTTGCTGATGTTGTTTAACCCGAGTTGTTCAGCGCCGGTCGTTCAAAGAGGAGACGCAAGTATGCGTCTCTACATCGGGCAACCAAGCGAGGTACTCCAGCATGTTCTATATAGCCCAGGGTACTCTCGCGTAGGAGGTATTTTGCGCAAACACCTTCTCTGCATCCAAGTCGGGGTACTCGCGGCTGGCGCGATTGTATAGGGCTAGGATGGTGTAGTTGCTGGTGGGCACCACGTCTTGGCGGTCCATCTGCTTCTCTTGGAGTAAGTAAGGTTGAAACCAGGCCACGGCTTTGTGCAGGCTGCGGCCGTCGGGCGTAGTGTAATTCCAGAGGTCGATGTCAACCTTCTTAGCCAGCACCGCCAGCCGCACCCAACCTTGCAGATTCATGGTGGTGTAGTTCCAGGGGCGGGTGCGTTCCAGCTCCAAGGGCTGCGAACCATCGGGGGCTAGCTGAAGCGTGATGCGCGGAATAGTGCGCGTTTCGATGGTCTTCTTAGCCAAGGCTTTGTCACCGGTGAAGAGGGCAAAGTCAACGACTTGCACATCGTAGAAGGTGCCGTGGTTGTTTTTGTTGTTGCCTTCTTCCACGCCTAGCTTGCTGGTCAACAACCAAGTGTTGTAGTCTTTAAACCAAGTCTTTAGGCCGCTCACCAACTTCGCATCTACGCTCTTGCTACCGCTCAGCAAGGCTACCGCGTCCGGTATTTCAGCCAGGTTACGGGTGGCAATAATGCCGTAGCTGCGGCCCTCGGAGGAGCCAGGAACGCCTTGCCCGTAGTTTAGGTTGGGGTTCATACGGGTAGCAGGGTCCAAGAAGAACGTGCGCAACAGCTTCGCCGCATGAGCCGCGTATTTCTCATTGCCGGAGAAGTAATAAGCTAGCCCTAAAGCTTTGGCGTCTTTGCACACGTTGCCTAGCTCCTCCTGATCCTTCAGCGCTGTTGACTCCGGATTGACCAAGCCATCCTTGTTGATGTAAGGCTTACCGTCAGGCTTATCCGGATTGGGCCAGAAGTACGGGGCCTGCGAGATGAAGTCGTGCTTGTCGCCGCTGGGTGGCAGCTTGGTTTTGGATATGACGGTGTACGGCCCGCGACCTAGGGCTTTGTCGGCATCGCTCAGCAACGTTTTTACTTGCTGTACTTCCGCCGTGCCGCCTTTCGTATAGGCTGCTTTGTAGGCGACCATTTGCGCAGCATCGAGCAGCAAAAACGAACTTTGAGGCGCCGGATAAGCTGCCGCCGCGCCGAACCAAAGGAACAGCGCGAGGCAACCTAGCCAACGTTTACAAGAATGAAGCATTAAAAACCAGGGTTTTGCGTCAGGTTCGGATTGAGCACCACTTCCGTTTGTGGGATGGGAAACAGCAGGAAGTTATCGTTGATGTCCCGGTTGAAGATGGCTTTTTCTACCTGCTTCAACCGGTTCAAGCGGATTAGGTCGTAGCGGCGGTGACCTTCGTCGCACAGCTCCCAGGCCCGCTCCTGCACCAGTAAGTCCACGAAAGCGTCTTTGGAAGTAGCCGTAGTGGGCAAGGGAGCTAGGCCTGCCCGCTGCCGCACGCGGTTAATGCCCTGATACTTTGTGGCGTCGCCCGCGTTGATATTATTAATAGCCTCCGACTGCATCAGCAGCACGTCGGCGTAGCGGGTGATGAGCCAGTTGGCGCGCGAGTCGTTGCCGATGCGCTTGTCGTCGCGAAACTTGTTGAAGTAGTACTGCGGCAGCGTGGCGGTACCGGCTTGATTGCTCAGGTTCCAGGCCTTGCGCACATCGTTGTTGGCATAGGATTTCACGAACCAGTCTTCGGCCGTGAACGAGGCGAAACCACCTAGGGCCGCCGGCAGGTTCTGCCGCACGATGATGTTGCCCACGTTCGGCGGCAGGTCAAACTGTACCGAGAAAATGTGCTCCGGCCCGTTCTCTTTGTCGGGCAAGAACACGTCGCCGTACACCGGCGAGAGGCTGTATAAGTTGGAGCTAATCACGCGGTTGCAGGCGTCTAGCGCGTCTTGGTTATCCGAGCTCTTGGCATCGGCCGTGCTGGCCCGCGTCAGGTACACTTTGGCGAGCATAGCCGCCGCTGCGCCGCTCGACACGCGACCTTTGTTGGTGGCCGTAATCTGGTTTTCCTTCAGACAGTTGGCTTCGGCAAACTTCAGATCCTCAATAATTTGGTCGTAAACCTGCGCCTTGGGCGTGCGTGAAGGGCGAATGTCGTCGTTGGGCCCTTTTATGGGAGCTAGGATCAGGGGCACGTCGCCGTACGAGCGCACCAACTCGAAGTAGCCGAGCGCCCGCAGGAAGCGCGCATTGCCGAGGATGTTGTTTTTGTTGGCCTCGTTCATGCTGATGGGCGGCACCTTCTCAATCACGTCGTTGGCCCGACTGATCATGCGATAAAGGTTTACCCACCAGAAGCTTATCTCGCCGTTGTTGGCCGTAAAGGAGAACCGGCTTAGCTCGGCCCGGTCGCCGGTGGTGGCGCCCACTACCGTCATGTAGTCGCCGGGCAGTTCCGTGACAAGCCACACGGTGCGACCGTAGAGCGTTTGGGCCTGCATGGTGCTGAACACGCCGTTCAGGCCCGCAATGGCGTCGCTCTCGTTTTGGTAGAAGTTACTGGACGTCAGAAAATCGTAGGGCTTTTCCTCCAGGAATTTCTCGCAGGAGGTGAAAAGACCTAGGGTGCACAGGCTGAGAAGAAGAATCTTCTTTTTCATGTTGATAGTATTGAAAGCTAGCCAGTTAATTAGAAGCCAATCCGAACGCCACCGATGAAAGTGCGAGTGTTGGGGAAGGCGTTGTAGTCGGTGTTCAGGCTCAGGCCCGAGTTGCCGAACGAGTTGACTTCCGGGTCGTAGCCGGAGTACTTGGTGAGCGTAATCAGGTTCTGGCCGGTCACGTAGATGCTGGCCGTTTTCACCGTTTTGGTAATGGCCTTGGGCACTGGTATCGTGTAGGTAATGGTGGCCGTTTTCAGGCGGACGAAGCTGCCGTTTTCCACGATGTCGCTCGTGATGCCCGTGTTGCGGCGCACCACGCTGTTGGCCTTTGGAATGGTGTTGCTGGTGCCGGGTCCGGTCCAACGGTCCACGACAGTGGCTAGCTTGTTGGTGGTCGTGAAGCCCGACTCTAGCTCGTAGCGGTTCAGGTTCAGGATGTCGGAGCCCTGCACGCCCTGGATGAAGATGCTCACCCCCACGGGCCCAAAGTTGAAGTTGTTAGTGACGCCGTAAATGAACTTCGGCTGAGCCCGCCCGATAATGATGCGGTCGTTGGCGTCAATCTTCTTGTCGCCATTCTGGTCGGCGTACTTAGGGTCGCCGGGGCGCACTAGGTTGGTGATGCCGCTGGCGGTAATTTCCTCCGGCGTCTGCCAGATACCGAGGAACTGGTAGCCGTAGAAGGAGCCAATCGGTTCACCCACGCGCAGCACGCTGGTGGCACCGGTTGCGCCGGGGAAAATGCTCGTGCTCGATTGCCCCACAAAGCGCTGGTACTCGCCGTTGAGATTCACCACTTTATTCCGGTTCAAAGAGATATTCAGGTTGGTATTCCAGGAGAACTTCGCCCCGTCGAAGTTCACGGTGGTCAGCGCAAATTCGAAGCCTTTGTTCTGCACACTCCCGGCATTTTGCAGAATATTCGAGAAGCCCGTCGTCTGCGGAATCGAAACTTCCAGCAGTAAGTCTTTGGTCTTCTTGTAGTAATAATCGGCCGTGATGCTTATCCGGTTCTTGAACAAAGCTAGGTCGATGCCGAAGTCAGCTGAGGAGGTCGATTCCCAGCTCAGGTCGGGGTTAGGCACGTTGGAAGCAGCCAGACCAACCAAGCGCGTTGCCCCAGACGTGTAGGCGTTCAGGCCATAGCGCCCCAGCGACTGGTACGAGCCGATTTCCTGGTTGCCGGTGATGCCGTAGCTCGCCCGCAGCTTCAGGTCACTAACCGCTTGAATGCCCTGCATAAACTTCTCATCGATAAGTCGATAAGCAAAAGCTGCTGAGGGGAAGTAGCCCCACTTATTGTTCGGGCCAAAGCGCGAGGAGCCATCCGCACGCATGGTGAAGGTGAACAGGTAGCGCTCAAACAAGCGGTAGTTTACCCGCCCGAAGTAAGAAGCTAGGGTGTTGGCGTTCTTGCCCGAGATAGGCGTCAGCACGTTGGCCCCGATGCCGATGTTGTCGCTGCCCAAAGCATTGGTGAAGAAGTTGTTAGCGAGGGCGCTGTAGTTTTCGTTTACAAACTGCTGGAAGGTCAGACCAGCCACCACATTCAGGGCATTGTTGGCGTTGAGCTTACGGTCGAACGTCAGCGTGTTCTCGTTGAGCCAACTGTAATTGTTGTTCGAGGCCTTGGTGGCCGAGCCGTTGGTGTTCTGCCCCACGTACACCGTGGAAGGAACAAACTGATTGCGCTGATTGCTGAACAGATCGGCGCCGCCCGAAATCCGCAGCTTCAGCCCCTGAATGATTTCGTATTCGCCCGCTACGTTCACCAGCGCGCGCAGCGTGGTGCGGGCGTCCTTGGCACTCTCGGCGTATGCTACCGGGTTGCCAGCAATTTCGACGGCGGGCAACGGCTGGTTTTGAAAGGTATAGTTGCCAAACTCGTCGCGCACGGGCTGAATGGGACTAAACCGCAAAGCATCCAGCAACACCCCCCCGGCACTACCGCCGTTGGTGTTCACCGTGGTGAGCTTCTGCTGCGTGCGGGCTAGCTGACTCGAAAAATTAACATTGATCTTGTTGCTGACCTTCTTATCGAGGTTCAAGCGCACCGTGCCACGCTGAAAGCCCGAGTTCAGGATAATGCCTTCCTGATCGAAGTAGTTGAAGCTAAGGTTGTAGCGCGTATCCTCAGTGCCGCCGTTGAACCCTAGCTGGTAGTTGCTCTGGCGACCTTGCTGGAAGATAGCATCCTGCCAGTCGGTGCCTTTGCCCAGGGCCGCAATCTGGTCTTGGGTGTAGGGCAGCGCCGTGGTGGTCTTGTTTTCGAGGTTGTTCAACGTCTGAACGTCGTTGAGGTAGTTGGCAAACTGAGGCGCGGTCATCAGATCGTACTTCTTGCGCACGTTGCTCACGCCAGAGTAAGCCTCAAAGTTGATGGCGTTGCGGCCCGCCTTGCCCTTTTTGGTCGTGATAATGATGACGCCGTTGGCACCACGCGAACCATAAATAGCGGTGGCGGAGGCATCTTTCAGCACCTCAATGCTCTCGATATCACTGGGGTTGATCGAGTTCAGGTCGCCGGCGCCGGGGAAGCCGTCGACCACAAACAGCGGCTCGTTGCCGGAGTTGATGGAGTTGGTACCCCGAATCCGAATCGAGACGTTGCCGCCGGGCTCGGAGTTGGTTTGTGTTACCTGCACGCCGCTCACACGCCCCTGCAAGATCTGGTCGGCGCGGGTGATGGGGACTTCGGCCACCTGCTCGGCCGTCACGGAGGCCACGGAGCCGGTCACGTCGCGCTTGCGCTGGGTGCCATAGCCGACCACAACCACGTCGTTCAGGGCCGTGGTTTGCTCTTTGAGGCGCACCGTCACAGTGCCGTCGTTACCTACTTTCGCCTCCGTGGTTTCGAAACCGATGTAGGATAGCACCAGCGTTGGACTGTCGCTGGCGGGTGCAGTTAGGGAGAATTTGCCGTCACTGTCGGTGGTGCTGCCGCTGGTAGTACCTTTCACAACGACCGTCACGCCCGGCAAAGGTGCGTTATCGGCAGCGCTAAGTACCCGGCCTGTTATCTGCCGGTTTTGCGCCTGCGCAACATAGCTGATAAGGACCGCAAAGAGCACGAATAAACGCGTAAATCTTCGCATAGAATAGGTTTTTGGGTGGGTTTGGGAATATGAAGGGGTAAGTACAGCAACTTTGCATTGGTGTAAGACTAATGAGGATTATTTTTTTACGAAAACGTTTGCGAAAACCATTGGGCATAGAATTTCTCTACCACAAGACCTAGCCCCACAGCAGCTATCTGCTTTCCTGAAGCCGTTGAAAAAACCAACGGCGCGCTAATGCACTGGCCGAAGCACCTCTACCGCCCAGTAACTACTTACCATTGCGACAGAGGTGCTTCGGCCAGTGCATTAGCACGGTCTCACCTTGTATTTTACTTCTGACCTAGGTCGTGCGCAGTGAGCTTAGGTACGGTATGAGCCGCCTGCTGCGCCAGCGGGCTCTATTCACTCACGAGCACCGGCGCGTTGCCTGCCGCTTTTGCCGCCACTACCACTCGTTGGTACGCTTTGCTGCCAATGCCTAGGTCGGCGTTTTTCACGTCTTGCACGGGGCCTAGGGTCTGGGCCATCACGCCGCCTTTGGCGTCGGTGTGCACCGTGAGCAAAGGGTAGTCGCGGGAGTACGGCGCCTGAGCGGTTTTGCTGAGGTAAATGTCGTAGTCGGCATTGGGGGCTAGGTTGCGCAAGGCGAAGGAAGCTAGGTCGACCAGCCCTTCGGAGCGCAGCACCAGCGAACCCCCAGCAGCGCCCGCGCCCACAGGCTTTAGCTCGCGCACCACCGAAGGACGCTCGACCAACTGGGTACCTAGGTTGGCCGTCTCGGGGCTGCCGGCCGGCACCGCATTCGGGATGTAGACCAGTGCCATCGGGGCCTGCCCTACCTTCATCTTGGCCAGCACTGTATTGGTGGCCGTGTTAATCGCTACGACTGAGTCCCCGTTTTCCAGGTTTACGTACACGCGGCTGGCATCACCGGAGGACCAGATGCCGTGCGGTAAGCTCCCGACCGGAATAGTCGCCAGCTGCTTGAAACCTGGTTCCCGCGAGTACACTTTCACCACGTCTTCGCCGCCCACACTCACGTAGGCCACTTTTCCCTGACTCGTTTCCAAAGTCGTGACGTGGTTGGTGATGGGCCCGGTGTCGAGCACTTTCATGATGCTCAACGTCTTCACGTCCAGCACCGACACTTTGCCCACGTCCTTATGCGTGAACCAGATCTGCTGGCCGTCTTTAGTAGGAAAGATGTTGGGCGAAAACGGACTTACGACGGGAATGTGCTTGACGATTTTGTACGTGTTAGCGTCCACCACCGTCAGCTCGGGTGAAAAGCTGGAGCACACGAAAGCTAGCTTGCCATCGGGGCTGAAGGCCACCATGCCCGGCCCGTTAGCTACTTGCACGCGGCGCGTTTCGCGCATGGTGGCCACGTCAATGACCGACACGTAATCTTCGCCGCGCACCGTCACCCACACCTCTTTGCCGTTAGGCTTGAACGTGGGTTCGTGCGGGGCCCGGCCCACGTACACACTACCCTTGATGGCGTTGGTGGCGGGGTTGATGAAGGTGAGATTGTTCGAGCCAATAGACACCACGGCCAGGGTCTTGTGGTCGGGCGCGAAACCTAGGCCGTGCACCAGCGCCTGCCCTTTGTAGAGGGCAGAGAGGATGTCGGGTTGGGGCTTACCAAGGATAATTTGGCCCAGCAACTTATTGTCAGCGGGGTCAATGACCGAGACAGTATTAGAAATCTGGTCGGCGGTGTACACCCGGTCGCGGTGGCTCACGGCTTGCGCGCGGCTAGCTAGGGCACTGAATACCAGCAGCCCGGAAAGCAAATATTTCATAGCAGGAAGGAAGAGGAAGATGATTTAGTGTTGGTGCGCGGGCACGGCAGGCGCTACGCTGGTGGCCTTGTCCTGGTGTTTGCGCAGCCACGCATCCATTTGCTGAATTTCGATTTGCTGCTCCGCGATGATGCTTTGAGCTAGGCGGCGCAGCTCCGGGTCTTTGCCGTAGAGCAGCTGCAGGCGGGCCATATCCACGGCGCCTTGGTGGTGGGGCACCATCATAGCCGCGAAGCTAGCGTCGATGTCGGCGGGCGAAACGCCACCCATGGCCTGCATACCCTTGTCCATCACAGTCATCACCGAATCCATCTGCTGGTGAAAGGCGGCTTGGGGCGAGCCGGCGGGCAAGCTAGGGTGGTGCATGCCCGCCATGCTCGTCATACCCGACATGTCGTGCGCCATGCCGCTCATGGTCATTGCCGCCGACATGCTGTGCCCGGTATGACCTTGGGCGTGGGCCGCCGATAAGCCAACTAGCAGCGCGAGAAAAAGCAAGGAGTTCTTCATAACCAATACGTTGCGAGTCCCCAGAAGCAGGAACTACACAAACGTACGGGCTAGGTCAGGCGCGCTATACGCCAGGCGCGGCAAGCTGGCCTTATTCTAGGGCGAATGGGCCTTATGCCGGCCTAGCTTCTAAGCGAAGCGCTTCAGAAACTGCTGAATAACGGCACTGTAGCTACGCGACGACGTCACGTACGCCCCGTTGTTCATCCGAAACACGTACTCGCCGTGCGCCCAGTGCTTGAATTCGCGGATATGATCCACGTTGATGATGCAAGAGCGATGAATGCGCAGAAAGGTAGCGGGGTCCAGGCGACTCTCCAGCTGGGTGAGCGGCGTCCGTAGTGTATATGGCTCCGCGAGGGTGTGCAGGGTAACCACGCTGCCGGTAGCTTCCAGATACAACACCTCAGCGGCAGGCACGAAGAAGTTACGCTCCGTTGTGCGAATCAGAAACCGATCCTGGTATTCAGGCACTTCCGAAGCTGAGTCCGACGCAACAGGCGCAGCAGTAGCTACCGGCCACGCCCCCAGCAGGGAAGCTAGGTGGGTGCTTACGGCGTGGCTTTGCTGCTGGGCGAGTCGCTGCTGCACGCTAGCTAGGCAATCGGCAAACCGGTCAGGGTCGATGGGCTTGAGCAAGTAGTCGACGGCGTGCAAGGCGAACGCCTGCACGGCATACTGGTCGTAGGCCGTCGTAAAAACAATAAGCGGCAGTCGTTGACCTGCTTCGATTAGCTGGCGGAGCACCTGCACACCGTCGAGGTCAGGCATTTGCACATCAAGGAAAGCTAGGTCGTAGGTATTGGCTTGGAGCGCTTCTAGTGCCTCGCGGCCGTTGGTGCACTCGCCAGTCACTTCCACCCGCGGAAAGTCAGTTAGCAATTCCCGTAGGAGGCGGCGGGCCAGCGGTTCATCGTCGACCAGTAAGGCGCGGATTGGGTCCATGCACAGCGGAGTTAGGAAGCGAGGGCAGGTTGGCGATAAGGCAAGGAGATGTGCAGGCAAAAACCTTCATTGGGTGCCGTCTCGACCTCGAAAGTGTACTGGTTGCCGTAGAGGGCGGCCAGCCGGTTCTGCAAGTTGCGCAGCCCAATGCCCCAAGCCATAGAGCCGTCGGCGCCGCGCCCGTCGTCTTTCACCTCCAGCACCAGCCGGTCGGCTTGGCGCCGGGCCGTGAGGGCAAGCTGACCGGCACCTGCATGGGGCGCAATGCCATGGCGCACTGCGTTTTCTACTACGGGTTGCAGCAGTAGCGTCGGGAGCAACGCCCCTAGGGTTTCGGGGGCTAGGTCGTAGTGCACCGCAAGGCGGTCGGGAAAGCGAATTTGCTCAATTTCCAGGTACAGGCGCGTGAGCTGCATTTCTTTTTCCAGGGTCACTTCCTGCTCCTCAGTGCCTTCCAGCACTAGCCGCAAAAATTGACTTAGCTTGGCGAGCATGCGCCGCGCCGTCTTCACATCCTCGGTCATGAGAGCCGAAATGGCGTTCATAGAGTTGAACAGAAAGTGCGGCTGCAACTGCATCTTCAGGGCCTGGAGCTGGGCCTGCACAAGCTGGGTTTCTAAGTGGGCAGCGCGCAGCTGGCCTTCACGGTAGCGCTCCTGGTATTGTACGGCGTAGGCGATGCACAGCAGCATCCAGTAAATGGGCACCCACACGTTGGCATTCAGTACTACTGCCGCCAGCTTAAATCCGCTGCCTGGTTCTACCACTACGTGCATCATGCCCGCGTAAACTAAGCGGTAAATAAGCGTCAGGCCGTAGCTAGCTACCGCGTGCACCAGCAGATAAAGCAAGCGGTAACGGTTCCCCGTCAGATCGAAACGCCGGGCGAGCCAGAACACCAGGGGCGTGAGTAAGCCCCAGATTAGTCCATGCAGCAACCGGCCACCTAGCGCGTCGCGCCAGTCGGTAGGCGTGCCGGTAGATAGGTTTTGCATGAAAACCAGCAGCACCATGAAGACGCTGAACAGCAGCCACGCGACGGCAATGGTGCGGCCGCTGAGCAGCGGCTGCGGGCTAGCGCTGGCTTCTTTCGAGTTTCTACCCATGCTTTAAAGGTACTCAACCGGTGCGGACGCCCGCTGAACCAAGGGGTGAGTTGCCTCTATTACGTGCTAGAATGGATTTCTGTACGTCTGTCAGTCGCTGCGGTCGTCTGCTAGTCCGACGCCTACGGCGTCAGGCCAGCAGCTGTGCCGAATAGATAATGCTGGCAAATCGCACCGCCCGTCTGAAGAGCATTCACTAATATTGCCGACCTGAATCCGCTTGTTATCCGAGCCCAAAACCACTCCTCATGACTCCAGACCAAAGCCAGCTCGCACTAGAAAAGCGTCATGCCGCCGCCGCCGCCCTTCGTTGGGTGCGCGATGGTATGCTCCTGAGCCTAGGTACCGGCAGCACCTCGGCCGCCTTCATCAACTTGCTGGGCGAGGCGGTGCAAGCCGGAAAGCTGCGCGTGCAAGGCACGGCTACGTCGCTGGCCAGCGAGAACCTAGCCCGGCAATTGGGTATTCCGCTGGTGGAGCCTTGCCGCGGGCTACGCTTCGACCTCGCCGTGGATGGCGCCGACGAGCTGGATGGGCAGCTACGGCTCATTAAAGGTGGCGGGGGCGCTTTGCTGCGCGAAAAGCTGCTGGAAACGGCTTCGGACTACCTCCTGGTTATTGTCGACTCTACGAAGCTGGTGCCCCAGCTAGGTCGCTTCCCCCTGCCCCTCGAAGTGGTGCCGTTTGCGCTGCCGTGGGTGATGGATGCCGTCGAAAAGCTAGGTGGCGCCCCCCAAGTGCGTATGGCGCACACAGGTTCGGACCAGCTTTACCGTTCCGACCAGAACAACCTATTGGTGGACTGCTACTTCAATGTTATCTCTGACCCGGAGCACCTGATGCACCAGTTGCAAAACATCCCTGGTATTGTGGAGCAAGGCTTGTTCTTAGGTCTGGCAAAAGCGGCGCTCATTGCTAATGGCGAAGAAGTGCAGGTAATACGGCCCGGCCAAGCGCCCACCCCGGCAAGCGAGTTTGCCGATTTGCCCTAGCTCATGCTTTGCTAGTACAAAGCCAAGGCTTTTGCGCACGTTCGAGATAGTTACAAACAGGCTGAAGACCGACGGTTTTCAGCCTGTTTGTTTTTCGGGACATTCCATCCTAGCAGCTTCGCAGGCGGGTTGATTGCAAGATATCAACCTGTGAACCAGACGCATATCATTGCACGAATAGCACAACCCGAGTAGGCTACGCACGGCGATATAGCGCAGCTAAAAAATATTTTCTGCCGCGACCAACCTTTTGCCATTAGGCTGGCACTTTACGCCAAACTTCAACGCCGTGTCAGCCGCCCCTTTCCAGTTGCCTCCCGACGAACAGCGCCTGCTAACGGCTTGCCTGACCCAAGATCGTCAGGCCCAGTATCAGCTGTATCAACGGTACAAAGCGGCTATGTTTTCGACGGCCCTGCGGATGCTGGGAGGCAACCGGGAATTAGCGCAAGACGCGTTGCAGGAGGCATTTGTCGAAGTGTTCCAGCACTTGCTTGACTTTCGGCAGCAGTCTACCCTTGGCGCTTGGATTAAAGGCATCGTGGTGCGGCGGTCCTTACGGACTCTTCGGGAACAACAGCGCCTGGAAGTCGCCTATGACCAGGAGCACCACCCCGAGCCCCTCGTTCCTTGGCACGACAACCTGACGGGCGAAGCCCTGGACAAGGCCATTGGCGAGCTACCGGCCGGTTATCGGGCAGTGTTCTGCCTCATTGAAGTCGAAGGCTATGCCCACCGCGAAGTAGCCGAATTACTCACCATTACGGAAGGCACCAGCAAGTCGCAACTCTATTACGCTAAGCGCCTGCTACAACGCAAACTCCACTACCTCTATCTATGAGCCAGACCCCCGAACAACCTGAGGCTGGTGGCCTCAACCTCCGGCGGGCCCTCAACGACCTTCCGACGCACGAGCCCGACCCAGCCACGTGGTCCCGAATAGAAGCCCAACTAAGCGCGCAGGCGGCGCTTACCCGCGCCGTGGCTACCCTGCCCGAACACGAACCCGATGCGTTTGTGTGGGACACTATCGCCGCTCGGCTCGACGAGCAAGCGCAGGTGGTTTCCTTACCTAGCACTGCGCCAGCGGCCACCGTTCGGTCGTTGTGGCCTCCCAAGGTTTTGCGTCGGACGCTGGCCATTGCCGCCAGTGTGCTGCTGCTAGTAGGCCTCTGGTGGCAACAGCGGCCGGCTCAACTAGCCACCAGTCCTCGTGAAACGGTGGCCGTCACTCAGGAGGAAGTGGCCACTCCCCTATCACTACCTGCCCCCACCCCAGATCCGCTCGAACAGCAAGGCCGCTCCTTTATTGATGCGCACTGTTCGTCGCTGCCTACGGTGTGCCAATCGGGAGAGTTTCGTGCCCTGCGCACGCAGCTGACGGAGGTGGAAAGCCAGGAGAAACAGCTGCGCCGCGATGCGCGCCGCTTTGGCGAGTCGCCGGACCTGCTGCGCCAGCAGGCCCAGTTGGTAACCTTGAAGGCGACCATCACCCGTGAACTTGTTCAACTGCTTATCTCATGATCATTCCTTTCACTTCCATGCGCATGTGGTGGCGCTCCGGGTTGTTGATCCTGCTGCTAGGGTTACAGCTGTCAGCGGCGCAGGCTCAGCAGAAGGTGCAAGTCGTGACGCGCACCCTGGAGCAGAGCTGGAGCTTTCGGCCGGGCATGAGTGTGACGATCCGGGCGGAAAAGGCCACGATCCGGGTGCAGGGCTGGGACAAGCCGACGGTGCAGGTGGTGCTGCGTTTAAGTGCCCGTCATCCCGAACAAGCAGTGGCCGAGCAGGATCTACCCGTGGCACGCTACCGTCTCCAGCAAACTGGGAACGTGCTGTATCTGCTCAACTTCTTTACGCTGCCGGCCGGCGCTTCGGCCGTGCGCAGTGACTTGCGCGCCGAATACACCGTGATGATGCCAGCCGGTAGCCCCCTGAAAATCGTGAATACCTACGGCCAAACCGAGCTGACTGACCTCACAGGCCAGCAGGAACTAGAGCAAAGCTTTGGCAAGATTGCCCTGCGCAACTTACGCGGGACGCTTACGGTCACGGCCCGCTACGCCGACCTGACCGCGACGAACCTACAGGCTAGCTTCACGTGCGAAGCCAATAAATCGGCGGTGCAGCTGGTGGGGCTAGGCGGCGATTGTACGGTGCACAATTATTACGGCAGCGTCCGCGTCCAGCCCACGGCCAGCTTGCAAAAGCTAACCGTTGTGGCCGACCGCACGGAGGTTACCATCAGCGCGGCCCAACCCGAGTTATTTGCCTACCAGTTGAACGTGCAGCAAGGAGCCTTAGCAGTGCCCCCAGCCTACGCGACCAGTAAAAAAGGAAATGTCAGTCGCGCCTCCTTGACCGTAGCGGCGGGCACGTCGCGCAGCTTAGTGCGCGTGAGCACCTCGTATGCGCCCCTGACCTTGCAAACGCAGCCCCTTTCGCCTCAATTCTAACCCATCTATCCCACTCGCTTATGCTCTATCACTATTCCTTGCGTAGCTGCCGGTCCTTGCTTTGGGCAGTACTGCTGCCCGGTACCTGCTCCCGCGCGATGGCTCAAACGACGCCTGACTCGACCCACTTGAGCTACGGCGAAGAAGTAACGACCCTGCCGACCGTACCCTTACGCGTGCAAGCAGAAGACCGCGGCTTGTGGAAGCTAGGGCTCAACAACTTCTTGCCCGGAACTCATTGGCTTGGAGCGGACAAGTATTATACCCGCTATGGCGTGCACATAGCCTACGAGCGTAGGCTCGACAGCCCTGCTTGGTCGGTGTTGGGCGAAGTCAGTCCGGCGCTTGTCCGCTACCGCGCCGAGCCTGGAGCGTCCCTGCAGCGCAGCCTAAGTGTGCGCACGCAAGTAGCAGGCCGCTACTACTATAATCAGGAACGACGCTTACGGCTGGGCCGCAATACCACCCATTTCTCCGCAAACTATGTATCCGTTGCATTAGGCGCGGGCCTAGGTAAGCAGTCGCGGGAAACGCCCCTACACTCTTACGACAGCCACGGACGCTGGCTCGGTGTCGATGCCGCCGTTCTGTACGGCTTGCAGCGCCGGTGGGGACGCTACGGCTTTGTCGACGCCAACATTGGTGTCAGCAGTTTGCTCGCACCAGCTAGACCGTCCGTCGTGCTCAACGGTAGTTTACGCGTCGGGTTAACGCTCGGCTCTTTGCCAGCCCTTACCTACTCGCCCCGACCAATTGCCCTCGACACCGACGTTTCCCTAAAGCCCAAGGCTTACGCAGGCGTGAATCTCGGTGGCTACCTCTACCAGGTGCATTACTCCGCGCGCAATCCCTATCGAGGGCTAATAACCCTGCGCACCCAAGGGTATGGGACGTACGAGCAACCGCTACTCACGCCCTATGTGTATGCTGGCTATTACCTGCGGCCACGTCTGGCCTTGCAGCTAGGTCTGCAGCGCCAGCGGGCGAACCGACACTCCAGCACCACAGACTTCCAAGGCTATCTATACGCTAGCCAGACCCAGGAGCACGACCTAGCCGTGCCCGTGCTGCTCCGCTATGGCCTAACGCGCTCCTTCCTTCAGCACGTGCAATTTGATGCCGTAGGAGGTCTGGTGCCGGAATGGTCCTCGGTCCGTTATCAAGAACAAACGCGTGTCAGCGGTCAACCGACGGATATGTATAGCTTCCACCGTAGCACCTTTGGTATGCACGCCTCGCTGGGGCTCAACCTAGGTTACGGGTTTGGCCGCCGCCGTCGGATACAAGCCACGGCGGAATGGGTCGCCATCAAGGATCTACGCCAAGACTTACAGAATTTTCAATTCTTGCAATGGGGTACCAGCTTCGGTTTGCGCTACCGTTTTGGCTATCAGTAGGTTATATCGCCAACGCAGAAGCTAGGCATTGGGCAGTAACAATCTACTATTACCTGAAAACCGCCTGTTTTGGCTTGCTGAAGAAGCGAAATAGTCTTTCTTGCGCTGCTCGCTTGTAGCAGTTCCTAGCTAGCCTTTGTGCTTTTCTTTTCCAGTACAAAACCTTATCACTCATCCTTTTATCACCCTACGTTTATGGTACATTTTGCTTACCTGCGGGCATTGGCGCTCGCTCTACTGGTCGTATCCACAACGGGTTGTAACCAACGTGAAGATGACCCGCAGCCTACTACGCGGGTTCCGGTGCCAAACGAGGCCAAATACCATCCGGTTTCCCTGCGCTATTACGTCAAACCGGTAGGTCGTTCTTTTGCGTTGCCAAAGCCCCTGCCGAACATCACAGTAGAATACGAACGGGTCACCGGAGGGTCCTCACAGTCCTACGGCCTGCTCGCGCCCAGTCCTCAGTTCCATGATCAGGAAGTTACCTCAGTCGTCAAGGAAGTAGCATTGCCCCCTATTCCTACCTATGCAAAATCGGGCGCGGTTCAACCGAAAATTACCGTTTCAGCGTGGGTGGACGAGGCGCCCCTAGCCGGCTCCGAGGGAGACTATGAGGTGATCAGTGAATTGCTCATTGATGGCAAGCTAGCGGACACCAACACGCTGAAGGTCGTTTCGGGACAGAATACCCCGCTGTACACGATTGCGCAAACTCAGGTAGCTTATTAAACAACGCTTGAATAGTACGTCTTACTGTCTTATAAGCACTGCGTTTCGAATTTCCTTATGCTCCGTTATTGGCCTAGGTTCATCTGCTCGCTCTCGCTTAGTAGTGCTGCGCTGGTTAGCCGCGGGCAAGCCGTAACGCCCTTACACACCTTCTTTCAGCAGAACTACGATAGCACTATTGTTTACCAGAGTGGTTCCAATTGGAATAATTCACCTCACTACATGATCCTGGCAAAGCACCAGCAGCAACTTGAGTTTTTTACTTACACCAGCCCGTATCGCGATGTACTCGGTCATTACTATCCCGGTCGGCTGGCCCGGCAAATTGCGCGCGAAGAGGCTCACTTTCGAGCAACCATTCCGGATACCAACCGCTACCTGCTCCCCAAAAGAATTCACCCTGCGACGCTTGCACATGGGTGGAGTCAACTACAGGCGCATCAATTATGGCTTGTGCAGGATGACCAACAAGCGCCACCAACATCAAGGACCTGTGTGGTAGAGGATGGGGATGAAAACACCTTCTACCTCATCGACAAGAAGACCGTTAAGGTGGCGCGCTTTTATGCCCCAGCAGCCAAAGAAGAATGCGCAGGAAAAGACCGCAACCGGCAGCAAGCCCTCAAGGCTATAGCCACCTTACGTACGCTTTTGCAGAACGTGCAGTAGCTTACTTAAACACACCTTGTGTGTCTCCTTCCCTAAAAGAAGCTTTGGGAGCAACCTGCTCATGCTTGTAGATGAGAACCGTAGCTGTTGCAGTATGTGGAGCGATAGATTCATCCCGCGCCGAAGAGGATAAAGCACCTCTCATCAGAAACCACAAAGGCACGGCGGAACGCTACCTAGGTAGCGTTCCGCCGTGCCTTTGTGGTGAAACAACGATAAACCAGCACTGGGCAATCAGCCGAGTAGTTGGGCAAGTCCTACCAGAACTTATTAGGAGGGCAAACCGCTTGGGCTCTTTTCTTCAGACGCAAACCTAGCAGCACTTCGTGGCTGCCATGGTGGTAGCCCGACAACTCCGAAGTACCTGCATCATAGGAATAACCTAGCATGAACTGTTCGTAACTCAAGCCTACCATGGCGATAGCCGAATCGAAGGCGCGCCACGATACGCCGGCCCACAACAGGTCTCGGTATTTAAGCTTGGCGTTGAGGTCGAACGAGAGCGGAGCCGGATTAACAGCCTTAACTAATACCGACGGTACCACCGACCAATCTTCACTGAGCGGTATCCGCACCCCACCTGTCACGAAGTAGTGGCGCTTCAGGGTGTTGCCAGGGGCGCCCGCGCCTACCTGGTTGAGTCCGTAGGAGAAGTCGAGCTTATTGCCGAGCAACTGCGTGCCCGATACTCCAACATAAAAACTGGAGCTGTATACCCACAAGCCTACCGAGCCATCGAGCACCCGTGAAGCGGCGCTGGCCGCTTGGGTCGTAGGGTCGAAGAACTGTAGCTGCTGCCCATCAACGGCATATTGTTGCATGCCCACCGATACGCCCAGGGCTGCCCGAATTTTGGGCGTGAGGGCTAGGTTATAGGCGTAGGAAGCATAGGCGCTGGTTCGACTGGTAGGGCCAGTTACGTCTCTGTACACGTAGCCGCCCAACGCGTGAAAGGGCCGGCGCCATTCACGCAGGGTGCGCTTGCCCGTGGTGCGCCACTTGCCCAGCGAAGAGTTGATGCTGGCGTAGTAGGTCTTAGGCGCCCCTTCCAGACCCACCCATTGGGTGCGGTAGCTAAGCTTGACGTCGATGTAGTCCTCCGCGCCCGTTGCGCCGGGGTTTAGGAGGTAATTGTTATTCATGTACTGGCTGTATTGCGCCTCCTGTTGGGCTAAGGCCGGCACGGTGACCAGGAGTAGCAACGGCAGCAGTAGAGATAGAGCTGTTTTCATAACGGGAAGTGCCTTAGTGTCTGGTCAAGAAGAAGGTGGTCTTCTTCGACAAGCCCAGCAGAACAGTTAATACAGGATGGTAATCGACCCACTATAGGACTTGCCCAGCGGCCCCTTCGTGACAACAACGTAGTAATAGGTACCCACCGGCGCGGGCTGGCCGTTGATGTCGCCCCGCCACTCATTAGCCCGACTGTAGTTTTCGGACGAGAAGATTCGGGTGCCCCAGCGGTTAAATACGCTCACCGTCGTGTTGGGGAATTGCTCGATGAACTCGATCTGCCAGGTGTCGTCGCGGCCGTCGCCGTTAGGCGTGAAGGCGTTGGGAATGCGGATGGGCGGGCGCACGGTCACCGTCACCTGATCGGCGTCGGCGCAGCCGCCGGCTCCGGCCGAGAGGGTGTACGTTGTGGTCACCGTGGGCGCGGCCGATGGATGGAGCTGGTCGTTGTTCGGGAAAGAGAGCCCTACTGCCGGCGACCAGGTCACGGGGTACGTACCATCGGCGCGGCCGTCGAGTACCACGGCACTGCCCAGCAGAACTTCCTTATCGGGGCCGGCATCAACGTCAACGGGCGGTTGAATCCGCACGGCTATGCCGTTGGAAACGGCCGTCGTGGGCTGTCCGCACGCGTCGGTTGTACGCAGGCGTAGCGTCACGATCTGGCCCTCCCGCAACGCCGTACTGGTGAAGACCGGGTTCGTGGCGCCGGCTACGTCGCTGCCGTTAACCTGCCATTGATAAGTGGGGGTTAAGCCAGGTTCCGTCACGTTGGCGATGCTGAACGTGAGCGGCGCACCTAGGCAGACTGGTGCACCGGGCTGCACCGCAATGGCAAGCGTGGGCAGCGCAACGGGCGTACGCGTAACTGTAACCGTCGCGGTGGCCGGACCCGTGCTGCATATTCCTACGGAGGCAGTCACCGTCACCCGCACCTGGTCGCCGGTCACGAGCGTACTGCTGGTGAAGGTGGGGCCATTAGCTACGGCGGTGTTGTTGACAAACCACTGGAACGCTGGGGTAGTACCTACGTTAGTTGCCGTGGCGGTAAACGTGAGGGCCGTGCCAGCGCACTGCACGGGCGGAGGCGTCAGACTGACGGTGGGGGTTACAAGGGGCTGCACCTGCACGGCTACTACGTTCGAAACAGCTGTTGAGCAGGTGCCCGTGCCCGACGTTACGCGTCGGCGGAAGTACGTAGTAGCGGTAAGCGAGCTAGGTGCAAAAGTCGGGTTGTTAGCACCACCAATAGCCGTCCAGGTGCTATTGTCCGGCGACGATTCCCACTGGTAAACGTAGGTACCCGTGCCGCCGCTGGCGTCGTTAGTGCTCGATAAAGAGCTAGGGGTAGCACCCGCGCAGATTGTCTGATCGGCGGCAATGCTACCAGCTAGCAACGTTGGCAATACCGTAAGGGTGGCTGTCGGCGAATACACCGGTCCGCATGGCCCCGAGGTTACTCGGCGTCGGAAGTAAGTCGTCGTCGTGAGCGGGCCGGGGGCATAGTCGGCGCCCGTAGCACCATTGATGGCCGTCCAGGTAGCATTGTCCGTGGAGGATTCCCATTGGTAAGTATACGTGCCAGTGCCGCCGGTTGGACTGGTCGTGTTAGTGAGCTGAGCGGGAGTAGCACCCGCGCATAGCGTTTGGTTGGTGCTAATAACGCCCGCTGTTAGCGCCGGCACCACGCCAATAGTAACAACGTTGGAGTAAGCTGGCGCACAACCGCTACTTGCATTGGCGCGGCGCCGGAAATACGTAGTGGTGTTTAGTTGACCTGGCACGTACGTTAATCCATTAGCGCTGCCAATGGCCGCCCAAGTAACATTATCCGTGGATAATTCCCATTGGTACGTAATAGTACCTAGGCCACCGGCCGCCGGTGCGCTACTGGTGAGTGAGCTAGGAGTGCCGCCTGTGCATAGCGTCTGGTCGGCCCCTATGGTGCCAGCCGTCAGCGCTGGAGCTATCGTTATAACTACCACGTTAGAAGGCGTAGTGGTGCAGCCCCCCGATGTGACCTGGCGGCGGAAGTAGGTGGTAGCCGTCAACGGCCCAGGTGCGAAGGTTTCGTTTGTCGCTCCGCTAATAGCCGTCCAGGTACTGTTATCAGCGGATAATTCCCATTGATAGCCGTAGGTGCTCGTGCCACCCGTGGGCCCTGCCGTGCTGGTGAGCAAGTTCGGGGTAGCGCCCGCGCACAGGGTTTGGTTGGCGGCAATGCTACCGGCAGTAAGCGCTGGCAATACCGTCAGAGTAACAGCTGGCGAATACACCGGTCCGCACGGCCCCGAGGTCACGCGGCGGCGGAAGTACGTGGTAGTCGTGAGCGGACCAGGAGCTAGGGTCGAGCCGGTAGCACCCGTTATAGCGGTCCAAGTGCTGTTGTCGGTCGAAAATTCCCACAGGTAGGCGAAGGTACCCGTGCCGCCGCTGGCGTCGGCTGTACTAGTAAGCGAGGCGGGTGTAGCACCGGGGCACAGGGTTTGGTCGGCGCCAACTGTGCCGGCCGTTAGCGCCGGCGTCACCGTGATGGTAATGACATTGGAGTAAGCCGGGGCGCAGGCGCTGCTCGAACTGGCCTGGCGGCGGAAGTAGGTAGTGGTGGTTAGGGTACCCGGTGTGATTTCCAGAGTGCCAGAGCCACCGATGTCGTTCCAGGTACTATTGTCTATCGAATACTGCCACAGATAAACAATAAGACCCGTGCCGCCCGCGGCCGGAGCCACGCTGGTGAGGGCCGCGGGGGCGCTGCCCGCGCAAATGGTTTGATTGGCGGCAATGCTGCCCGATGTGAGAGCCGGGGATACCGTTATGGTAACAGTGTTTGAAACCTCCGAGCAAGCCCCCGATGTAACCCGGCGCCGGAAGGAGGTAGTGACCGACAATGTGCCAGGAGCTAGGGTTTCGCCGTTGGCACCCGGCACGTTCGTCCAGGTTACGTTATCAGTTGAGGATTCCCACTGATAAGCGGGGGTGCCCGTGCCGCCCGAAGCGGGGGCAGTGCTTGTGAGGTTGGCAGCGGCCGCGCCCGAGCAGACGGTTTGGTTGGCCCCGATGCTGCCCGCTGCTAGGGCCGGGGTTACGGTAACGGAGACAACAGCAGTGAAGCTTGGATCACAGTAGGGACCTGATAGGTCGGGCAGCAGCAGTTGAACGCGCCGCTGATAATAAGTCGTGCCAGGCGGCAGCGAAGTGGGTAGCTGGTAGCTGGCACTAGTAGCGCCGGGAATCTCTCTAAAGGAGCCAGGGGTATTATCCGGTGATGATAGCCACTGGTAAACGGGCGGCAGACCTGCATCACTCGACGCATTAACCGTGCTGGTAATAACCGCCGCGGTTCCCTGACATACCTGCTGGGGGGCCGCAATGGTGCCTGGTACAGGCAGGCCTGGTACCTGGATAGTGATTGAGCTTTCGCGGCAGAAGCAGTTGGTTGTGATGCGCAGCGTTATGGTATAAGGGCCGGGTGTCGCGTAAGTATGAACAACGACGGAATCCGTTGTAGACTGACTTATTTTAGTGCCATCGCCAAAATCCCAGTCATAAATTTTTCCGCTAAAATTGATGGACGGGGCCGTAAACGTGATTTGCCGGCAACCCGTAAGCCGCGGAGAGGGGCCGACCCGCAGCAAGGAGCTTTGGTTGAAATTGACTAAGCCTAAACCACTACGGCCTGTTCCCAGCTGCAAGCTATCCTCGGCGTAGCCCACGGCCGCCCCCAGCGAGTCGGGGTAGGCAATGAAGCCCAGGGCGGGCTGGTCGTTGCGGGCCACGTAAATCTTACCATCCGGGGCCACCTGCATGGAACCTAGGTCGGCGGAGGTCTTGAGCGGAATGTTCTGCTTGGGCGGCGTGCCGGTACTGGTGCCGCTGATGTCAAATTGCAGCAACTTGGGTGGGTTCATCACCGTGGCGTATAGCTTACTACCGGGCACAAACTCCACGCCGTAGTATTTGCCCTCGCCACGATCAACGATAAACGGCTTGCTCGGGTCAGCGCTTACCCGACCTATATTAGTATCAAAACTAAATAATTCAACAGTGCTGCTGTTGTCTCCCGTGGTTTCGCTGTAGCGGGCCAAAGCTAGCTGCTGGCCGTTGGGGGTTATCTTCATCTGTCCCTTGTAACCGACGGGCGATATATTAGGAGCGTGCAAAGATCCCACGGGCGAGATGACCGGGGCCGTATCGACGCCGGTTGTCCGCACGCGGTAAGCCAGGAAGGCGTCGCCGCGGTTGTCGTTGCCGGCGGTTGAGTTGCCCCAGCCGTGCACAATTACCCAGATATCGCAGCCATTTTTGTGGAATACACCCGATATTTTTTCGGCGGTACCGCGAGCTAGAGGTGTGTTTTTCGTAGCGAGTATTACTCTACCTGGCCCTCCACCTGCGGGAATCTCAATTTCAGAGTAGCTCAGACCCACAGTGCTGTTCAGCGTGAAGAGCAAGTAACGCGTCGGCTGACCCGGCGCAACAATACCGGGTACCCTGATAGGTAAGGGGCCGTCGGTATTGTTGGCGTTGCCAGCTAAGCCCATACCGTCGGTCATCGGGGAGCCATCACCGTTCCAGACCCTTTCGCCGTTGCTGTAAAAGAGAATTTTACCGGTACCATCCGACATTACCCCGGCGCCGGCGGGCGCATCCATGCCGCTGTTGGTCAGTACTGTGGGCGGAATGGAGTCGGTGGCTCGGTTGAAGTCTAGCCCTGCCTTGTAGCCGAAATACCAGGTGTTGGCGAATTTCTCATCCTGGCTACACTCCGGAGGGGGTGCTGGTGCCGTTTGGGCTAGTATTGTCGTGGCCGCGCCGCTCAGCAGCAGGAGTAGCAGCGTGAGCAGCCAGCTAGCCGCTCGTAGTGTCGGCTTGATTGGGCGCCGATTGCCGATGCCCACCGGCTGGTCCGGCTCAAATAGCTGTGAAGAGGAAGTGCGGGTACTAGATAAGGTATGACAGGGTAGCGTTGCGGGCATAGTAGGGCAGGTAAGTAGCGGACAGATAAGCGGGCACTCCGAAAGCAGAATACCACTCGCCGCCCTTAGAGAACGAAGCTAGATGGCTAGCTATTGCTATCGTGCATTGCTAGTCGGTTTCAGTAAAGCTACACACTGCTAGCCAGGTTTATGTACTGTGATGATTGAATAGTGATAAAGGTCTTGGCTAGTTACCCATTCTGGTCCAGCTTCGTAGAGCCGACATCTTAAGCGGCTCCCTCTCCCCTACTCCCTAGACGAGACCAAGCATCTGTTTTTCGCACCAAATTCTCACCTAGCACCGCTTGTGCTACCTGCTCCAGCCGTCTTCTTTTTGAAGGCTTCACAATGAACGCTTTACGCCTCATTTGAAAAACCTAATGGCAAGTAGAAACAGCTAGGTCACCCGCAGCCTACTTATCTTCTCCGCTTGAGTTCTGATTACCCTTCCAACGCAAAAAGGACCTTCCGAGGCTAGAACAATGGTTTGTTCTGACTCCGAAAGGTCCTTTCAAACTGACAACAAATACGAGCAAGCAAAGCTAGCTCGTATGATGGGTAACCTAGCTTAGCTCCGAGGCCGCAGCGCTATCCAGGAACCATTGTAGGTCCCCTTCTTTGGGGGCAATCAGCTGGGCTGGGTACTCCTCAATATTGCGCTCAGCTTCCAAAATCTGCTGCACGGCCAGGGCTTTGTCTTGGCCATACACCAGAAAAGCCACGGCTTGCGCCTGGTTGATCAGCGGCGCCGTCAGGGTAATGCGGTAGACTTGCTGCTCGGGCAGAAACGCTTCTTTTACCGTGGAGGCTTGCTCGTGCAGCACGGGCGTGTGCGGGAATAACGACGCGGTGTGCGCGTTATCACCTAGGCCGAGCAACACCAGATCGAACCGAGCCGGTAAGCCGTTGAAGTACGACTGAATGTTGGTGGCATACGCCAAGGCAGCTTGCGCTGGCTCCAGCTCCGTATCGACGGCAAACACGTGCGTTGACGGAATTTGTAAGGGGTCGAACAAAGCCGTTTTCGCCATCAGGTAGTTGCTCTCCGGCGCGGTTTGCGGCACGTAGCGCTCATCGCCGAAGAAGAAATCAACTTTATCCCAATCTACTTGGCCCTTGTAGGTATCGGAGGCTAGGAGTTCGTAGAGCTTCTTCGGGGAGTTGCCGCCCGAAAGCGCTACCGCAAATCGGCCTCTCGTTTCAATGTTCTGGTTGGCTAGGTACACGAAGTAGTCGGCGAGGTGCTTGAGGACCTCGTCGGGCGTCGTGAAGACGTTGAGCTTAATGCCAGACTTATTTTTTTCCATTGAGCGGGAGCGTAAACCAGTGGTACCCGTCGCGGGCAATGAGCGCTTCGGCCGACTCAGGGCCCCACGAATCGGCGGAGTAGTTCGGGAAGTTCAGGCTCTTGCGGTTCTGCCAGGTGTTCAGGATGGGCATGATCAGGTCCCAGGCTGCTTCTACCTGGTCGCCGCGCATGAACAAGGTCTGGTCACCTAGCATCGTGTCGAGCAGCAGGGTTTCGTAGGCTTCGGGCGCCTGCGTGGTGTAAGTGCCTTTGTAGTCGAACACCATGTCTACCGTGTTCAGAATCATCTCCAGACCAGGGCGCTTGGCTTGCATTTGCAAACGGATGCTCATCTCGGGTTGGATGCTGATAATCAAACGGTTTTGGTGCCCACCGCCTTCCACCGACTCAATGGGGAATACGGAGTGCGGCACATCTTTAAACTGGATGGTGATAACCGACGACGACTGGTGCATGCGCTTGCCGGTACGTAGGTAGAACGGTACGCCCTGCCAGCGCCAGTTGTCTACGAAGAACTTCACCGCGGCAAAGGTCTCGGTGTTGGACGTTGGGTTAGCGTCATGCTCTTGGCGATAGCCGGGCACTTCTTTGCCCTCAATCCAGCCCGAAGCGTACTGACCGCGCACCGTCGAAAGGCGCACGTCTTCGGGTGAGAAGCGGCGCATGGCACGCAGCACGTCCACTTTACGATTGCGCACCTCATCAGCGTTGAAGTTGATGGGCGGCTCCATCGCCACGAGGCAAAGCAGTTGCAGCAAGTGGTTTTGGATCATGTCGCGCAGGGCGCCTGAGCCATCGTAGTAGCCGGCCCGGTCGCCCACCCCTAGCTGCTCAGTCACCGAAATCTGCACGTGGTCGATGTAGTTGCGGTTCCAGAGCGGCTCTAGCAGCGAGTTGGCGAAGCGGAAGGCCATGATGTTCTGCACCGTTTCCTTACCGAGGTAGTGGTCGATGCGATAGATCTGGCGCTCTTCGAACAGACGGGTGAGCAGCTGATTCAGGTCTTGCGCCGATTTCAGGTCGTGCCCGATGGGTTTCTCCACCACGATCCGCACGCGGTCGGCGGCGGCACCTAGCTTGCTCTTCGCAATATTTTCGGCGATGATGGGAAAGAAATTAGGCGCAACGGCTAGGTAGTAAATGACGTTGGCCTTGGTCTTCCACTCGGCTTCATGCTGCTGAATGCGAGTACCGAACTCCTTATAGGAGTCGACGTTGTTTACATCAGCTACTTGATAGTAAAGGTTTTTGCTAAACACCTCCCACTTTTCCGGTACGGCCTTGCCGGTACGCGAAAATTGATCGATATCCTCTAGCAGATTTTGCCGAAACTCCTCATCCGACAGCTTGGTGCGGCCGGTACCAATAATGGAAAACTGCTCGGGCAGCCATCCTTCCAGATATAAATTATACAAAGCCGGCGCCAGCTTGCGGGCGTTCAGGTCGCCGGTGCCGCCGAAGATGACGAAGACGGTGGGTTGAATGTTATCGTGCGTACTCATGCGATGTGAGCTATTAGCGAGTATGATGATGCGTTGATCGACAGGCAGATACCTAGGTCTGCGAACAGCCCAGGTCCGACACATCAGCGTCCGACCGGTATCGTTGCTGCTGTACGTACGACGTGTCCTAACAGCTCGTTCAACGATACCGGTCGGACGCTAATGCGTCGGACCGGAAGGCGGCTACTTGTTCGGAATAACGGGCTCTTCGTGCTTCACGTAGCCTTCGCCCTCGTGCGTATCCCGCTTGTTAGCAGCATCTTCGTGGTCGGGCGCCCACTGGGTGTGGAACACGCCTTCGTGGCCGATCAACTCGTAGGTGTGCGCTCCAAAATAGTCGCGCTGGGCCTGAATGAGGTTGGAAGGCATACGGCCTGTGCGCAAGGCTTCGAAATAGCTGAGCGAAGCTGCGTAAGCCGGTGTAGCTAGGCCAACCGCCACGGTCTGCGCGAGCAGCGCGCGGGTGCCTACTACCGATTCTTGAACTTGCTTCTGCACCTCCGCGTCGAGTAGCAGGTGAGCTAGGTCGGGCTGGCGCTTGAAGGCGTTGTAGATGTCATTCAAGAACTTCGAGCGGATAATGCAGCCGCCGCGCCAGATCTTGGCGATTTCGGCTAGGTCCAGCTCGTACTTATACTCTACGGAGGCATTTGCCAGCATGTGCATGCCCTGGGCGTAGCTGATAATCATGCTGAAGTAGAACGCCTGCTCTAGTTGCTCCAGAATCTGCTCCTTGTTTGCGTCGCTTAGGGGCTGGCGCGGACCATACAGCCCTTGCATTTGCTCGCGCAGCGCCTTGTACTTCGACATGTCGCGCATCGACACGGCCGTATCAACGGTGCCGAGGGGCGTTTGCAGGTCCATGGCAACTTGTGAGGTCCACTTGCCAGTGCCTTTGGCGCGGGCTTCATCCTTGATGTCGTCGAGCAGCAGGTGGTCGGTGTTCGGCGCTATGAAGGCGAAAATATCTTTGGTGATGTCAACCAAGAAAGACTGCAAGCGGCCTTCGTTCCACTTGGTGAAGAGCTGCTGAATGGCTTGGTTGTCCATACCTAGGCCATTCTTCAGAATGTCGTAGGTCTCGGCTAGCAGCTGCATGATGCCGTACTCGATGCCGTTGTGCACCATCTTCACAAAGTGCCCCGAAGCGCCTGGTCCGATGTAAGTTACGCATGGCTCACCATCTACTTTGGCCGCTACGGCTTCCAGCACAGGCTTCATTTTCTGATAGGCTTCTTTGTCGCCACCAGGCATCATGCTGGGGCCAAAGCGGGCGCCTTCTTCCCCACCCGAAACGCCCATGCCAAAGAAGTGCAAGCCTTTGGCTTGCAGATCCGCATCGCGGCGAGTGGTATCCAGGAAGTAAGAGTTGCCGCCGTCGATAATCATGTCGCCTTTATCGAGCAGCGGGGTTAGTTCCTCAATTACGCTATCCACGATTTTGCCAGCGGGTACTAGCATCATAATGGCGCGGGGCTTTTCTAAGCTAGCAATGAAATCGGGCAGGGCGGAAAATCCTTCAACGGGTTTGCCTTGCCCCTCTTTGGCGAGCAAGTCAATCTTGCTGGCATCTTTATCGTACCCGGCTACCCCAAAATTGTGGTCGGCCATGTTCAACAATAGGTTGCGGCCCATGGTACCTAGGCCAATCATGCCGAACGCGTACTTAGCTGGCTTTTCGCTCATTAGTGCTACGTGTTTTCGTGGTTATACTTTCTGGAAAGGGAAGGAAAGCAGGTTAACTGAAGCGCGCATGAACGAGCATCGGACAGCGCGCAAACCATTGGGTGTACGGAATCTGGCGGCTCCAGATGCTGCAAGGAAGTAAATCGCAGCGTACCGCCCTACTAACAGGATAAAGCGGAGACAGTTTTGGACTAAGCTGCAAAGCGCCGCTGACCGCAACTCTGCCGTTGTGCGCTTGCTAGGTTGATCGAGGAGATAGCTACACTGAAGCTAGCCTATAAAGTGTCCGTTAGTCTGCGCTATGCTCCCCTGCGCCGCTTCCTACTAGCTAGGTACTCTATTAAAAATCAATAGATAACAGGCGGCCATCCGCACATCCGCACCCCTAACCCAGAATAAATACGGAGAACTTCAGGTATAAATACGTAATTATTTTCTCCCGAATCAGTACTCGCAACCTTGCTTGTAGGAATAGCAGTACTCCCTACTTCCGCAGAGGAGTTTTTGCGCCTGAGAGTCTGATGATTCTTTCGCGGCGCTTTTCGAACCGGACTAGAACCTTCCCACCTCACCACCTTCAAAACCAACGTATATGCTCGCCATGGATTATCGGGGCCCCAAAAGGGTCCGTGCCAGTCAGAAGCCAATGCCGGAGATAAAGCACCCGCAGGATGCCATTGTCCGGGTTACTCGCACCTGCATTTGCGGTTCCGACCTGCACTTATATAACGGCAACGTGCCAGATACCCGCGTGGGCTCCACTTTTGGCCACGAGTTTACGGGCGTTGTCGTAGAAGTCGGCCCCGACGTGACCAAGGTAAAAGTGGGTGACCACGTCATTGTGCCGTTCAACGTGGCCTGCGGCGAGTGTCACTTCTGTAAGCAAGGCATGTTTGGTAACTGCCACGAATCGAATACCCAAGCTAGCGCCGTAGGCGGCATCTTCGGCTACTCGCATACAGCTGGTGGCTTCAACGGCGGCCAGGCCGAGTACGCTCGGGTACCCTATGCCAACGTGGGCCCTACGGTCATTCCCGAAGGCATGGACCCGGATGATGCCGTACTGCTAACCGACGTCGTACCAACGGGTTATCAGGCCGCTGAAATGGCTGGCATCCAGCCCGGCGACACGGTTGTCGTGTTTGGTGCTGGGCCGGTTGGTATTATGGCGGCGCGCTGCTGCTGGCTGTTTGGCGCCGGCCGCGTGATCATCATCGATAAGGAAGATTACCGCTTAGAATTCGCGAAGAACTACGCCAATTGCGAAGCCTACAACTTCGAGAAGGACATGGACGATCCGGTGGTATTCATCAAGAAAGCCACTGACTTCATGGGTGCCGACTGCGTGATTGACGCAGTAGGCGCCGAAGCCGCCGGCAACGTGGCGCAAACTATCACGGGCCGCAAGCTGCTGCTCCAAGCTGGCTCGACTACTGCCCTGCACTGGGCTATCAACTCAGTGAAAAAAGGCGGCGTGGTATCGATTGTGGGCGTATATGGTCCTACCGACAACCTAGTGCCGATTGGTAACGTGCTGAATAAGGGCTTGACCATTCGGGCTAACCAAGCTTCGGTGAAGCGCCTGCTACCTAGGTTGATTGACCACATCCAGAACGGCATTATCAACCCGAAAGCGCTTATCACGCACCGCATTCCGCTGGAGGATGTGGCTGATGGCTACCGCATGTTCTCGGCCAAGCTGAACAACTGCATCAAGCCCATTCTCATTTCTCCCTCCGCTAACATCTAACGCGAACTGACCATGGAAAACACGGTGCTAGATCCTCAGAAACTACCCGGTTGGGGCATAGATGCGAACCCCGAAAACGACCCTACGTACCCCATGCGCGAGCCGCGCCTGAACGTAACGCAGGACCCCGACAGCAAACAGCGGCCCTCACAGCAGCCAGTTGATATTGAACTCCTGAAATCCATCGAGCGCGACCACATCTCCTCGGTATTTGGGGAAGCAGCGCCGCCAAGCGGACTCAGCGGCATGATCCGGCGCTGGGCGTTCAAATACAGCGAATCGAACTACGCCCACTGGCTGCCGCTCATTATGGCTGACCGTGTGAACGTGGTGGAAGGCGTGCTAAGCGACCTAGCTCACGGCAAGGTTCCCAACATCTTCGCCGAGAAAGGCTACAAGATGGAGTGGAAATACAACCGCGGACCCTTTGTGCTCAAGATGGCAACTATTGCCGCCGTAACTACTGGCGCCATCCTGTTGTTCACTTCCAAGGACAAGGATAAGCCGAGCAAGAGAGACAAGTACCGGTCGAGAGGTGGGCGTTCCTCACACTTTCCGTACGAGTAATCGTTGCTAACTCCTCAAAAGGCCCCACTGAACCTAGGTTCGGTGGGCCTTTTGCTTTTGGACTCGATGGCAAGGCAGCCATTTACCACGTCCAGACGCGCACCCCAATCAGGCCGTGCATCAACAGCCAGCTTGCTAAGTAACCTAGGCCTAGCGTCATGAAAACAAGTACGCTTTTGGTCCAGCGGCTGGATAGCGTTGACCACTGCCGCCACAGGAGCAGGACCTCTACTCCGGCCAGTCCAGCAAACAACAAAGTACCTAGGTAGATAGCGAGCGTCGTCGCGTTGACGGTGGCAAAAGCAAAGAAGTCTTCCTCGGGCCGCAACAATCGGCTGAGCGCCACCACCAAGGTCAGCGTAGCTAGCAGTGGCACCAAACGCACTGGAAGCTCCTGCCAACGAAGCTGCCTACACGCCGCCTGCCCTAGCCACCAGATTCCTGCTAGCACGGCACCCAACAGCGCTGATGCTCCTAGCAGCAGTAACCCTTGCTGCAAGCGCAAGCTTGCCAACGAAGCTTGTTGGTAGTAGGCGCCATCTTCCAGTATGATCGTTTTAACGCCTTCTGCATCAGTGCCTAGAGTTACGACTGGCGATGCTTGTTGCGGATTGCGGAACAAGCTGCTGCTCATCTGTACCAGCGTATCAAGCCGGCCACGGCCCCTTGTCAGCACGAGGGCATTGCCGGCTTGCGCGAGCTGCGCCCCACCCAGCAGGCGCTCTAGGAAGGCAAACCGCTGTTGTATTGGGTTGCTAGGTTGATAAAAACCTAGGTACGGAGCCACGGCTTCGCTCGCCAACGGCACGACGGCAGGCAGCGTTGGTGCAGGCGCGTTGCGGGTCACGTACTCAGCTACTAGTTGCTCAATGCGGGCGCCGTTAAAGCCTCCATTCACCGCCAGCGCATAACCTACCCCTAGCTTCCGGCTGTATTGAAAGGCAGCATTGAAGCCGACCACCGCCCCGCGGTGACCATGAAAGATAAGATTGTGTGGAAGCGGGCTGGTATGGTTGCCGAAACCGTAGCCGGTGCGCATGCCAAGGCGGGAAGCCAGGGTGCTGTGCACCGTTTCCATATCTTGCAAATACGAGCTAGGTAGCCAAGGCGCACCATTGATCTGCCAGTCGTTCAGGTAAAAACGAATGAAGCGGGCCATGTCCTCAGCGGTAGAATTCAGGGCGCCATCAGCCCCATTACCTAGCATCACGAAGAGAGGCACCGGCACGGCTCTACCCTGCTTCATCACGTAGCCTTGGGCCTGCGGCGCAGATGCCTTGAGATGCAACGCGAAGTTGGTGCGCGCCATGCCCAAGGGTTGCAAAAGCTGCTGGCTGAGGTACGTATCCCAGGACTGCTTTGCTAGCTTTTCAATCAGATAGCCGAGCACGATGTAATCCGCGTTGGAATACGCCATTCGCTCGCCGGGCCGCCACCGGCTGACAAGTTGCTTTTGGAACGGCTGCACGGCAGCTAGGCCGTGCAGGTCTTGGCCCGAGAAGTTGAAGGCTTTGTTTAAGTACACGTCCTCAAAGCCAGCGGTGTGCTCCAGCAGATGCACCACACGCACCGGGTTGGTTCCTTCCCATGCATTCTGAAACGGCACCTCGGGCGCTAGGTCATGAAGCTTATCGGAGAGACGAAGTTTGCCAGCGTGTACCAGGTGAAGGATGCCCAACGCCGTAAAGTTTTTGGTGATAGAGCCAAGCCGAAACTGCGTTTGCGCCGTGACCTTGACACGCGTTTGAAGGTTGGCCTCGCCAAACCCACCGGCAAACAGCACGGAGTCCTTGGTGGCAATAGCGAGCATCAATCCCGGAATCTGCTCTTGCTCCATCACTTCCTGGATTCGGGCCTTGAGTTCAGGCAGATCTTTCGGCGCTTCCGCTGGCTGTGCTCGTTGGGCCAAGGAGCAGAAGCTAGCGCCAAGCAGTAAGAACAAGACGAACAAGTGTTTCATAGCGGTTGAGGACGAAGAGGTTGAATCACAGCCGGAAAGTAGCCAGGCAGCATTCCTACCTAGCCCCGAAATGCGCCAACGGGGTCTTTTCAGCCGCCAGCGCTTCTACTCCCGCCTAAGCGCGACTTGCAGCGGCGTTGGCGGCTCTTTTGCGAGCGTTGACGGAAATCCAGCGCAGCATTTGAGCTGATTTCGATAGTTTGCCAGGGCAACCTTCCTCCTGGTTTTGCGCACTCATGGCCCGTTACCGCACCCTGCTCAACCACCTAGCTTTCTGGACTCTATTTCTGGGCGTAGCGGTTGTGTTCGACACCATTGCGCGAAACCAGGGCGCGTTCAGTGCTTGGCTGTATTTGCGCCAGTTTACGGATCTTTTCACCCTAGCCCGACTGGGGCGCGTTATGTTCACCTTCTACCTGAGTTTGTGGGTGTTCACGCGGTTCTTCTTCCCCCGCCAGGTGGTCGTTATTCTCTTGCAGATCTTGCTACTCGGCGTTTTCGATTCGGTGCTGGGGTATGTTCTAGAGCAGAAAATAATTGGGCCGCTCACCGGCCAATGGTTCTCGCCGCCGGGTACGCCGGTGCTAGGGTTCACCCTGCGCGACCTGACTACCAGCTGGTTGTATGTGCTACTAGCCTTTCTGTTCAAGCACTTGCGCGACCAGCGGCGTACCGAAGCCTTGCAGAACGAGAAGAACGCATTGGAGCTAGCTTACCTGAAATCGCAACTCAACCCGCATTTCCTGTTCAACACCCTCAACAACCTCTACGGCCTAGCCCTCACCGAGCCCGAGCGCACGCCCGACGTAGTGCTGAAGCTAGCCGAGCTAATGCGCTACGTGCTGTATGAGTCGAACGAGCACTACGTGCCGCTCACGAAGGAAATTGACTACCTAACTAGCTACATCGGCCTGGAAAAGCTGCGGCACGAAGGTGAGGTTCATGTTGATTTCAGGGTAACAGGGGCCGTCAGCCACCTTCGCATTGCCCCGCTCCTGCTAATCTGCTTTGTGGAGAATGCCTTCAAGCACGGCACCGTCACCGATGCCACTTACCCCGTTGCATTGCACCTGACGGCCTCCGGAGACACGCTCACCTTCACGACGCGCAACCGCATCGTACCCAAACAAAAAGACCCGGTGGGAGGCATTGGTCTACCTAGCGTGCGGCGCCGACTAGCCCTGCTCTACCCTGACCAGCACAAGCTAGCTACTGGCCAAGAAAACGATATTTTCCGGTGCCATTTGGAGCTAACTACCTAGCTAGCTGTCCATCTTTCTTGATTAGGTTATGCTGAAACTGAATGTCTTAGCCATCGATGACGAGCCCCTTGCCCTGCGCGTCATCACGAGCCACGTGCGGCAAATTCCGTTTTTGCACTTGGTAGGCACCACGACGCAGCCTTTAGACGGGCTCATGCGCGTGCAGCAAGGCGGCATCGATTTGGTATTTCTTGATATTCAGATGGCTACGCTCACCGGACTACAGTTTCTCCACCTCCTGCAAGGCAAATGTGCCGTCATTCTCACCACCGCCTACCCGCAATATGCCCTTGATGGCTATGAGTATGCCGTGGCCGATTACCTGCTCAAGCCCATTGCGTTCGACCGTTTGCTGAAAGCCGCGCAACGCGTATATGCCCAAGCTGCCACTCGGCCAACACCTAGCCCGCCGGAGCTGCCCAAGTGCTTGTTCGTGAAGACCGACCACCGTTTGGTAAAGGTTGATTACGCTGACCTCTGGCACATTGAGGGTGGCAAGGACTACGCTACCGTTGTTACCAGCACCGAAAAGCTCCTGACGCTGATCAGCTTAAATCAGCTCGCCGAGCAGCTGCCGCACCCGCAGTTCTTGCGCGTGCATAAGTCGTACATCGTGGCCTTGGACAAGATCAGCGTGGTAGAGCGCCAACGCATTTACACCGACAAGGCTGTGATACCCATCGGTGACACGTACCGGGCGGCATTTACCAGAGTGGTAGAGGGGCGCTAAGCAAACCTAGCTTCCGGTAGGACGAAGTGCGACATGCCTTATCCGTTGGAAGTTGGCTTTAATCTGCTGTGTCAACAGCTAGCTTCATAATAGCTGCTGCTTGGCTGATAGAGTCCTGATAGCCTATGTGTTGCCTTACGCTTCTATGCGGATTGATAAGAAAGCAACGCTATATTGACCGGCCAATAGCTCCTCTCAGACGTTCTTTTTGCTATGAAGCCTCTTGCTTTGCTGCCTTTGCTAGCCTTGTCCTACCTATCGCACGCCCAAGCGCCACAGCCCTTATTCGCCCAACCTACTCCGGCTCAGGCGAAAGCCGATGAAAAGCTCTTCAACAGCAAGGCGTGGAACACGCCTTACAAAACCAACCTGAGCGAAGACGAGAAAGTAGCTGGCTTGTCGAAGTTTTGGGCAGAGGCCAAGTACAATTTTGCCTTCTTCGACAAGGTTCCGACCCTCTCATGGGATAGTCTTTATCTAGCTTACCTGCCCAAGGTGCGCGCTACCACTTCCATGCTGCGCTATTATGAAGTGTTGCAGGAAATGTGCGCTCAGCTTCACGATGGGCATAGCAATGTGTACCCGCCCGAGGAGCTTTTTGCGGAAGCCTTCGAAGCACCACCCGTTCGTACGGCCCTTATTGAAGGCAAAGTAGTTCTAACTGAGGTCCGTAGCCCTAGCTTGCGCCAACAGGGCGTGGTACCAGGGGTAGAAGTGCTAGCCATCGATGGCGTGCCTGTACGAACATACGCTCAGCAGCGGATAGCGCCTTACCAAAGCGCTTCTACGTCGCAAGACCGCGAGATGCGGACCTATTCCGCGCGCCTTTTAGCGGGTGCCGCCAACCAGCCCGTCACGCTGTCATTGCAAGATGCGAAAGGCCGCCAGTTTACCCGAACCCTAGCCCGCAGCGGCTACTCGGATGCCCAGAGCAACCAGCCGCCGCTGTTAGAAGTCAAGGTTCTGAAGGGCAACATTGGCTACGTAGCACTCAACTCTTTTGCCGACAAGGCCTTGCTGACCCAGTTCGCGGATGCCTACCCACAACTAAAACAAACCAAAGCCCTTATCCTCGATGTGCGCCGCAATGGCGGCGGCAACAGCGACATCGGCTTTAGTATTCTGAAGTATTTGCTCGACAAGCCTTTCCAAACCACCGTGTGGCACACTCGCGACTATCGGCCTTCGTACCGACCTTGGGAACTGCCCGAGCTATGGTACGGGGAAGCCGAAGCGCCCGTATCACCCCAGGGTGCCACTCCCTACGCCGGAAAAGTAGTGGTGCTGACTAGCGCCCGCACGTTCTCGGCCGCCGAGGACTTTGCCGTGGCCTTCGATTACGCGAAGCGTGGCCTCATCATCGGCGAGCCTACGGGCGGCAGCACCGGTCAGCCATTGTCCTTTAGCTTGCCCGGTGGCGGCTCAGCCCGTGTGTGCACCAAGCGCGACACCTACCCTGACGGGAAGGAGTTCGTCGGGGTAGGCGTGCAACCCCAGCGCGTGGTGCATCCTACCATCAGCGATGTGCGCGCTGGGCGTGATACCGTGTTGGAATCAGCCCTACACGAAATTCACTAGTAGTGTAAACCTAGGTTGCTTAGGCTACTCTAGTGCCTGTTAGCTAGACACTTGCAGGTGCATTGAGCGTTGCTTAGGAAACAACAAAATACTTGAATAAGACTGCTCATTTGCTTAAAAGCGCCTAATGGGCGCCAGAACGGCATCCCTACACCGACACCGCATTGCCCGCTTCTAAGCGCTGCTGATGCTGCAGGCCCCACGCTTTCAGGACCTCAATGACGGGGTCGAGCGTGCGCGCATAGGGTAGCGCGTGGTATTCGACCAGCACCGGCGGACCGGGGTGCACCGTGCGAGCAATGAACTGGTGAGCTTCTAAATCCTTCAACTCCTTGGCCAGCACTTTGGTGGAGATACCCGGCACGCTGCGCTCCAAGCCGCGGAAATGCCGGGTGCCGGCATTGAGCGCCACAATGATTTGCAGCTTCCACTTGCCATTCACGACCAGCAGCGCGTTGCGCAAGGCCTGCATCGTTTGGACACATTCAGAGATTTCGGGTTTAGTCATGGAAGTAGAGGGAAGGTTACAAGGCATTACTAGGTCTGATTACCTGCTGGTAATCAGGCTACCAGGGCGTAATCTGAAGTGGCGGCAAGGTACAAACAAACGTTTGACTGATTACTTGAGGTAATCTGAGTACCAAACTACACGCTTGGCTACTCAGTGGGTGGGCAGTCGTTCGTGGTCGGTAGGCCACGGGCAGCTAGCTCGCAGTGTATCACCTCTTTTACTCCCTTTTTTATGCAGATTCTGCAAATCATTTCCAGCGCCCGTGGTGCTGAGTCGTACAGCACGCAACTCAGCCAGGGCATCATCGACAAGCTGTTGGCCGCCCAGCCCGGCAGCAGTGTCGTCGTGCGCGACGTGGCCAAGGCCCCATTCCCACACCTTGAAGAGGCGCACCTCCAAGCCTACTTCACGCCCGCCGAGGGCCGCTCGCCCGAGCAACAGGAAGCCGTGCGTCACTCCGACGAGGCCATTGCACAAGTCATGGCCGCTGATGTTCTGGTCATTGGAGTACCGTTCTACAACTTCAGCATTGCCTCCTCGCTCAAGTCGTGGCTCGACCATCTCACGCGGGCGAACATCACCTTCCGCTACACGCCCACCGGCCCGGAGGGGCTTATCAAAGGCAAGAAGGTATACCTAGCCCTGGCCAGCGGCGGCATCTACTCCGAAGGGCCGATGCAACCTTATGATTTTGCCACACCTTACCTGCGCTGGATGCTCGCCTTCCTTGGTCTGACCGACGTAACCGTGGCCAGGGCCGAAGGGGTTAAGCTGCCCGAGTTTCAACCTACTGCCTTGCAAAAGGGCATTGACAGCGTAGCCGTATAAAGGAGCAATAAAGCAGCGCTGAAGAAGCGTTCTGCCAATAATTGGTCCCAGTCGTTGCTCTCTCAACCGGAGCAATGGCTGGGACCAATTCGTTCTATTAAGAGGCCACTACTGCCCTCATAAGTTCAGGTGTTATGGAGGTGCAAACAACTAGCGCAAATCGTTGGCCGATGCCTTGACAGCGCCCATAATACCGCCCGCGTGTCTACTGCTTGCTCCTTATTTTTCTGCCTGCCCCGTGGCAATCCACGGCTGCTGCGTGCCCCACGTGCGGTTAGGCTCGTCGGCGGCCACGAATACCAGCGTGCCACCAGCCGCCAGCTCTTGGTGCGTGAGCCAGTTGCGGTTCAGAGGCTTGCCATTCAGGCGAGCGGCTTGGATGTAGCGGCGGGCCGGCGCGTAGTTTTCCACCTCGATGACCAGGGGCTGCTTTGCCGCTACTTGTAGCTTGATCTGCCGGAACAAGGGCAGGTTCAGGTAGTACACAGGTTGGCCCACGCAGGCCGGCATCAGGCCGCAAGCCGTTAGCACGTACCACGCCGACATGGCGCCTGCATCGTCGTCCATGGTGCGCAGGTAAGCTTGGGGCTGGTTCTGGTAGATGCGCCCGATGTAGGGGTCGATGCCGCGGCTGTTATCGTTGAAGTAGTGCTGCACCACCGTGTCGGCGGCGAGTTGGTGCATGAGTGCCTGCGACTTCCACGGCTGCTGCGTAGCGTTATAGAGCGTGGGGGCTTGCAGGTCCGTTTCGTTGGCGTGGTTGTAGTAGTCGCCGGCAAAAAACGCGTCGAGCTGTTGACGAAACGCCTCCTCACCGCCCATCATTTGCTGCAAGCCCTTGATGTCGAAGGGCACATTCCAGCGGTACTGCCAGATGGTGCCCTGGTACAGCCCCCGAGTTGGCAGGCGGTCCACGTCGGGGCGCGTCATGTCCTGAAAGTCCTTGCGCCAGTAGTCTTGGTACTGCAACGCCTTTTGCCGGTACTTGGCGCTCAAGGATTTGTCCTTCAGAATACCTAGGATTTCGGACAGCGCCCATGCGTCGTACGACGACTCTAGCGCCTTGTCGGGGTGGGAGTAGTCGAGCCGCTCGACTTCGCTGATGAGCGAGTCGCGAATGCCGCGCAGGTCGACGGCGTACCCTTTGCGCACCGCGTCCAGCAGCACCACAATGGCGTGCTCGGTGCGCACCGTGGGAGAAGGCTCGTGCTGCGTAGCAAAGTTCTTTTTGCCGTAGCGGTACAGGTTGGCCAGCGAGGGCGCAATATCCTGAAACTCGTTGGGGTAAGCCAGCGAGAACAGCGGCAGTTGCGTGTGGTAGTTGTCCCAGATGGCCCATCCGTTATACACCGGCCGCTTCGACTTTTGCAGCGATCCATCGATGGCCCGGTACCGCCCGTCTGGCTCCGACACGAGGTAGGGCGACTGCAAGGTGCGGTAGAGCAACGAGTAGAACAGCCCTTGGCGGTCCGCTTCGCCCTGCACCTGCACGCGAGCGAGCTGGGCATTCCAGGCTAGGCTGGCTGCCCGGCGCACCTCCTCGAACGAGGTATGGGCCTGCCGCTGCACCGTAGCTTGCGCATCGGCAACACTCACGGAGGAGAAAGCCACGCGCACCTCCACCTCGGCGGCACCTGTGGCGGGCAGGCGGACCAGCAACTGGTGCGCCCCGGCCGCCGTCCACTGCGCCGGCTGATTGAGTTCGAGGTAGTAATAAAGTCGGTACGTACCCGCGCTGCACGTCGTGCCGGCTTCAATCCAGCCGCTGAGGGCAGCATCTTGCGTGGCGTGTTCTTCCTGCTTAAAGCCGTTGGCCAAGGAGTGCGCTAGGTCGAGGTACAGCGTCCGCTCAGCGCCAGCGGGGAAGTGGTAGCGGTGCAAGCCAAAGCGCTGGCCTACGGTTAGCTCGGCGCCTATGCCGTTGGCAAACGTGACACTGTAGTAGCCAGGTTCGGCTTGTTCGCTCTTTTTGAGCAGTTGCGTTTGTTGCGGGTCAGGACCTAGGCAAGGCTTTACGAGCAGGTTACCGCCCGCGCCTTGGCAGCCCACCCCTTCGAAGCGCGTGTGCGTGAACCCTAGGAAAGTACGGGCTAGGTGCTCGTAGCCGGTGTGCGTGTTGGGGTACGTCTGCGGCCCCAGGCTGAGCATCGAGAACGGGTAAGAAGCCGCCGGCGAAAGCTGCCCGTGGTCACCAGACGTCCCCAGAAAAACATTGACTTGCTGGGTGGGTGTTTGAGCTAGGGTAGGAAAACAGATCAGCAGGAAAAAGAGCCGGAGTAAATAGCGCATGAAACGGCAGGGTAAAAAGAGAGTCGAACGGGCAGGGAGGACAACGATAAGTGGATGGCCGTGCCAGCAAGTACCAGCCAGACTAATGCTAAAGCTAGTAGCTAGTTCCCCTCCTTTTTTAAGGAGGGGTTCAGGATGGTCTGGCTAGGGCTAGAAAGCTAGCTTCTACTCATTGTTCAACGACAAGGAACCACCCCTAGCCCCTCCTTAAAAAAGGAGGGGAACTAGCTTTAGCTTTTAGCTTTAAACTTCTTTGTCACTTGTGGTAGCTACAAGTACCAATTGACCATTTGCTTCCAGGCTGCCGGGTTATGAGCCTCCCCTTCCCACACATGCAGCTCATGGTCGATATGCTTGGTTTGGAGCTGCTGGCTCAGGAAGAAGTTATCTGCCAAGAACGCATCTTCCGCCCCGATAGCGAAGGTGATATCTAGGCGGCGGAGGTGCTGCAAGTAGAAGTCGTCGCTGAGCTGCGGGATGTAGCGGTTGGGCGTGTTCAGGTACACGTCATCATCTACATAGCCTTGGAATAAATCGGCGAACGTGGCCATGGACTGGGTCAGGTCGTAGCGGCCACTCATGCCCACTACCCGGCCGAAGCGCTGCGGATGCCGAAAAGCTAGGTTCACGGCGTGAAAAGCGCCCATGCTACAGCCCGCAGCTATCAGAAACATGTTGGGGTTGAGGCTTTTTGAGAACGGCAGCACCTCGTCCAGAATGTAGCGCTCGTACTGCAAGTGGCGCTGAATCCGCTCGGCCGGGTGCTTGGCTTTGCAATACAGGCTTTCCGCGTCGATGCTATCCACGCAGTAGAGCTGCAAGAACCCGCTTTCGATCTTAGGCCGCAGAGCTTCCACCACGCCCCAGTTCTCATAATCGTAGAAATGCGCCTTCCGCGTAGGAAAGAACAAGACCCGCGCACCCGCCGTCCCGAAGACGAGCAGCTCCATGCGCCGATTCAAAGCCGAACTGAACCATTCGTGGTACTCGCGGTGCATACGGGTAGGCGAACTACAAGTGGAGAGCATATCGGATCCGGAAAGTGGTGCCTAGGTCTGCCCAGGCGGGGGCAGCATACGCGCTAGCTGCGCCCCGATTTCTCGCTGCCACAGCGCGTAGCCTTGCGGCGAGAGGTGCAAGCCATCGGGGTCAAAGAGCGCGGATTGGGGCTGGCCTCGTTCGTCCAGCATGTGGTGGTAGAGGTCGAGGTAATAGAGCGGGGTGCCCTGCTGCTCGATCAACTGCCCGATGCAGTAGTTGGCGTACTCGATGTTGCCGCGCAGGTGCTGGCGGGCGATGCTAGGCTTAATGGAAATAAAGCACACGGGGATTTTGCCTAGCGCTGCCTGCACGCGCGCCAACAGCTGCTCAAAAAACAGCACCACTTCCTCGGGGTTGCGGCCGTCACCCAGGTCGTTGTCGCCGGCGTACACGAAGAGGTAATCGGGTTGTTGGCGCGGCACAACCCGGGCGAAAAACCAGGCGCAGGCCGCCAACGTCGACCCGCCAAACCCTAGGTTAACGGCCTCAATCTGCGGGAAGCACCGCTCCAGTTCCTCCCCCCAGCGGGTGAAGGTGGAACTGCCATAAAACACCACTTTCGGCCGATCGGACTTGGTTGCTGGCTTCTGCTCCAGGCGTCGGATATCGTCTTGGTACCACTGCATTTGTTCTGGGAAAGCGCTGAGCGCCGGCTAGCCGCTCGGGCTCAGGAAGAAGATCTTTCGGCGGCGACAAAGCAACCTTCTTCTTCGGCAAAGGTCGGCCGGAAAGAAGGGCTTCGTCATTACGCCATCATTACGAGTAGATGACGTTTGAGCTAACGGACGATCATTATGGCCCTGAGTTGCACAGCCGTGGTGGGTTTAAGGGAGTGCGCCGCATAGAATACTCGATTCATTAAGCCAGGGCTAGCCCAACCAGATCGGGTTTGTTAAGGCTAGCATCTCGCCCTGAGGCGTGCGCACTTCCACCCGCACGTACTTCGTCGCACCGGCCGGAACGGTCCAGTGCCAAGTGGCAGCTTTGCCGATGGCAGCTTGCTCCGTGAACAGAACGCCCTTCTCCCCGTGCAGCGTCACGACTGCCTGAGCGGGTATTTGCTGCAAGGTAAAAGCTACTTGGACCTTTTTCCCAACCACAGCAGGCAGCCGGTCACCTAGGTTGGCGGTAGCGGCGCCGGCAGTAGCCGTTAGGGTCAACCTCAGCTTGTTATCGGCACTCAGGTAGGCATTGCCCTTCCGCAACCCTTGCATGATCCCGCTGCGCGACAAGCTTTTAGCCTTCACCACGGTTTGGGGTCGACCGAGCTGGTTGGGAGAAGGCGCCGCTGTGTGCGTGTCACTATCGGCCACGGCCAGCTTAGCCGTGCCGGCACGCAAGAGGTCGTCCCACCACTTCAGCGCGAGTTCGTCGAGGGCATCCCACTGACCGTTCCAGACTTCGATGCCATCAAAGTCCTTGACATCAAACCCGAAGCCGTTGATGCACTCCTTGGTGTAAAAAGCGTGGTTGATGATAGCCAGGCCGCTATCGGCGTGCACTTGGGCTAGGTATTTTGTTACGGCTTTATCCTGGGAGGTGTAGCGCCACTCGATGAGCGTGGTGGGCGACAGGCCCATGGCATTCCAGTGCCCGAAGGCCGTGGTGGTCACTTCCTCCCCGTTAATAATGAGCAGGTTCTTAGGCGCGTACTTGCCCCAGCTCAGGTTGGCGCTGTTAGTGTTGTGCTCGGTCGAGACGATGAAGTCTAGGCCTTGGGCCACGGCTTCGTTCACTAGCTCTTGCGGGGTGCGCTTGCCGTCAGAGTGCAGCGTGTGCATGTGCAAATCGCCGCGGTACCAGCCGGGTTGATTGTTTACCGAAGCCGGCGCGGGCATTAGTTGGAATGCCGGTTTATCGGGGCCGGGCACTAGCGATACGGCTAGCTCCCAGTCAATTCCCTCCGGCAAAATCGTGGAAGGATAAATTAGAATGTGCCAGCGGCCGGGCTTGATCTTGCCGGGTATGTACCCCGTGGAGGCCTCCTGCGCATTGAGAAAGAACTCCGTCTTCGCCCCACCCGACCAGCCCCGGAAACCCGCCGTATTACCCATCTGGTAGCCCTCTGGCCCGTAAATACCTAGGTTCAGAACGTTCTTTCCTTGCTGCGAGTAGATTTCCTTCACCCGCAGCTCCGCAATGCCCGTCGGCACGTCGATGGGCACGTACACCAGCTTGAACAGGCTATCCGCGGGGATGTGCCCCTTCTTGCTGATACTAGTAACAGACTGAGCTGTTGCTAGGTGCGCTAGCGCGAAGCTCAGCACACCTAGCAACAGCAGGAAACGCTTCGTAACTCGCATGCTCTCCTACTTGCCGGCTGTATTCTTAGCAAATACCGGATCGGGCCGGAAATACTTGCCGTCGGAGAAACTGATGACGTAGTCGGATTTGAAGTGCGTGCTCTTCTGGTAAAAATCGGTGCTGATGATCTGCGCACCCGATTTCATAGCCGCTTCAAAGCTGCTCTTATCATTCTTGCGCGCTTCCTGCGTATCGCTGTCGGCCCGCGTCCGGATGATGTAGCCTTTTTGGACTAGCGCCTGAATGGCAGCTAGGTCCTTTTTGGCGTTGTTCATGATGTGAATCGCGGCCTCGGGCGTGCCCGGCTCGGCATCGGCGAACAGCACCCGGCCTTTCAAGGAAGGATGGCCGGCGATGTACGTCGCGCGCTTCTCGCCTATTTCATCCAGAATAAAAATGTACTTGCCCCGCGCTTGCTTCAACGTTGGCCAATTCTGGTGCAGCACGGCGCTTTCCAGCGTCTCGTATTTTCCCCGCACCTGATCGGGCGTAATGATGTTTTCCCGACCTAGGTTATCGATGATTTCCTTGTCCAATTGGTCGAATACGGCGGCGGTAAAGGGCTCCGGCACCGTAAAGCCCGGCCGGCTCATGGCCTCCGATTTGGCGTTCATGGTAATGAACACGGGCGGGTGGTCCGGGTGTGCTGCCGAAAAGCGCTTGAGCTCCTGCAAGCACATTTTGAACGTAGGGCAGTTGCTGCGGAAGTCAATATCTTGAATGTGGAACACCTTGAAGCCCGGCTGCTTCATCACGCCTTCCGTGTCGTAGGCCGGCTGGCCAGGAGCTAGGTCTAGACCTTTAGGGTGGGCGTATTTGCCGCCTTGCTGGTCGGCATACACGTCAATTTCCAGAGCGGACAGTCCCATACCTAGCTGCTCGCTCAGCGACAAATGGCTGTAATCAATCTTGCTCATGCTCACTGAGTCATTCTTCTGGAGCATACGAAACAGCTTCGGGTCAATGGCTTGCTTGTAGCTGTTGTGCGAGCCAATCACCTGTATTTTGTTGATCGGCAACTCATCATCCTTAGCAGGTGACAGAAAGGAGGAAATCAGGAGAAGACTGGACAGTGAAATGACCTTCATGTTGGCTGAGTTATTTGATACCAGAGCTAAAAAGCTAAGGTTAGAAAACTAAAGCTAAGCTCCCCTCCTTTTTTAAGGAGGGGTTGGGGTGGTCCAGTTAGAGCTAGAAAATAGAGCTAGGTTTTAGCCCTGATATCGTTCAACGACCTTAACCACCCCGCCCTTCGGGCACCCCTCCTTAAAAAAGGAGGGGAGTTGAGAACCCTAGACCTAGCTTTTAGTATCCCTCGTTCTGCTTCAGATTGGGGTTGAGCTTCAGCTCGTTGGTGGGCACCGGGTACAGGCGGCGGAAGGTGCTCTTGTCCATTTTCAGGTTGTCATTCGGCAGTGGATATTCTACCTCAAACTGCCCGAACCGGATCAGGTCGTTGCGGCGCCACCCTTCCCAGTACAGCTCACGGGCTCGCTCGTCGGGGATGCCGTTTAGGGTGATGGAACCAGCCGTTTGGGCCCCGGAACGCGCCCGGATTTTGTTGACTAGCACCAAGGGCGTTTGCAGCTCGCCGTTGATGGAGGTGGCGGAGGCACCACGCAGGATGGCTTCCGCTTTCATCAGCATCACGTCGGCGAGGCGGAACACGGGTACGTCATTGCTATTCAGGCGGGTAGCTTGGATGATAGTCGGATCGGGATAGTACTTGATGGAGCGCACACCTTCCGACTGGCTGGTGAGGGTGTTGCCTAGGTCCATGGGCTTGGGCGGCACCAGCGTCAGCACCGGATCAATCACGATTTGCGTGGTCGTGCCGGGGTAGTACACCGGCGTATTGGTGAAGCCACCGTTGCCGTCGGGCACGAACTGCGGGCCGGCTAGCCACGTTTTGGTGCGGAAGTCGCCCAGCAGATTGAAGCGGTTGTAGAACTCGGGCGTGGTGCTCATGGCAATGCTCAGGCCCACGTTGAAGCCATAGGCCTGCGTGAGATAGTAGAAGAAGCCAAAGCGCGTGAACTGGTTACCAGGGATTTGCTGATCGTAGGGAATGGCGAAAATTGTCTCGTTGATCTGCGGGCCGTTGTTGGGCAGGAAGATGTCCCGGTACTTGGCATCGAGGCTGTAGTTGCGATTAGTCTGCACGCTGTCGGCCATGCGCACCACGTCGGGGTAGCGCGGTGTGCCCACGTACACCTCCGAGTTGAGGTACATCTTTGCCAGCAGCGCAAACACCATCCCCTTGGTCGGGCGACCGTATTGCTGGGTGTTCGTGGAGAGTGAGTTCGTTTTGGCCGGCAGCTGCTTCACTACGTCAAGCAGTTCCGTTTCGATGAACTTGTACACTTCCGACCTAGGTTGGGTGGCCGGCGGGTCGTTCACGGGGTACTCCGTCACGATGGGCACGTTGCCGTACAAGTCCATCAGGAAGAAGTAGTACAAGGCGCGCATGGCCCGGATTTCAGCCAACTTGGTGTTCAGTTCGGTCGCGTTGAAGCCGAAGTTGTTCGTAATCGGCAGCAGGCGGTTGCAGGTCAGAATGCCGCTGTAGGCCCACTGCCAAATGCCGAGCACGTTGGGGTGGTCGGGCGTCCAGGTGTGGTAGTGCAACTGCCGGTACTGCCCGCCATCGTCGAAGTTGCCGTCGCGGGCCGGGATGATGGCCGCGTCGGTCGACATTTCCTGCATGCGCCAGTACGGCACGGCGTAGCTCGACGACAGGTTGGCGTAAATGGCTCCTACCGAGGCGTTGTAATCGGACAAGGTTTTGGGGAAGTTGGACTCCACAAATTGCGACTCGACGGGCACATCTAGTTCGCAGGAGCTGGTGAACAAGGCCAGCAGGCCACTAATGAGCAGTAATGCTTTATTTTTCATACAAGTACTTTCAGCAAGCAAGAAGCTAGGTTCTTAAAACGAGGCGTTTAGCCCCAGAATCAGCGTGCGCGTTTTCGGGTAGAAGTTATTGTTGTCGATACCCGGGGTCAGACCGCCGATGTTGATTTCGGGGTCGATGCCACGATACTTGGTGATAATGAACAGGTTGTTGCCGGTCACGTAGAGGCGGATAGCTTTCACCGCGGGCACTTTCGGACGAATCGTGTAGCCGAGCGTGGCGTTGTCGAGGCGCAGGTAGGAGCCGTCTTCCAGGAAGCGGTCGGAGATGAGGTAGCCGTTGATGTCGTTGAACGATTCGCCCAGCGTGAAGCGCGGAATGTTCTGGAGCTTCGAGTCGGCGGGGTTATTCAGGGAAGCTAGGGTGGCGTTCAGGATCTTATTGCCGGTTACCCCGCGCACCAAGAAGTTCAGATCGAAGCCCTTGTAGCTGAAGCTGTTGTTCCAACCGTAAATCAACGTCGGCTGGGCGCTGCCGGCGAGGCGCTGATCAGTCGTGAGGGGCTGCGTGGCCGTGATGCTGCCGTCGGCTTTCTGGTAGGTGCTCACGCCCGCTTCGTTTTTGCCCATGTAGTGCCACAGCATGAACGTGCCGAGCGGAGAGCCGGGCTGCACAATCTGGCTGTAGTTGCCCGACTGGCCCTTCCCCCCTAGCTGCGCCGTCTGGATGTAGGGAATGGTAAACTGCCCCGCCGACAGGTTGTCGATGTTGTTTTTGTTATGCGAGAAGTTGAGCGAGGACGTCCAGCGGAAGTTATTCGTGCGAACCGGCACCACGTTCAAGGCCACTTCGATGCCTTTGTTGGTCATGCGGCCCACGTTGGCGGTGTAGGTGGTGTACTGAAACTGCGTGGAAGACACCGGCAGCGCATCGTTGATCAAGTCGCTGGTTTTCTTGATGTAGTAGTCAACCGAACCCGTGATACGGTTATCCAAGGCGCCGAAATCAATACCGATGTTGGTGGTAGCGGTGCTTTCCCACTTCAGGTCGGGATTTTCATTGCGCACGGCGTTCACCACGTTGGCGATGGTGCCGTTATTCAGGTATTTGCTGCTGCCCGGCGGCGTGCCGTAGATCAGGATGGACGAGAAGGCGTCGAAGCCTTGGCTGTTACCCGATACCCCGTAGCCCGCCCGGATTTTCAAATCGGTCAGAGCCGGCAAATCCTGCATGAACTTCTCGTTGATCACGCGCCAGCCTAGGGCCACCGTGGGGAAGTAGCCGTAGCGGTTGTTCTTACCGAAGGCCGAAGAACCGTCGCGGCGGATCGAGGCCTGGGCTAGGTACCGGTCGCCGTACTGGTATTGCACGCGGCCGTACTGCGAGATGAGGCGAAGCGTGGAAATGGGGTTGTTAGTAAAGGCAATCTGCGAAAGCGAAGCCGGGTTCGACAGGTACAAGTTGTTGTAGCTGAGGGCGTCGTTGGCGAAGTTCTGGGTCGTGATGCCGAAGCCGTCGTTGGTGCGGTCTTGCTGATAGGAGTAGCCAGCCAGCAACTTGAAGCTATGCAGCCCTAGGTCGCGGTCGTAGTTGAAGTACGACTCCACCACGTCGTTCGTGTTGAGGTATTGGTTGCGGCGAGCCACCCCACCTAGGTTTACCGCCAGCCCCGACTTGCTATTCAGGTAGCTGCTGAAGTTGTTTTGCGTTTTCTGCGTAGCACCCGTCAGCGTGAATTTTAGGCCTTTCAGAATATCGACCTGCACCACCCCATTGATTAAGGATTTATTATCCTTGGTCACATACGTATTATTATCAACGAGCGAAAGTGGATTAAGCGGGCCGCTACCCGTGCGGGTATAGTTTTCTTTGTAACTACCATCCGGATTAAAAGGGCTTACCGTTGGCAGATAAAATAGCATTCCGGATAACACGTTGGTTTGCGGAATATCATTTTGATTGGTGGTACTATTAATAAAATTAATACCTAGCTTCAGCCGGTTATTAAAGAAACGTTGATTAACGTAGCCGCGCAGAATAATACGCTCTAGCGAAGTGCGGCGCAAAATACCGTTATTCTTGAGGTAATTGGCACTAGCGCCGTAGTCCGTATTATTAGCAGCGGCGCCAAACGACAGATTGTGGTTGGTAGAATAGCTGGTGCGCTCTACTAAGTCCTGCCAATTGGTGTTCGAGCCATCGTCGTCAGCCGGATTAGCTAGCGGTTTTACCTTGTTATCGGCTAGGTATTTCCGCAACTCATCTGCGGTTAGCATGTTGATGCGCTTGGACACTTTCTCGACCGCGCCGTACGTGCTGTAGGTCAGCCTAGCTTGACCGGCCTTCGACTTTTTGGTGGTAATGATAATGACCCCATTGGCCGCTCTTGCGCCGTAAATAGCTGTGGAAGAAGCATCTTTCAAGACCTCAATGCTGGCAATATCATCAGGAGCTAGCAGGTCGATAGAGGCGCCGGGCACGCCGTCAATCACGTAGAAGGGCTCCGTGACGCCGCCATTTACCGTGCGAATGGTAGAAGGGCCGCGCAACACGACGGAAGGCCGCTGGTTGGGGTCACCGCTCTTAGTGATGTTCAGGCCAGCAACTTTGCCTTGAAGCAGCTGCGCTGGGGTCGTCAGCACCCCTTGGTTGAAATCCTCGGACTTGATGGTGGTTACCGAGCCGGTGATATCCTGCCTCGTTGACGTACCGTAACCAATTACGACTACGTCACTTAGCTGCTTGGCATCGCTGGCTAGGGCAACGTTGATAACGGTTTGCGCGCCTACTGTTACTTCTTTGGCTACCGTTCCGATGGCGGAGAACACCAAAACGTCGGTGGGCGCAGCAACTTCAATTGTATAAGTACCATCACCGCCAGCGGCCACGGCTTTGTTGGAGTCTTTCAATCGGATGGTAGCACCCGGTAGCGCCGTATTCTTCTCGTCGGTTATCGTGCCTTTGACGGTTTGTTGCGCGAATGCAACTGTTGACAACGTCAGAAATATCAGCAGTACGAATGCCCGCTGATGCAATTTCTTTAGAACAATTGTCGAGTGTTTTGGAGGGTAGTATTTTTTCATTGGCCCTTGCTTAGTCTTTTAAAACTTCTGCAAAGCAATGGCCTAGCTATTACCTTAAGGTTAACGGTAGATTACCAATCTACTTGAAGTAATAATCATTTGGATTATTCTACTAATGCCTACATACGGCAATTTTTCTTTTAAATAAATTTACCTTATTCATTAGACACGGATCAAAGATTAACTTAGTATTAAGCAAATATATTTATCTCATGAACTTTGTTTTACACAAGCGCATCTAAATTCTTATAAGTATTTAGTAAAACAATAATACCGCAGTAATAATTACGGAACCCAGCAACCAGTACCTTCGCGTCTTTGTAGCGTAAATTTTGGCCTTACCTGAAGCGCAGCTCATGAAGTGTACCCGCCTTTTTACCCATCTTATCTTGTTCGGTTTCTGGGTTGTCTTTACGAGTTGCTCTACCCAAAAACCTCCGCAGACATCGGTAAGCGCGGAGCAGGCACGGATGCACAGCCCGTACGACGACAGCACTCTGAACAACAATGTGTTGCCCGTACTCATGCCGTACAACCGGTTGATTTCGCCAGCGGGCAAAACCATCGTGTACGGCAGCTCGAACCTAGAAAACCATAGCCTGGACGTGCGGCTGGTGCCGCAAATGCCTTTGCTGGCCGTGGAAGACCGCTACGGCGTGGCCCTGCTTGACACGGTCAAGCGCAACGTGGCAGCCCGCTGGACTTACCTCGACGATGCCCGCTACAAAGGATTTATGAGCACGTACTCAGGCCTGAAAGTGCAGCCGCAAGCCGATGGCGTTCACCTCTTCTGGAGCGCAGCCAACGGCCAGACGCACGAGTCCTACGTGCTGGAGGCCGTGTACACGGGGGGCAAGATCAAGACCCGGCGGCACTTCTCTTTTGCGCCGGTTGCCTCTCCTCTCGCCCTGCCCAATGACCTAGCTCTCACGACGGAGAACGGCCAGAACTACCTCTACGTGGTGCTCAATGGCAACAATCAACTCGTGAAGCTGGACCTCGCTACGGAGCAAGTTGTGTGGACCAAGCCCACGGGCGTCGCGCCCTACGGCATCACGATAGCCGGGCAAAAAGCCTTTGTCAGCAACTGGGCTGGCCCCGTCCCGACCGATACGGTGCGCCGCGAGGTAGCCGGCGTGCCCTACGGCAGCGCGTACATCGAGCCCCGCACTGGTGCCATTGCCCAAGGCACCATCACGGTTCTGAACCTAGCCGATGGTCAATTAGTAAAAGAGCTGCCGGTTGGGCTCCACCCCAACGCGCTTATTACCAGCCCCGACGAGCAGTTTGTGTATGTAGCCAACGGTAACAGTGACCAGGTTTCGGCCATTGCCGTGGGCAGCTTGCAGGTGAGCGAAAGCATAACGGTGCAGCTCATGCCGGGACAACAAGGCTTCGTAGGCGACACGCCCAACGCCCTAGCCCTCGACCCCACGGGCACTACTCTGTACGTAGCCAATGGCCTCGACAATGCCGTGGCGGTTGTGAAGCTAGGTCGTCAAGCTTCGCGGGCGGGCGCTGAAGGCGCAAGCCAAGTGCAGGGCTTTATTCCGACGGAAGCGTATCCCGGCGGTTTGGCGCTTGGCACGAACTCCTTGTTCGTCACGAACATAGAAGGGGAAGGCGCACGCGTCAGCAACCAGGACATGCTGCGCGAAAGAGTTGATTTGGAAACTGCGCTGCGTGGTAGCGCCACCATCTACAACTCCCACCACCAGAAAGCGACCGTTTCGCTGATTCCGCTGCCAACCGCTGCCCAACTGGTGAGCCATTCGGAGAAGGTGCAAAAGCTCAACTTAACGTTTCGTAAAGACCTAGCTCGCCTCCTGCCCCGCGAGAACGTGGCACCTAGGCCCATGCCCGAGCGCATTGGGGAGCCGTCGGTGTTCAAGCACGTTATCTACATTATCAAGGAGAATCGCACCTACGACCAAGTGCTGGGCGACATGCCCGAGGGCAAGGGCATGAAGTCGCTATGCATATTCGGGGACAGCATCACGCCCAACCAGCACCAGCTAGCCCGCGACTTCTTGCTGCTGGACAACTACTATGTATCCGGTAAATCGTCGGCGGAGGGGCACCAGTGGACGGATGCCGCAATGGTGACGGATTACGTGGAGAAGAGTGTGCGAGCCTGGTTTCGGAGCTACCCGCACGTGCAGGAAGACGCGCTGGTGTACAGCACCAACGGCTTTATCTGGAACAACGCCGCCGACCACGGCAAGACCGTCCGGATCTATGGGGAAGCCAGCAAGCCGCACTACGACAACAGCTTAACCTGGACCGACATCTACAACAACCGCAAAGCCGGCAAGCCGTTCGTATTCACGAACACTAGCACTATTTCCCGGGTGCGCCCCCTCCTCTCCCCCCTCTATCCTGGCTCCGACGATTTAAAAATCACGGACCAAATTCGGGCCGACGCCTTTATTAAAGAGCTGGAAGAATACGAAAAGCAACCCGGCGACGCTTTCCCGGAGCTGACGGTTATGGCCCTTTCCACCGATCATACGGTGGGCACCCGGCCCGGCTTCCCGACGCCCAACGCCATGGTCGCCGACAACGACCTAGCCCTTGGCCGAATGATTGAAGCCCTGACCAAGAGCCGCTTTTGGAAGAACACCGTGGTATTTGTGACTGAGGACGACTCCCAAGCTGGCTGGGACCATGTGTCGGCTTACCGCACCACGGGGTTTGTGGTGAGCCCCTACAGCCGCTTGCAGAAAACCGTTTCGACGAACTACAACCAGACGTGCATTGTGCGCTCGATTGAGCAGATCCTAGGTATTCCGCCCATGAACATCATGGATGCCACGGCGTTGCCCATGTTCGACTGCTTTGCCGATAAGCCAACGGCCAAACCCTTCCGCAGCCTGAGCAACCGCGTGCCCATCGACCAAATCAACCCGCCACTTTCCAAGCTAACGGGCGCAGCGCTCCGGTTCGGCCGCCTTTCCCTGCGACCTGAGTTCGACCACATCGACAGCGGGCACGACGATCTGATGAATCGCATTATCTGGTTTGCCACCAAAGGCAAGCAGCGCTACCCCGCGTCTATGGCCGGCAAGGACGAAGACGATGATGACGACTAAGGCGCGCTATACCATCCTAGATTCCTGCAGATAAATTTCGCGCATCAAGCCGTGTGGTTTAGGGTGGTTGATCACTTGTCGAATAACGACTAAATCTCGTTTTCTAGCTTCCAAGCAAAAGCCCCCGGCTGCTCAGCAACCGGGGGCTTTTTGGTTCTTCTCGTAACCTAGACTTCTCTCCTTAGCCTTGCAGCAGAGTGGGCATGATGGCAGCTAGAGGAACGCGACCAGCGACATAACGGGCCAGCAAAATATTCGCCGTTGTGCTCAACGGTGGCACCCCACAGAGTTCCAGAGCAATTCGGATGCTCAATAACCGGCGGCTTGTGGAGGGCACTGCCGGAGCTGATACGGGTGTGTCGGAAGGCGACAAGTGGCAATGGTTGAATAAGATGTTGGTCATGGTTGCGCGATAAGTGACGAGAGCCAAGCACCTGTTGAAGTACCCAGGGCAGTGTGCTGCTCAGATGAAGAAAAAAGCTAGGCGGCCTTGTCCCAAGCGAACTGCTTGGAGGAAGCACCTAGCTCCCGGGTTTGCCGTGAAGGCGCCGGAAACGCTAGCTCCGTTGTGGGCGGCGCTACAGGACTTGCCTGGGTAGTGAGGTGCCGTTTCTGGCGATAGTTGAAACGACCGTTCCGGTACTGAAAGGTCGTTTTCATATGAAAAGGCTGGGCGCGGTGCTAGTCGGAGTAGCTGTTTGCGCCGGGCGGATGAGAGCCGCTAAACGGAGAAGCCAATGGGCGCGCGAGGTTTGCTTGCGGTTGTTCATAGCGTAGAACGATTGTCGCGACAAAATTCGGCGTCTTAGATTACCTCAATGTGCCGATGCTGTAACGGTTTGGTGAAGCTTGCTGGCCACTTGCCTTGCCGCGGCCGAACATCAAACCCTAGGCTGCCTCGTACGGCCCTTCAAGCACTCTTCCGTTACCTAGCTCACCAACACAGTCCTGCTCAACGCACATCGAGGTAATGATTGAGGAGTTGTAGTAGCAGGCCACGGCCTTCCTGAACCTGATAAGTTTCGCCGGAGTTGTAATCTACTTGGATGAGCGGATCTACCAGATGCAGCAGGCGGAGCCATTCCGTGGTGGGCACTTGCAAAAAGACACCTTCCGCGAAAACCGTCCACCGTAACGCCTGCAGAATAGCATATTGCGCCGGAACCGGAAAAGCCAAGAACCGTTTGGACACGACAGAAAAAGGAGCAGCAGGTTCTACAAGCAGCACGATACGCGTTTAAGTGGATCTGGCGACAAATGCGGCGACAAATCTACCACTCGTGGCCGTTGAGCTTATCGGGCAGAGGTTATCATTCCATTATGCCTGCATAGCAAGGCACTGCCACTATCTAGGTAGGTAAAACGTGGAAACTAGCGGTACGAAACGTATACCGGCGTGTAGCGGAACGGCGACCCGCACTTGGCGCAGTCCTTTAGTAGCCTGGTGCTCTTCGCAACCTTTCGCAAACAGCACGTGACAGGTAAGGCCTTCTCACTGTTGGCAGTCGGGAGGCATGGGCTACCCTTGTGGCGGCGAATCACGTAGATTTGTTTGCGTAAGGCTACCTTTCGTCATCAAAAGTGTTTAAAGGTGGCTTCCCTCATCTACTTGGCAAGGATATGCTCTTACGCTCGTGCGGGGTATTCAGAGACTAGATGAAGGAGCCCGCACTGATTTCTCATTCGAAAACCGCTTCCAGACGCTGGAAACTTAGATTACACGCTTATGTTTGATATGATGGGCATGATGGGCAAGGTGAAAGAGCTGCAAGAGAAAATGCAGCAGGCCCAGAGCGAAATGCAATACATTACCGCCACCGCGGAGTCGGGGGGCGGCTTGGTGAAAGCAACAGCCAACGGCGAACGGCTCCTGCTAAAGCTGGAAATCGACGAAACGCTGCTCACCGACCGCGACATGCTCGCCGACTTGGTAGTAGCCGCCGTGAACAAGGCCATACAGGAAGCCGGCGAACAAGCTCGCGAATCGTTGAAAAGCAAAACAGCTGGCCTGATGCCCAATCTGCCGGGCCTCGACCTAGGCAACTTTGGCCTCTAATACCCGCGCGGTGGATTGCACCGATATTGCCATTGTCATTATGAACTGGAACGGCCAGGAGCTGCTGCGACAGTTCCTGCCTTCCGTGCTTGCTTACGCCGATGGCGCCCGCGTCATCGTCGCCGATAATGCCTCCACGGATGATTCGGTGGGCGTGCTGCGCCGAGAGTTTCCAACGGTAGAACTGATTCAGCACCCCGAAAACCTAGGTTTTTGCGAGGGCTACAACCAAGCGTTGCGCCAGGTAGACGCCGCATTTTACGTGCTGCTCAACTCCGACGTGGCCGTGACGCCGGGCTGGTTGCAACCCATCCGCGCACTGTTTGCGGAGCGCCCTACCCTAGCGGCCTGCCAGCCCAAAATCCGTTCGTACGCTGCTCCCGAGCAGTTTGAGTACGCTGGCGCGGGCGGGGGCTACCTCGACAAGCTAGGTTACCCCTTTTGCCGCGGCCGCCTCTTCGATACGATCGAAACCGACACCGGCCAGTACGACGATGCCCGGCCGGTGGCGTGGGCTACGGGTGCGTGCATGATGGTGCAGGCGGCGGCCTGGCACGCCATGGGCGGGCTGGAAAAGGCATTCTTTGCCCACATGGAAGAAATCGACCTGTGTTGGCGCCTGTGGAATGCCGGCTACGAAGTCTGGTACCAAGGAAGCAGCACGGTGTATCACGTTGGGGGCGGCACGCTGCACAAGTCCAATCCGCGCAAGACCTACCTGAACTTTCGCAACGGGCTAGCACTAGTGTACAAAAACCTACCAGAGCCGGAGTTGCGTAGCGTTTTAGCTACGCGGATATTACTGGATTGGGTAGCAGCCGCGCGGTTTCTGGCGCAGGGAGCTATTGCCGACGCACGCGCCATCCTGCGGGCCCATCGTGATTTTCTAAAAGACCGATCTTACTGGAAAAAACGGCGGCAAGAAGCGCAACCTAGGTTGCGCTTGGCCGAACGGCCAGGAACGTATCCCGGAAGCCTCGTATGGGCCTACTTCGTGCAGAGCAAGCGTACGTTCTTGGAGCTGGCTATTCAGCCGACTACACAACAGGAAAGCTACAAGCTAGTAGCCAACAGCTAATAGCTTACAAATCCCAAACGGTGCTCCGCTGTCGGCGCATGGCTCGGCGCACGTTTAACCAGAATGCCAGGGCAAAGTATAATACCACCGGCGAGCCAAACGTGAAAAAAGAGGCATAAATGAAGGAAAGCCGCACACTGCTGGTGGAGAACCCCAACCGGTTTCCCAGAGCATTGCAGACTCCAAAGCTCTGCTTCTCGATGAAATCAGTTATCCGCTTCATACTTATCTCCTTTACACTCCTTTACAGATAATTAGCGTAGCTAACACTCCTTAAAATAAAACGAAACCTAGCAGCTTACAAGCACATCGGTAGCAAATCACGCTAATTTTCGTTTCTGCAATGCAGCTTTGCATTTGTTCTTCCGATATTCCGCGCCGCCTTTCGCCTGTTTGTTCCTTATGAAAAGTGTTTTGTGCCGGTGGTCATCGGCGCTGGTTTTACTAGCTACAAGTACACTTACTAGTTGTACGTTGCCGCGCATGCTTAAGGTTGCGGAGGCCGGACGTCAAGTAAGTGTGCAACCGTCGGTACTGGACAGCAACGGCGAAAATGTGCTGTTTGAAGTGACCGCGCGCGTACCTGTAAAACACTTGCACCGCGGCAAAGCCTACCGCCTCAACCTGCGCTACCGCTACAACAACGGTTTGAGCGAAGACACCGTGGGTCGTCTTGCATTCCTTTCCGGCGAGTACGTGTACGACCCCGAGCACAAAAACCAGCTCGTCATTACCAAGCAGTTTTCCTTTCCCTACGTAGCCACTAAAAACCCCGGCTTTCTGGTAGCTACGCCTGAAGTGTATGAGCTAGGGCAGGAAAGCCAGCGGCGCCGGGCGCCAGAAATTACCCTAGCCCGCGGCATCGTGACGACGGGGCGCTTGGTGGTGCGGCAGGATACCGCTATTCAGATTGTGCCCATCAGCGTTAGCAACGTTATGAGTGGCACGCGCGTGTTGCCGTTTTTCTTCGACGCGGGACAGTCGGCCATCCGCAACTACCTAGGTACCAACGTGGCCGCGCTAGAAGATTTCATCGACGCCAACCAACACACCGAAAAGGTGATGGTAGTGGCTGGCCACTCCCCCGACTCGCTCGATATGCGCGACCCGCGGCTAGCAGACAAGCGCGTGCAGGCCCTGCTGCGCTACTACAAGAAGCGCGTAGATGGCTACTCGTATCTTAACTCGGTGCGCAGCATCAAGTTCGAAACTGCTGCCTACCACCGTCGCTGGGACTTGTTTTTGAACAAAGTACAAGCCTCCGCACTAAAACCCGATCAGATTGACTCCGTGTTGTTTATCATCAACGACACCCCAGGCACCTTTGCTGAGAAAGAGCGTCGCCTGCGCACCCTCTCCTTCTACGACTACCTAGAGCAATATGTCTACCCAGTCATGCGCTTCGGCACGGTGGCTGTGAAGTACACCGCGCCCAAACGCTACGACTCGGAGATTTATCTACTCTCCAAGAAGATTGTGGAGAAGCAAACGGAAGCCGACGCCCTCACGCCGGAAGAGCTCCGCTACTCGGCCCAGCTCACACCGCTACTAGCCGAAAAGCAGCGCATCTACGAAACCTCGGTTGCTACCACTGGTCGTTGGGAGGCCTACTACAACCTAGGGGTCGTGTTGCAGCTCCGCTCGGAGAAAGAGGTGAATGCCAAAGTGGAACGCGCTTACCTACGTCGCGCCGCGACCAACTTCGTGCTGGCCGCGCACCGCAACCCCACGGCTGCCCTCTTCTACCGTGCCGCCAGCGCCTACCACCGCGCCGGCGACCGGCTCGAAGCCCTGCAGAGCTACGACTACGCTATCAAGCTAGGAGGCGCCCGCCAGATGCTCTACAAAGTATTTGCCGACAAAGCCGCGCTCGAAATTGAAATCGGTCAACTCGACGATGCGCTCGGCAGCCTCAGCTACAGCAACAAAACCTACCAAAACTTAATGAACCGGGCGCTAATTCACCTGCTAAAAGGTGACCACGCTGGCGCTACGGTGCTCTACTACGAGGCGTTGCAGCTGAAACCCAACGATGCCCTCTCCTATTACTGCCAGGCCGTGGTAGCGGCCCGCACCAAGAACGAAACGTTGCTAGGTCAACAGCTGCGCCGCGCCGTGGAGCTAGACCGAAGCTTTGCCAACCGCGCCGTAGAAGACCTAGAGTTTCAGGAATACGCGGGGAGTAAGACGTTTGTGGAGGCGCTGCGGTAAGGATACTTACTCAGACTTCCTAAACCCCTTCTGGCGATTAGACCGCTTTTGAAAAAGCTTGCATGTCAAGCCATCTGAATTATTCTGTCCACTAGTTTACCAAATTACTACCTAGGCTATTCTTTATAAGCTCGCGAAGCACCATGATACAACCAGCCGTAAACAAGCCCAACGAATCCATAAATACATAGCACAGTTCCTATCGAACCACGAATATCCAAATGGTACACAATCAGGGTTGTTAGGAATGACCAGACAATGCCATGAGTCAGCCCAACAAGTAAGGCGGTTAGTTGTGTAAACTGCTTACCTAAAAATGTCATCACGAGCTTAAAGCTGAAGCTAGCAATCAAATAGGCAATGCCGTAGTATGCTAGTTCAATAATAGGCGCAACGAAGAAAGCAATAGCCAACCGCCATAATGGGGTGTGCCATAAGCTGAGTCTATCAAACCAGGACAGTTGCGGAAAAAACATACGCACAGAACCGGCCATTAAGGCGCAACCATATAGGATTGTGAGTTGACGTCCTAATGACATTAGATGAGGGACAGGAGAGAAGGCATCTGAATTTTCAACATTAACCGAACGCCACAGATACTAATCTGCACCATTTAGCTGCGCTCACAAGGTAGAAAATCTAACCTAGCTCGGCCGGATTTATAATCCGGCTGTCGTGAGCCGGGGATTTGCAATCTCCTATGGCACAGCCACACGCCTCGCCAGAACAACTTCGGCACCCTAGCTTTACCAACCAGCCGCCACGAACTGCAATAACCTCTAATGCCGCTCATCTTTGTACGCTGGCTGTCGTGAGCCGGGAATTTCTCCCCACTTTTACCCGATAGTTCTACTTCATATTACTTCATGGTTCTTTTATTATTATCGTGTTTGTGGATGTTGCTGGTGCCATTATCATTTGGGAGCTGGTTTTTGGACCAACTTCGGCGGTGGAGCAAAACCTATCTTTCTTCTAATGACACTGAATCCGTATCAGTGCTGGTAATATGGTGGCTGGGCATCGCGCTACTCACAGCCCTGCTCGAAACTTGGGCTCTGTTTGGCCCTTTGCGCGGCCCGACCTTTTTAACTGTTGGGCTTCTGTCAGTGGGCTTACCTCTGCTCAGTCGCAGCGGCTGGCAGCAGGTAGTAGGAAGCCTCCGTTTGCAGTTCGCGCACTGGAGTCCCCTTGCCTGGGTGACCATGGTATTGGTAGGATTGAATTTGCTTGTTTTAGGCACGCTACCACCACTTGATGGGGACACAGCCGTTTACCACGCTCCATTCGTGCGCTGGCTGGAAGAAATGGGAACTGTGCCGGGCTTAGCAAACCTGGATTTGCATCTGGGTTACAACTCGTCCTGGTTTGCTACGGAGGTGCTTAGCAGTTGGGGGCAATGGTTAGGTAGCCCTGTGCAAAGCCTGATGCCGCTCACGTTGATACTCTTCACTGGCTATGCGCTGGCTCCTCTCACTCGCAAACAAACTGGTTTGCTCTCCTACACGGCTCTATTTAGGCTTTTGCTTGGGTTCGTTCTACTCTTTTGGGGTAGCTACGGCATCTTATCGCTGGGAGCCGACTCAGCCTCCATCGTATTAACGTTCACAATACTTAGCCAAACGGCAGAATTGGGTGTTCCTAGTAGAAGCCAACCGTTGGCCCTAGGTCACTTAGCTGTAGTACTACTTATTCTGTACGCTATAACCATTAAGCTGACGGTGGTTCCCTTAGTGCTGATTCCTTTGTTCTGGTTTTGGCATTACCCTAGGCCAGGCCGCATCAAAGTAAATTTGCTTATCCGTATGGTGAGCTTTGGCTTGATCCTAACCCTTCCTTGGCTCCTTAACACGGTTACGTTAACGGGATACTTGTTCTTTCCTTTTCCAGCCCTGGACCTCTTAACGGTTGATTGGAAAGTTCCTGCAACAAGTGTAGCTGACCACGTCTCGTACATCCGCAACTTTGCCCGCAATCCGGCGCTGACCCAGTACAATGTATATGGAAAGCCTGTAAGCTACTGGTTGCCAATCTGGTGGCAGCAGCAGCAACCGTATGATCGTTTTATAACGCTCTTGTTGCCGGGTTTAGCACTAATTAACCTAGGAATATTTATACGCTGCCGCACTTGGCAAAGTCAGCACCGCACAAAATGGAGCTTGCTGATCGGCGTGACTTTACTCGGCATTGTCTTCTGGTTTAATTCCGCGCCGGCTTACCGATTTGGTTACGCCTTCGTCCTGCCGTTGTTCTGCTTACTGCTCATTCCGCTTCTGGCGGTGTGTAGTCGTAAGCTGCACTTAAATCTTAGACCTTGGCTTGCATTGAGCATGGTAGCCGCTTTGCTAGCCACTACAACGTTGATCGAGCTGCGCTCCTTTGGCGTGCCCCGTCAACTGACTCCGACCGAGTTTAGCTCCTTGCTAGCTCACCTACCTGCGGAAGATACGCGCGTTATGGTAGCAGCCTGCTACCCAATCGACTCTACAGGTTACTATTCACTGCGCGCCTACTTACCGGGTACGACCAAGCTAAAGCTCGTGTACACACTCACGCGACATGGCCAGCTGCAGGCCAACGGCTTGGTTGCCACTACGCAACGGTGGCTGCTACCGGCTCCGTACCCAGTCAACACGTTTGAGGTATTCCGGGTTAAACAGGTTAAGTTCCTGCGCCCCGCTGCTCACCCGGCGCATCCCGAGTACGGGTACTGGTATGCGCCATTTCCGGCGACCAGCACCAGTCCCTCGTCTATTTGCCTGCGTTCTGACCAGCTCCGCGAGGGTTTTCTGCCTTGCCAAGCCGCTTCTCGCTAGGAACACTCAGCTTAGGCACAGCAGAAAGCAGCCGGCGCTATTAGTACCCTAGGTGGCGTGGTACATCTCGCTCGTTTGGCCGAACGGCTAGCTCTGTCACTGCCCGTAGGCAGCCTTTGTTAGTTTGCGGCGCCGAAGATGTCCGGCGAGTTTGCCCATCCGCCCCAAGCGTTGTAGCTTTACGGGCCGGTTTGCGCCGGCTTTTCTTCTTTTGAGTTTATCGATTTCTCTGTCAACCAATACCTATGCGGACCATCCAATTCCGGGAAGCCCTGCGTGAAGCCCTGTCCGAAGAAATGCGGCGCGATGAGCGCGTGTTCCTGATGGGCGAAGAAGTGGCCGAGTACAACGGCGCCTACAAAGTAAGCCAGGGCATGCTCGACGAGTTCGGCGCGAAGCGCGTGATTGATACACCGATTGCGGAGCTAGGCTTCGCGGGCATCGGCGTAGGCGCGGCTATGAACGGCCTGATTCCGATCATCGAATTCATGACCTTCAACTTCTCGCTGGTAGCCATCGACCAGGTAATCAACGCTGCCGCCAAGACGTACTCCATGTCGGGTGGTCAGTACTCTTGCCCGATCGTCTTCCGTGGCCCAACCGGCAACGCGGGTATGCTCTCCTCGCAGCACTCCCAGAACTTTGAAAATTGGTACGCCAACTGCCCTGGTCTGAAAGTAGTTGTTCCTTCTAACCCCTACGACGCCAAAGGCTTGCTGAAGAGCGCCATCCGTGACCCCGATCCGGTGATCTTCATGGAGTCGGAGCTGATGTACGGCGACAAAGGAGAAGTACCAGAGGAAGAGTACTTGCTGGAAATTGGCAAAGCCAACGTGGTGCGCCAAGGCAAAGACGTAACACTGGTGAGCTTCGGCAAGATGATGAAGGTAGTGTACGCTGCCGCCGACGAGTTAGCCAAGGAAGGCATCGAAGCCGAAGTAATCGACCTGCGCTCAGTGCGCCCAATCGACTACGATACGCTGGTGGAGTCGGTGAAGAAAACCAACCGCATCGTGATTGTAGAAGAAGCTTGGCCGCTGGCTAGCATCAGCTCGGAGCTAGGCTACATCATCCAGCGCCGCGCATTCGACTACCTCGACGCCCCCGTGGAGCGCATTACCTGCGCCGACGTGCCGTTACCCTACGCGCCTACCCTCATCGAAGCATCGCTGCCGAACGTAGCTCGCACGGTGAAGGCAGTGAAGAACGTACTGTACAAGACTGCCTAAGATCAGTTTTCCTAGCTTCCAGAAGAGCCGCCCCGCACAAGGGCGGCTCTTCTTGTTTGTGGCCCGCTGGTTATTTTAGCCTGCGCACAACATGAAAACCAATTGGTAAACTGATTGTCGTCGGACCGGCAGCCGCCCGCAGCCACACCAGCCTAGCACCTGCGGCGTGGGGTTGGCAGATGGGCGCTTATCAACCTAGGTTTTTTAGGATAAAACCTGCTTCATTTGAGCCAGAACGGCTTGGTTTTTCGTATCTGCTGTTGAGTTGCTCCTTTCCCACTCTACTCCGCTCTGCACGTATGAATCACCGTTTGCACATCCGTTTTGAACAGCTCGAACGGGCCACAGAACAGCTGCTAAGCACAGCTACCGCACTTGGCGCCAAAGACCATCAGGTACCGGGGCCGGAGCAATGGTCAGCGGCGCACGTCGTGCAACATTTGTTACTAGCTGAAGCTAGCATCGGGCAATACTTGGAGAAGAAAGTTATGCAGGAAGACGGGCATGCTCACGCGGGGATTGGGTCTTTCTTCCGATCTAGTTTGCTCCGCGTATTACTACGTCTGCCCTTTCTGCGCTTCAAAGCGCCGGACCGCTTAGCGCGAATGATGCCCGCCGAAATCCCACCCATCAGCCAACTTCAAACGGAGTGGGCTAGCGTGCGCCGTCGCCTCGAACAACTTCTGAATGAATTTCCGTCGAAGCTATTGGGCCGGGCTATCTTCCGTCACCCACGCTCCGGCATGCTCAATATTTATCAGACGCTCGACTTTATGATCGACCACGTGCTGCGCCACCAACGCCAAGTGGAGCGAATTGCACGGGCTGTGCAAGGCGCATAGAAAAGCCCTACAGCGCGTTCAACTGCAGGACGTAACCATCCTCAACGAGTTGCCCGACTGTTAAACTTAAACACGTCGGGCGCGCTCCTACGAGCTTTTAACAATATCCGCGTACGTCTCGTGGCGCGGCAGCTGCTTCATAGCTTCCACCAAATCGTCGGGGGGCAGCGTTAGCTTGCGCAGACGTAGATCCATCCAAGCTCCGTCCACCGTAATCGTGGCGGCCGGACGGCCATCGGCTTTGAAGATGGTGTGCACAATGCGCCACCGCGAACCATCTTCGCTCAACCCAGCCAGTTCGCCCCTGACCCGTATCACTTCGCTTAGCCCAATCTCCTTCAGAAAGCGCGTATCCTCGCGGAACAGGATGGGACCAATAGCTAGCTTGGCAAATGTCTGCATGGGGAACCCGTGCTCAGCTAGGTACTCTAGGCGAAGCTGCGCAGCATAGTCGGTGTAAGCAGAATGGCGCATGTGCACATTCGGGTCCATATCGGCCCAGCGCGCGGTGTACGTTTTCTCGAAAGGTTGCGGCTGCATTCAGGAAGTAAAGGAGGATAAGTGGGTGTACACAACTTGCTATAAGCAACCATATCGCTGCTTGTACCATGTACTGTTTTGTGCCTTTTTATTACTCAGAGCTGACTCCGGTATACTTATTTTCCGATCAAAAATAGGGATATGGCGCCGTACGGCCACAAATAAAGCGATTCGGTTGATACAAATGCCGCTGCAGTTTACAAAATCGGGGTCCTCTTTTGCAACTTGTCGGCTCATTGTTGTAGCGCTGTTTATGAACCCCAACCTGCACCACCTTTTTACCATTGCGCAAAAGCCTGCTCGACGGATCATTGGCCTTATGTCGGGCACTTCGCTCGATGGCCTAGATGTAGCGCTATGCCGCTTTCAGGGCAATGGAACGACCACACAAGTGCAGGTAGAGCGATTCGCTACGGTGCCTTACACCGAGGAAGTAAAAGCAGAAATCCGCCGCGTATTTGCCAAGTCTGAAATTGACTTCGAGCACCTCTGCTTATTGAACCCATGGATTGGGCTGCTGCACGCCGACATGGTGCTGGCCTGCTTGCGTGATTGGCAAATTGAGCCTACCGAAGTAGACTGCATTGCGAGCCACGGGCAAACTGTTTTTCATGCGCCGCAACGCCAACACGGTCACGTTAGCTTTCCGAATGCAACCTTACAAATTGGCGACGGCGACCATGTTGCGGTGCGCTCCGGGATTCTGACGATCAGTGACTTTCGCCAGAAACATATTGCCGCTGGCGGCGAGGGAGCTCCGTTGGCTGCTTACGGCGATTACCTACTGCTTTCGAAAGCCGGTGAAGACCGCATCTTGCTGAACATGGGGGGCATTGCCAACTTTACCTACTTACCTGGCTCCCTCGATCCGGCTAAGGTATTTGCCACCGATGTGGGCACCGGCAACACTTTACTCGACGCCTTCACCCGGCACTTCTTTCCCGAAAAAAGCTTCGATGCCAACGGCGACCTAGCTGCGCAAGGGCAGGTACACCAACCGCTGCTCGCCGCGCTGCTGGCGAATCCTTTCTTTGCCGCCGACTTTCCCAAGACGACCGGCCCGGAGCTATTCAGCATGGCTTACGTGGCTACCGCGCAACAGCGCGCCCAGGCTACCAACCTGTCTCCAGTCGATCTGCTCGCCACGCTCACGCAGTTTAGTGCCGAAGGAATTATCCAGGCTATTGAGCGGTGCGCCCCCACGGCATCGACTGCCAACCTAGCTATTTACGCCAGCGGCGGCGGCACTTACAACACGGTTTTGATGAATACGCTGCGTGAGCGGCTGCCGCGCTTCGCTTTCCACACCACGGCCGACCTAGGTATCCACCCCGACGCGAAAGAAGCAGTCCTATTTGCTACGCTGGCAAACGAATGCTTGGTCGGGAACCCAGCGGCTCAGCCTAGTCAACCGGGCAGCCCTGCTATTTCGATGGGTAAAATTTCGTTTGCGCAGTAATGAGTGACTGAGTGGCTTCGCACTGAGTGACTGAGTAAAAAATGACGTTCAACAACCTGCTCAGCCACTCAACTACGGAGCGTCAGGCGGGCTAGATATTGCTGCTGATCGTCTTCGTCTACGAACTCCACTTCATACCCGGCGGCTTCGGCGTAATCCTGCAAGATCGTTGGGTCGGCAAAGAGCCACGGGAAGCTAGGCCCGGTTTCGTCTTTGTAGGTCATGGTGTACTCTACCTCGCCGTAATAAGGCCCGTTAAGATTAAGCACCAGGGCACCTTCTTCGTCTTCGTAGAGGTAGCTGATATCAGAGGAAGTAGCCAGAATCTGGCCGCCGGGCGCCAGCAAAGAGCGCGCATGCACCAGAAATTTCTCCAGCCCTTCCAGGTTTCCAACTAGTCCTAGGCCATTCATGAGCATCAGAATGGTATCGAAATGCTCTTGGGTGGCGGGCGCGTCGAAGATGTCGTGACGGGCTACTTCCCGCACGCCCCTAGCTTGCATGACTTCTATGGCTCCCGCTGATACGTCGATGGCTTTCACCTCGAAGCCACGGCTTTGCAGCTCTAGCGCGTGTGCCCCGGCCCCGGCACCAGCATCAAGAATACGGCCGCGGCATTCTTCCAACGCGGTGCGCTCTAGCTCAGGCATTTCCCATAGCGTGCGAAATAAGTAGCTGGCGGGCAGCTTATCCTCTTCCGTAACATTGGAATGCACGATGACAGTGGCGCGCTTGTCGCCGTGTTGATACGCAAGCAGCGCCTGACCAATTGGGTCAGCAATGGGTGAATGTGACATAGGGCAAAGATAGGTGGACGTAGCCAGCGGGTAGGCATTTGTAACTAATACGTAAGCCTAGCGGTTTTGAGCAGTGACGAGAAAATGCGTTGGCCTGAGGCCACCAGCAGCTAGCCAACACCTGATTCTTATGCCCCACGCCAAGCCAGACGGCACGCCCCACTTCACGAAGTCGACCCTACCCACCAAGATCTGCCTGACCTGCGGCCGGCCTTTTGCCTACCGCAAGAAGTGGCGCAACTGCTGGGAAGAAGTGAAGTATTGCGGCGAAAAGTGCCAGCGCAACAAGCCTCGGGCGCAAGACGCAATGACTGCCGCGAGCTAGGCTCCAGCGATTCCGCGGGGTGGTGCATCCTTGCTAGGCTTGTTTGCGTTGTTGGGCTGACCACTTACTCTTTTCCGCCTCTCCCCCATGGCCAGTAACCTCGATTACCTCGATCCTTCTCTGTTGCCGCTCGAAGAAAAAGTCACGGCTTACCTCGCAGCCGAAGAAGAGCTGCGCAAAGCATCCATCACGGCCCGTAACCTGCCCGTGATGGATGCCGAAGTAACTGAATCGGAGCAGGAATTCGATCAACGCCCTGCCACCGGCAGCTTCGATCAACAAGCCGACGAAGTGCAGCTCAAGCTCCAGAACATGCAGGAGGACCTAGCTAGCTTACGCCAGGAAATTCTAGAGCTACTGCCCGTGCGCGACGAATTTGTGAAAGTAAACCTAGGGTACGGCCCCAGCCGCGTGGGAGCCTTTGCCATCAAAGCGCTCGACGGCGGCACCGACTACGAGCTGCGCATTGTGCATTAAGCTTTAGTTGCCTTAAGCAGTAGCCCGTAGCGTGGAAATTCGTCCCGTGCTACGGGCTACTGCTTTAATAAAGCGACTTGGTAAAGCCAACCTTGATGCGCACCTGAAAGTCGGAAATCACCTTGAATATTTCCTTGAGCGTCACCTGCTCTACTTTCGTTAGCTTGTTGGGGTCTAGGTAGTTGTCAGGCATGGTGCGGTCGTTGATGATCTGCACAGCTTGTTTCTTCAGGCGCATACCCATCAGGTAATAATACGCGTGCAGCAATTCATGGTACTCCTTCTCGGTGAACACTTGCTCGTGCCACAGCGCCTCTAGCCGTTCGCCGGTGTTTGTGAGAAAGATGCGGTGCTTAAGGGCATACACCCGCACCAAGTCCACGATGGGCGTCATGGTTTTCTTCAGGTTGAACACCTGCTGATTGCCCCTAGCAAACGTGCGGATGTTGCGGAAGAACGTCAATGATGGCTCGTATTGCAGCGCATTTTTGGTCATGTGGAAGAAGAAGCTATCCAAGGGACCTTGCAGCTCTTGGTTCATAAACTCCTTCAACTCGGCCATGATGCTTGGCTCGCCGTAGAGGTAGCGGCAGTCGAAAAAGGCCGAAAACTTCATCACCGTATCCGGGTTAGATTCGGCCATCCACTCCTGGTAGTTGCGCTTCCAGTGCGACAGTGAGTGCGTCCACTTATGGTTTTTTGCCATGTAGCCACCCTCGCAGAAGCTAAACCCAATGGAGTTGAGGCGGTCGGAAATGATTTCGGCGAAGCGCAGGAAGTACTCGCGCACCTCCTCGCGGTGTTCGTTGGCTTTGTCTTCGTAGATAATGGCGTTGTCTTGGTCGGTAAGCAGGGTTTGCTCCTTGCGCCCTTCGCTACCTAGCACCATAAACACGAACTTGGCCGGCGGCGGGCCCATCTCCACTACCACGCCTTCAATGACGCGCAAGGCAATGGTGTCAGCCACGGCCGTAATAACTTGGTTGACGATTTCAGCCCGCACACCGCGGTTTAGCAGTTGGTACACCATCTTGGGCACCTCTTCCCAGCGGCGCTTCAGCTCATTGACCGACAGCGCCTGCCGCACCGATTGAATAAACACAAACGGCGACTGTCCTTGGTCGCTCAACAGCTTGTTCCGACTGATAAAGCCGATGTACTCGCCGTTGCGGCTGATCAGCAGGTAGCGCGTTTTGGTACGGAACATCAGCAACAGCGCCTCGTACACGTACGCCGTACTTTCGATGGACAGCACCGGCGCATCCATAATGCTCGCCACCGGCGAATCAGTGGGCGCTTGCTGGGCCACCACATTGTCACGCAGTGTGATATCCGTCACGTACCCGATAACGTTCGATTGCGCATCAGTTACAAACAAGCAGCTGGTTTTGCCTTCCGCCATGGCGCGGGCCGCTTCGTACACGGGGGCATCCTGCGGGCAAGTCACCAAATCGCGGAATTCGATGGCTTCGATACGGCGCGAGTAGAACTGGTCGGCGGCAATGGCATTTTCTTCCGGAGCCCGCGACGGTTTCACGAAATGCGCGTACTCATCATCGAGCATGCGCTGCCCATAACGGGCGGTGAAATAATGGAAGAAGTTCTCGTACGCTTGGCACAAGGCCTTGAAGTCGTGGCGGTGCAGGAAGTACACCAGCGTGCCTTTCTTGGCAATGACTGTGCGAATCGACCGTTTTTTGTTCAGCAGAATAGATACGCCGCCGTAGCAAGAACCTCGGCGGTAATACTCAATTACGCGCTTGTTCTGCTCACTATCGTAGAAAAACGTTTCGTACTCGCCTTCGACCACAATCTCTACCCCGCGCATTTTCGACTCGTCCTGCAAGTGAATCACGGCTTCTTTCGGGTGCCGTATCTCTTGCAACAGATCTACTACCCCCCGCAGCACATCCTCGGACAGCACGTTGAAGGGCGTTACAGTTTTCAGAAAAGCTAAGCGTTCCTCGTTCATAGAGCGGGCATCATAAAAAGAAGTGCGTAAGGTAGCTAGGCACATAATACAATACGGAGTCGCAATTTCAGCAATAAGCGGCAAGCTACCTGCCTCGGATGATGGCTACCAGGGCCGCAAGTCAGCTTTGCAAAGGCTCGCAACTCCTACAGTTGCCACCAACGACGGCGTTGCACCGCAATTTCTTTCGGTAGCTGCTGGTGCGCAATCGTTTGCTCGTTTATGTCGCCTTTGCGTAGTAATTCGAAAAAACAACGGGCCGCTGCTTGGGCATCTACCCGGGCATCATGCTGGTGCAGCAAGGGCTCGTGGAAAAGCCGTTTGTACAAATCACCCAGTGATAAGTATCGCTGTTGCGCCGGCCGCACGAATCGTTCGGTCAGCTTCATGGTGCAAAAAGTGGGTAAGCTTTGTAAAGGGTTGTCGATTTGGGCGCGGTAGAACCCAGCCCCGAGCATATGCAGATCCAATTCCATGAAGTGCGCTACTACGAGCGGCTGGTACTGGGATAGGTCATCGTGTAAGCGCTGCATTACCAAGCTTCTACTTTGACCATGTGCTTGCAAAAACGCAGAGGTCAGCCCGTGAACCTTGCCAGACGACGGGCTAATCGCGACATCCTCTGGCAGCGACAAGTAGTGATTTTCGGCCTTTACCTGCTCTCCTTCCTTGGTATAAATCACCCAAGCTAGCTGCACGATGTAGGGCCAGTTCTGCTCGGCCGCATACGGTTGGCTCCAGTCGGTAGGCAGTCCTGACGTTTCCGTATCAACGAATAGCAAAAACTCTCTCACAACCCTTAAATCTTGGATACGCCGCCGGAACAACTGCGGCTGATGGTAGCTAGGTGCTTCCGTTGGTGAAGGTAGCAGCCCCCAATTTTTTCACCTATTGACGGAGCTAGTTGACTCCGCGTTCTAGTAATTAACACAAAACTGCACATTTATTCACTCAATTAGCACAAACGATTGTGTAGTTTCGCCCCAAATCGTTGTGCTACTTCCCAAGAATGCCTACTTTGCCGGCCTGAATCCGGTTTTCAGCCGGTGCTTGTGTCCGTACGTAAGCATTCTATAGACAAGCGTAGTCTCTTCCGTCCCGATTCGGCTGCACATTCTTCTCGTCCAAACGCCTTTTCAATTTATCCCATTTTCTTTTCATGGCATCAACAACCACCTCCCTGGAACAGCTTAGCGTCGATACAATCCGACTTCTATCGGTAGATATGGTGCAAAAAGCCAACTCGGGTCACCCTGGTCTGCCGCTGGGCGCTGCCCCGATGGCGTACGTATTGTGGTCACGCTTCTTGCGTTTCAACCCACAAGACCCCAAATGGCCCAACCGGGACCGGTTTGTGCTGTCGGCTGGCCACGGATCGGCCCTGCTTTATAGCCTGCTCCATCTTTATGGCTACGACCTGACTATGGATGAGCTGAAGCAGTTCCGCCAAGCAGGCGCCCGCACTCCCGGCCACCCCGAGTCGAACGTGACGCCCGGTGTAGAGGTAACCACGGGGCCCCTCGGTCAGGGCTTCGCTAACGGAGTGGGTATGGCCATGGCAGAGGCGCACCTAGCTGCTACCTACAATAAGCCTGGCCACGAAGGCATTCAGGACCACTACACCTACTCCATCGTCAGCGACGGCGACTTGATGGAAGGTGTCGCTTCAGAAGCAGCTTCGCTGGCTGGTCACTTGCAGCTAGGTAAGCTCATCTACCTCTACGACGACAACAATATCTCGCTCGACGGCCCCACGAGCCTAGCTTATACCGAAGACGCCATGAAGCGCTTCGACGCGTACGGCTGGCACACTCAACACGTAGCGGACGGCAACAACCTCGACGAGATTGAAGCCGCTATCAAGGCCGCTCAAGAAGTAAAAGACAAGCCGTCGATTATTGCGGTGAAAACCATTATCGGCTTCGGTTCGCCGCTGGCTGGCACCAGCAAGTCACACGGCAGCCCACTTGGCCCCGACAACGTAAAGAAAACCAAGGAGTTCTACGGCTGGGACCCCGAAGCAACGTTCGTAGTACCCGACGAAGTGTACGAGCACTTGCGCGCACCCGGCCAACAAGGCGCCGAGTTGCAAAAAGAATGGGATGCCAAGTTCCAGCAGTATGAGCAGGAGTTCAAAGCGGAAGCCGACCAGTTCCACGTTTCCTTCAACGGCGACCTGCCCGAAGGTTGGGACAAAGACCTACCGGTGTACACGCCCGCCGATGGTGAGCTAGCTACCCGCCAAGCCTCAGGTAAGGCGCTGGTGGCTATTAAGAAAGCTGTGCCCTTTATGTTCGGTGGTTCGGCTGACCTAGCTTCGTCGAACGAAATGGACAAGTCGGGCGACGACTCGTTTCAGCCCGGCCACTACGAGCGCAGCAACATCTGGTTTGGGGTGCGTGAGCACGCCATGGGCGGCATCATGAATGGCATTGCCCACCATGCTGGCCTGCGAACCTACGGCGGTACCTTCCTCACCTTCTCCGATTACATGCGCGGCGCTATCCGCCTCACGGCCCTGGCCGAGTCGGCTTCGACGTTCGTGTTCACCCACGACAGCATTGGCCTCGGCGAAGACGGCCCTACGCACCAGCCCATCGAGCAAATCGTGTCGCTGCGTACGCTGCCCAACGTGGTAGTATTGCGCCCCGGCGACGCTAACGAAACGACTGAAGCGTGGCGCATTGCCATGAACACGCCGAAGTCGCCGGTCTGCCTCATTTTGTCGCGCCAGAAACTGCCGATCTTCGACCAGAGCACCATGGGTTCGGCCCGCGAAGGTGTTGCCAAAGGCGCTTACATCCTGAGCGAAGCCGACGGTGGCACGCCCAAGCTTATCCTCATCGCAACGGGTTCGGAAGTGAGCCTAGCCTTGGCCTCGCAGAAGGCGCTGCAAGAAGAAGGTATTGCTACCCGCGTGGTGAGCATGCCGTCGTGGGAGCTGTTTGAGCACCAAGACAAAGCCTACAAAGAGCAAGTGTTGCCGCCTTCCGTGCGCAAGCGTGTAACCATTGAGGCGGGTTCGCCGATCGGTTGGGCCAAGTACGCTACCGACGAGGGCACCAGCATCAGCATGAACCGCTTCGGCGAGTCGGCTCCGGCTGAGCACCTGTTCGAAGAGTTCGGCTTCACAGTGGAGAATGTGGTGAAAACCGCGCACACTGTATTGCAAGAGCAACCTGCCGAAGAAGACAAGAAGCAAGTCGTTTCGTAAGGCCTCGCGCGAGGCTTTTGCTTGGTGCCCGGGTGAGTAACTTTCACCTAGGCACCAAGTAAAAGCCTCGCGTTATTGTTCTTATTAAATCGTAGAACGTATGCGCTGTTAGCATTGCTGATGTCAGGACCTAGCCTGCAAACGCAGTTAGACTTCCTTGCTTGAGGCGGCATCGGCCCCTCCGCTCAGCACGCGCCATTCATAAAACGGTTCTTTCAACCCCACTTTCATGAACCCATTAGTTGCTATTCGCGAGTTCAACCAAAGCATTTGGTTGGACTTTATTCGCCGCAAAATCCTCATCAACAGGGAGTTGCAGAAGCTTATCAAAGAGGACAGCTTGCGCGGCGTGACCTCAAACCCGGCTATTTTCGAGAAAGCCATCGGCGGCAGTGACGACTACGACGCGGTTATCCGCTCGCTGGCCCTGCAAAACAAGCCCGCCGAAGAAATCTATACCGAGCTAGCTATCGGCGACGTACAGCAAGCCTGCGACCTGTTCCGCGAGCTTTACGACAGCAACGACAACTCCGGCGACGGCTACGTAAGCCTGGAAGTTTCGCCCGAGCTGGTGAACGACACCGAAGGAACCATCGAAGAAGGCATGCGCTTCTGGAAGGCCGTTGATCGTCCGAACGTGATGATCAAGGTGCCCGCTACGCTGGAAGGTTTGCCCGCTATTCGCCGCCTCATTTCGGAGGGTATTAACGTCAACGTGACGCTGATTTTCGGTTTGGAGCGATACCGCTTAGTGGCCGAGGCTTACCTAGCTGGTTTGGAAGACCGCGTAGCGGCTGGCAAGCCCATCGACAACATCGGTTCGGTAGCTAGCTTCTTCCTCAGCCGTATCGACGTACTGATTGACCCCATGCTGGAAAAGCTGGTAGCAGAAGGTGGCGAAAATGGCAAAATTGCCGAAGGGCTGGTAGGCGAAGTCGCTATTGCTAGCGCCAAGAAAGCCTATCAGATCTACAAGGAAATCTTCTCGGGTCCGCGTTGGGAAGCGTTGCAGGCCAAAGACGCCAGTTCGCAGCGCTTGCTGTGGGCTAGCACCGGCAACAAAAACCCTAAGTACGACGACCTGAAGTACGTGGAGACGCTCATCGGGCCGCACACGGTGAACACCATTCCGCTGGAAACACTGGATATCTTCCGCGAAAAAGGCAAGCCCGCCGTGCGTCTGGAAGACAACCTCGATAAAGTAGAGCAGGTTCTCAACGACCTGCCCAAGCTAGGTATCGACCTGGAAACCCTCACGAACCAACTCGAAGTAGAAGGCGCCCAGAAGTTCAAAGACCCCTTCGGCAAGCTGATGGCTTCGTTGGAAAAGAAACGCCAGCTAGCTTTCGAAGAGAAAGTTGTGCCGGCTGATTTTCAGCTAGGTCCGTATCAGAGCGCCATTGACTCGAAGAAGCAAGAGTACCAGTCGAGCAACTTCATCGACGGTTTCTGGCAGAAAGAAGCCACGCTGTGGACCCAGAACGCCGAGGCGCAGGAGAGCATCCGCAGCTTCATGGGTTGGTTGCGCGTCGCTGAAACGATGGTGCCCGCTGCCCCAGCATTGGAGCAGTTTGCCCACGACATGAAAGCCGCTGGCTATACGCACGTGGTGGTAATGGGTATGGGTGGCAGCACCATGGCCCCAATCGTGTTCGAGAAGTCGTTCCAGAAAGGTGAAGGATTCCTCGAAATGCTCATCCTGGACACGACCGACCCCGGCACCGTGCGCCACATCGAAGAAAGCGTACCGCTGGAAACGACGCTGTTCATTGTGGCCAGCAAATCGGGCACCACGGCCGAGCCGTTGGCGTTCGGCGACTACTTCTACGACAAGCTGAAGGCTATCAAAGGCGACAAAGCCGGCGAGAACTTCATTGCCATTACGGACCCAGGTTCCAAGTTCATCAAGACGGCTGAGGAGCTAGGCTACCGTCGTACCTTCTTGAACTTCACGGAAGTAGGCGGCCGTTTCTCGGCTCTCACCTACTTCGGTTTGGTGCCGGCCGCGCTCTACGGCTTGAACGTAGGCGAGCTGCTGGAGCGTGCTATTCGCATGATGCGTGCTTGTGGTGCTTATGGCGCTACCGAGCAGAACCCGGGCCTAGACCTAGGTGTAGCCCTCGGCGTATTGGCTCAGCAAGGCCGCGATAAGATGACGCTCATCACGCCTCCGTCGCTCAGCGACCTAGGATTGTGGCTGGAACAGTTGCTGGCCGAAAGCACTGGCAAAGAAGGCAAAGGCATTCTGCCGGTAGCCGGTGAGCCACTAGCTGAGCCTGCCATCTACGGCAACGACCGGGTGTTTGTGTACGTCGGCTACCAGAACGAAGCCGACGAGGACAACAAGCAGAAGCTACAAGCCTTGGCCGCCGCTGGTCACCCGGTTATCACCATCCTAATGGAAGATACCCTCGACCTAGGTCAGGAGTTCTTCCGCTGGGAAGTGGCCACCTCCATCGTGGGTGCGGTGCTCGGCATCAACCCCTTCGACCAGCCCAACGTGCAAGCCGCCAAAACGGCCACCGACCGCCTGATGAAGGAAGTAACCGAGAAAGGCAGCCTGCCCGAAGAAACGCCTGCCCTCGAAGCTGATGGCGTGAAATACTTCACTACGGCCACTGGCAATGACGCGACGAGCCTCCTGAGCCAGTTCTTCCAGGCGCACCCCAGCGACTACGTAGCGGTTCAGGCCTACCTGACTGAAACGCCAGCGTTGAGCAATGCCTTGGAGCAGCTGCGCGAGTACATCCAGCAGCACCTACACGTGGCTACCACCTTCGGCTATGGCCCGCGCTTCCTGCACTCGACTGGTCAGTACCACAAAGGTGGTCCTAACACGGGCTTGTTCTTGCAGCTCACAGCCGATAACCCGAACGACTTGCCGCTGCCCGGCCGCTCCTACACCTTTGGCACGCTCAAGAACGCCCAAGCCCAAGGTGACCTAGTGGCCCTGCGCGACAATGATCGTCGGACGCTGCACGTGCAGCTAGGTGCCGATGCTTCTGCCGGTCTGCACACGTTGCTTAAGGCACTGCAAGCCGCCACGCTAAACGCGGCGCGTGCCTAAACCCACGTAAGATCAACGGCCTTGCTGATACTCATCAGCAAGGCCGTTTTCTTATCTGACTTTTCCTATTGTTCAGCCCTAAGCCCTTGCTGAATCACCAGTACCGCTAACGTTTGCGGTCTGCTGCCTAGAGTCATCTTTTCATTTCTCGACAGCTTTCTACCTCTAACCCATCCTATGAAATTCAAAAAACTACTCGCCTTAGCTGGTCTGGGCCTCTCCTCTTCTTTTTCCTCCTTTGCACAATCGATTGTGATGAACGTGCAGGCGGGCGACCCCAAGCTCCAGATCAGCAAGCACATTTATGGTCAATTTGCTGAGCACCTAGGTCGTTGCATCTACGGTGGCTTCTGGGTTGATGAAAATCTGAACGTGCCGAAGAAAGACCGCCTTCGCCTTGATATCATCGAGGCTCTCAACAAAATCAAAATCCCCAACCTGCGTTGGCCTGGCGGCTGCTTCGCCGACACCTATCATTGGCGCGACGGCATTGGCCCACGCAACCAGCGCCCAAAGATGCTCAATGGCACTTGGGGCGACGTGGTAGAAGACAATAGCTTCGGCACACACGAGTTCTTGGAGCTGTGCAGCATGCTGAAATGCGAGCCTTACCTAGCTGGCAACGTGGGTAGTGGCACCGTAGAGGAAATGTCGAACTGGATTGAATATCTGAACCTGAATGGCGACACCCCGCTAGCTAAGTTGCGCGCCCAGAATGGCCACCCCGATCCGTTTAAGGTGAGCTTCTGGGGAGTGGGCAATGAGAGTTGGGGCTGCGGTGGCAACATGACTCCGGAGTACTACTCCGACCAGTATAAGCAATACGCGACGTTTGCAAAAAGCTACCCCGGTGCCCCCTTGCGCAAGATTGCCAGCGGTGCCAATGGCGACGACCGTAACTGGACGGAAGTCTGCATGAAGAAGATCCCGGTAGATCAGCTGTGGGGCATTTCGTTGCACTACTACACACTGCCCACTGGCAACTGGGGCAAAAAGGGTCCCGCTACTGGCTTCGATGAGCAGGCTTACTTCAGCACGGTGAAAAACTGCCTGAAGATGGATGAAATCGTAGCGGCGCACTCGGCCATTATGGATAAGTATGACCCCAACAAGAAAGTAGCTTTGGTAGTAGATGAGTGGGGCGTGTGGACGGATGTGGAGCCTGGCACTAACCCAGCCTTTCTTTACCAGCAAAATACCCTCCGCGACGCATTGGTAGCGGGTACCACGCTCAACATCTTCAACAATCACTGCGACCGGGTGAAGATGGCTGAGTTAGCCCAAGCCATCAACGTACTACAATCATTAGTGCTCACTGATAAGGAAAAGATGCTGCTCACACCTACCTACCATGTGTTCGACCTCTACCAGGTGCACCAAGACGCGCAATATCTGCCCCTCAAATTTGCCAGCCCCGACTACGTGCTAGGGAACGACAAAATTCCGGCACTTAATGCTTCCGCCTCCAAGGATAAAGATGGCGTCGTGCATATTTCCCTCGTAAACCTAGATCCGAAAAAATCTATCAAGGTGGAATCGGGCATTGATGGTGTAACCTGGAAGAATGCTACAGGCCAAATCTTGACTTCGGCGAAATTCAATGACTACAACTCTTTCGATAACCCAAATAAGGTGAAGCTAGCCCTCTTTAAAGGCGCGAAAAAGCGTGGGAATAAGCTTGAGGTCGAAATACCTGCGCAGTCAGTTGTAGTATTAGCCTTGAAATAACCGCACCCTATCCATCGTCTGCTATCGATAATTAGTAGATGGACACTACTTAACGCGAAAGGAGAGCATACAGAAATGTATGCTCTCCTTGTTTATAAACAACTCACAAAAGGCTATTTACAGAATACTCGTAATGACATATACAAGAAGCTAGCTAGTAGCATCTCGTTAATATCAGCTTACTTTCGAGCATGATAACGCAAACTCACCTTCCTGTTTTTGCGGTAGCGACAAAGAAAAACTCCTGCTCTTTCGGGCAGGAGTTTTTCTTTGTGAAGGTTATTATGACTAACCTTGGTTTTCTACCTTCTTCGGGCGGCCTGGACGCTTAGCACCTTCTGCGCGAGGCTTACGCTCTTTTTTTGCAGGCTGATAATCAGATTGGAACACAACAGAGAATTCATCAAAGGCAGCTTGCAATTTGCTGTATGCCTTCCGCATCTCGCCAAGCAGCTGCTCATTATTAGAAGCATTTGCAATAGCTTCCTGTATTTTGCTTAAATCCATATTTGCCACTTTCGTACGTTTTTAGGGTTGGCGGTTAAGTAGATTAAATTTACGTTGGCAAAGAAAAAAAGATTTTACCAATAAACAATAACTATAATTTTCACTTGCTGCATTTACCCCTACTATATAGAACTAAATTCTTGCACAAATAATATGCTAGTAGCCTAGCCAATATTCATATTGGGAAGAGGCAGTCAATACTTCGTCGATCAGCTGCGAAAGGCCATATAACCACGTAACTATCAATAAGTCTTTTATTTAACATAAAAGCAGAAAGCTTTAATAGCTATTCTAAGTTGTTTATTATCAATATTTCTGCAATTATTATTATCAGAAATACACAGTTACTAGCTAGCATTCCTACAATCAGTAAGGACCATTTTACGATTGTTTTTAGCGCATAAATGCCAAGAAATTATGCCTAGCCGCTGTGTGACACGGTACCATTGCCTCGCGATAACCAAAATCTTTTGCTAGCTATTAGCAAGAGGACCTCTCAACTATCTAGACACTGCTCGGCTCCTTTGTTAAGCTAGCGCAAATTTGTCATCAGGACGCTAGCAATCTTTATTCTCCGCAGCACTCGTTAGTGGTTACTCAATAAACTTATGACTCGAACTCCGAAGCCGATGTTTAATGTTCTGTATTCCTATAGCTGATTTTAAGAGAGATTGGTTAAAACAGTCACTTATAATTTATACTTAGCCTGGCATGCATTACATTCCGGGCAGCTAACGAAAACCAAGAGCCTCGTTTAGCAGTACTTACTCCATTGTAGAGCTTTGTGCAACTTATTTCAGTATCATGACCGACCAAATAGAAAAGTTTCCTGGTTCTCTCGCTAGCAAAGGTTTACCTACACCTGTTTTAAATGAATTAGAACGGCTTGTAGATGAAATGCATATCACGGAAGCTACTGTAACAGAACACGTCCATGCGCTTTCTGAAAAGCTCATGAAGTTTTACGAGCAAGAGTATAATGCTCCCGTCGACAACGTAGCAGAGTTTACTGCACTCGTAAATTCCGAAACGTGGAATTACCTCTATCAAATGCGCGATGGAGAGGCTGCAAAGAATAGCTAATTCTTCCGCTTTGTTTCTTCTAATTGAGCTTGTCACCGCTAGTGTAACAAGCTCAATTATATTGTACGGAAGCTAGCTTCAGACAGCATTTTCCTGGGGCTAGCTTTATTACTTACGACACACAACGGCTATTTCTAGTTTTGTCAGGTTCAGCAGGTTACTCTCTTATAACCTTCGCTCGCAAACAACTATTTGGTTTTAGCTACCAGATGCCTTTACCTTTAGGGCACCAATTCTTTCCGACAAAAGGATTGTTTTTATACAGAGGCGTGGAGAGACAGGCTCAACGAAACGCCGGCAACCCCTGCAAGTGCAGAACGGTGCCAAGTCCTGATCATATAAAAACAAGTTGCCGTGAATTCCTCGCACAACCCATTTTCTTTTCTCTCCGCTGCTCTTGAGCTACCTTCTGCATGCTGCTGTCGCATGTGTCTGAACGAGCTTATGCGGTGTTGTTGCGCGTGCTAGCTGTTTCCTTAGCAGCAAAAGTACTCTTGTATTTGCGCGGTTAGTTACGCCTAGTGCTTACTGGTTTTCGCACCGGTAGTGCGACCTAGGTTACCGTTCCAGTCTACAAACAAGGTGGACTGCTTTGCAGCCTTTGCGCTGCTTTTTCTACTCGCATTTTGTATTTAACTCATTGGGTAAGGCGCAGATGGCCAGTTAAGCCGGGCGCACTCCCCTCCTCTTTTCCTCGATCATGAAAAAGTATTATGGCTCTTTGTGGCTGTTCCTACTGCTATTACTAGTAAGCGTGGTGTCCTTTTTTTCCCAACAAGAACCTGCAGAGCGTCCAGACCGAGAGTTTGCACAGACTCAGCAATCTTGGCTGCGCCAGCGCTAAGCTAGGGTCGCTGGCACTACGTTCCCCCGCTAGATCTCATTTTTAATTACTTCCTACTTCTGAGGCCTTTGTGTCGTACGGCCACCAGCCACGTATCCCCGTTCATTTCTCCGCTTTAGAACAAACTGCTTTTTGCAACTCATGATTTTAGAAAAGGGCTCGTACTGCAAGCTATTGGTTGCGCTGACAACAGTTTCGTTATCAACGCTGCTCGGGGCCGCCACCTTCTCAAGCGGAAAAGAGCGCAAACCTAGCGCGGCGGTATCACCCAAACCAGCTAAGAAGAAGCTGCTTTTCTCCGATGATTTTCAAATCCTTGATACTCTCAAGTGGCGCCCCGAAATCGAGCCGAAGCCCAATTCAACGGTGTATGCGAAGCAAGGTAAGCTCGTGCTAGATACGCAAGGCGGCGTAACGGTGTGGTTGAAGCAGCCGTTGCACGGCAACATCCAGATTGAATATACTCGGAAGATACCCGTGGCGGGCAACCCCAACGACCGCCTCTCCGATTTGAACCAGTTCTGGATGGCTAGTGAGCCTACCAGTGATGGTACGGCGCTAGTTACTCGTAGCGGTAAGCTGGAAGGGTACGACAACCTCCGCCTTTATTACGTAGGAATGGGTGGCAATACCAACACGACTACGCGCTTCCGCAAGTACCAGGGAAACGGCGAACGAACGCTACTTCAGGAGTACAGCGACCCCGCGCATCTGCTCCAACCCAACAAAGAGTACAAGATCAAAACTATCGTGCAAAACGGTACGACTAGCTTCTGGGTCGATGGTACGTGCTTTTTTACCTACACAGATCCGACACCGTTTAAGACTGGCTATTTCGGTATCCGCTCCACGAAGTCGCGCCAGGAAATAGCGAACTTCCGGGTGTACCAGCTAAACTAAAATCTTAGCTACCTAGGTCGTAATACGTTGATTCATTAGAAAATAATTCGAGTGAAGTTGTTTGATTCCTCTCGTCGCGCCTTTGTCAAAAAATCGTTGGTAATGGGTGCCGCGCTGCCTTTCGTACCTGTACTGGCCGCCGGTGTAGAAAGCGGCGAGGCTGTTGCCGCCAGCTCCGATACCCCTGTTCCTCTACATTGGCTAGAGGATACGACTAGCACCAAAGCGGTTGGGGTAACCTGGGGAGTGCCGTGGCCCAAGAGCAAGCACAAGAAGGGAACTGCCTTTTCACTACGCAACCAGCAAGGCAACTCGTTTGCCGTTCAAAGCTGGCCCCTCGCTTATTGGCCAGATGGCTCGCTCAAGTGGACTGCTCACGCTGCCTACCTAGCTCCGGTACAGGCGCAAGGCTTGGTACTCAGCCCAGTAAAAGCAGCCAACCCTACCAAGGGCTTAACTGTCATAGAAGCAGCAAACGCCATTACAGTAGATACCGGCGCCATTCGGTGCCAGATCAATAAACAAGGTTCGACGCTCATCACGGCTATCACCAGGGATGGCCGGGCAGTTGCTGCCGCTGGCCGTTTGGTGCTACTAACGCAAGACCGTGTTGATGCGGAAGACGAAGGGGTAACACGTACGCAGGAGTTTACGGGCGAAATTAGTCAGGTAACAGTCGAGCAGTCGGGGCCGGTGCGCGCCGTAATAAAGCTAGAAGGCAAGCACCAGCAAGCGAAGGCAAGTCGGGCGTGGCTGCCTTTCGTGGTGCGCCTGTACTTCTATGCTGGCAGCGAGGCCGTGCGCGTGCTACACACCATCACCTACGATGGCGATGAAAACCATGATTTTATCAAAGGCATTGGTATTCGCTTCGCGGTGCCACTGCACGCACCTCTCCACGACCGGCACGTTCGGTTTGTGGGTGAAGACCAAGGTGTTTTCGTGGAGGCGGTGCGGGGGCTGACGGGCTTGCGGCGGGACCCCGGCGCCACGATCACCAAGGCTCAAGTGGCCGGACAAGCCACCGACGAAAAAAGCTTCCCGGCCGAAGTAGCGGGCCACCTTGACCTGATTCCAGCGTTCGGCGACTATATCTTGCTGCAGCCCTCCGCCGATTCATTTGCTATTCGCAAGCGCACTCGGAAAGGCTTTACATGGCTTAACTCGGCCACTGGCAAACGCTCTGCGGGCCTGGCCTACCTAGGTACCCCGACCGGAGGGCTAGCTTTTGGCATCAAGAACTTCTGGCAGAGTCACCCCGCCCAGCTCGATATTCGCAATGCCGTGACCGATGAGGCTGACGTTACGCTGTGGCTGTGGGCACCCGAAGCACCGCCCATGGACCTGCGCTTCTACCACGATGGACTGGGGCAGGATACCTTTGCCAAGCAGCGAGAAGGCCTCGACATTACGTACGAAGACTATGAGCCGGGCTTTGGCACCCCCAAGGGTGTAGCGCGCACCAGTGAGCTGATGCTGTGGGCTTTGCCTGCTACACCATCGGCGCCTGAGCTATCCTCCCTTGCCACTGCCTTGCAAACGCCACCGGTGCTAGCTTGCACGCCGGTTTACTTGCAAGATAGGGCGGTGTTCGGGAACAACTGGAGTGTGCTTAATCCAGTGTTGCCGGCTAGGGCCAAAATCGAAAAGCAGCTAGCCTGGTACTTTGACTTTTATAAAAATCAAGTCGATCAGCGCTCCTGGTACGGGTTCTGGAACTATGGCGACGTGATGCATAGCTATGATGCGAGCCGCCACGTGTGGAAGTACGACATCGGCGGCTTTGCCTGGGACAACTCGGAGCTTTCGACTGATATGTGGCTGTGGTACTACTTCTTAAGCACAGGCCGCGCCGATGTGTTCCGCATGGCGGAAGCCATGACGCGCCACACCGGAGAGGTTGATGTTCACCACCTAGGTCCGTTTGCGCCTCTCGGCTCGCGCCACAACGTGCTACACTGGGGCGACAGCGCCAAGCAGTTGCGCATCAGCACAGCTGCTAATCGCCGATTCTATTATTATCTCACCGGTGATGAACGCGTAGGCGACTTGCTGCGCGAGCAAGTACCCGCCGCTAAAGCGCTGCTTACTATTCAACCCGGCCGCAAGCTTCCCCAAGACGACCCGCGCAAATCGGGCGTAACCAAAACAGAAGCCTACTGCTCCTTCGGCACCGATTGGGGAGCTATTGCCGCCGCGTGGCTCATGGAATGGGAACGCACCGGTGACGCGCAGATCAAGCAGAAGCTATTGAACAGCATGCAGACGATTGCCGCGCAGCCGCACGGCTTTTTCACCGGCAGCGCTCTGCTGGATGTGGAAACGGGAAAGTTTCGCCTTTCGACGGATACCAAACCGTATGCTCAGCACCTGAACGCAGTATTTGGCCTGCCAGAAGTTTGTGCGGAGCTAATTACTCTGGTAAATATGCCGGAGTTTGAACGTGCGTGGCTAGCCTACTGCGAGTTGTATAATGCTCCCGAAGCCGAACAAGCCGCCCGGCTTGGCCAATCGTTGGGCAAGCTTAACCTTCGCCAGGGCCACTCCCGCCTCACCGCCTTTGCCGCTAATCGTAAGAAAGACAAGAGGTTAGCCCAGCGCGCCTGGGACGAATTTTATCACGCGTCGGGAGGACTCACAACGCACCCGCAAGCGCACCTTCTGAAAGGCCCTGAGGTACTAACCCCAATTGACGAGGTGCCAGACATCTCCACGAATTCGGTGGCGCAATGGGGGCTAGCCGCCATCCAATGCCTAGCTCTGGTGGGTAACGAAATTCCAAATGGGCTATAAAAGCAAAAGCCGGTCAATGACCGGCTCCTGTTCCACAACCAAAACACCTAAAAAACTATTCTTTCGTATTAGCTTCTTACAAGTGTCGTGCCAAGAATAAATCAGCAGTTTGAAAAAAGTAGAATTTAGTTCATCTTCTCGCAAGTGAGTTCCGGTGATGCGGCGGAGTGAGGGATAGCAAATGGCCTTTTCCTCGTAAATTGCCCAGTTGCTACTGCTTTTTCTATTCTCTCATTCTTATCAACTCTCTTGATGGAAGCTCCTCACGACGACTTTATGCGCGAAGCCATTCGCCTTTCAATTGAAAAGATGCAGGCCGGTCACGGTGGGCCATTCGGGGCAGTTGTCGTGAAGGATGGCGAAATCATCGCACGTGGCTTCAACCAAGTTACGAGCACCCACGACCCCACTTGCCACGCTGAAGTTGATGCTATTCGCAAGGCCTGTGCTGCACTTGGCACATTCCAACTAACTGATTGTGACCTATATACATCCTGCGAGCCGTGCCCAATGTGCCTAGGTGCAATTTACTGGGCTCGTCCGCGCCGCGTGTTTTATGGTAACACGAAGCAAGATGCTGCCGCCATTGGCTTCGACGACCATTTCATCTACGATGAGATTGAAAAGCCTCTTAGCGAGCGGACCATCCCCATGCACGAATTATTGCGTGAAGAAGCCCGCGCCGGATTTCGCGCGTGGGAGGAGCATGAGAGCCGCAAAGAATATTAGGAGCTAGGCAGCTTAGCTCCCTAGCGAAAAAAATTTTCTCTTACTACCCAAAACGAAGGAAGCCCGGACGCTACTAGCATCCGGGCTTCCTTCGTTTTGACCTGCCCACAAGATTCGTGCAGTAATTGAACTCAGGCAATTATTTCTTGGATTTATTTTCCGCGCATGCCCATCATCTTGGCCATTTGCGCCATACCGCCTTTCGTTTGGCTCATTTTGTTCATGGTGCGCATCATTTTGCGCATGTCCTCAAATTGCTTCATCAGGTTGTTCACCTGCTGAATATCCGTGCCGCTACCTTTTGCCAAACGCTTGCGGCGTGAGCCATTCAGCAACTCTGGCTGGGCGCGCTCCTGTGGGGTCATGCTCTTGATGATGGCCTCGATCGGTTTGAACGCATCATCATCAATATCAATGTCTTTGATGGCTTTGCTCATGCCGGGGATCATGCCTACCAAGTCCTTCAAGTTACCCATCTTCTTGATCTGCTCTAGCTGCGAGAGGAAGTCGTCAAAGTTGAACTGGTTCTTGCGGATCTTCTGGTTGATGCGCTTGGCCTCGTCTTCGTCGAACTGCTGCTGCGCACGTTCTACGAGCGAGATGACGTCACCCATACCGAGAATACGCTGGGCCATCCGGTCTGGATAGAACATATCCAGCGCCTCCATCTTCTCACCCGTCGAGATGAATTTGATGGGCTTCTCTACCACCGCCCGAATGGAGAGGGCCGCACCACCGCGGGAGTCACCATCAAGCTTGGTGAGCACCACGCCGTCAAAATTTAGACGGTCGTTGAAGGTCTTGGCCGTGTTCACCGCGTCTTGGCCCGTCATGGAGTCCACCACAAACAGGGTCTCCGACGGGTTAATGGCGCGCTTTACCTGCTCAATTTCCGCCATCATCTGCTCATCCACGGCCAAGCGGCCGGCGGTGTCAATGATGACTACTTTCTTGTTGTTTTTGCGCGCGTACTCAATAGCATTCTGCGAAATCTGAACGGGATTCTTATTATCCGGCTCCGAGTACACCTCCACACCCACTTGCTCGCCGAGCACCTTCAACTGGTCGATAGCGGCGGGACGGTACACGTCGCAGGCCACAAGCAGCACGTTGCGGTTTTGCTTCTTGATAAAGCTAGCTAGCTTGCCCGCAAAAGTCGTTTTGCCCGAACCTTGCAGACCCGACAACAACACAACGGCCGGCTCGCCTTTGATAATAATATCCTGCTTTTCACCGCCCATGAGCTCGGTGAGCTCATCATAGACGATTTTAACCATCAACTGGCCGGGCGAAACGGTGGTTAACACGTCGCGGCCCATGGCCTCGTCCTTGATCTTGTCGGTTACTTCTTTGGCAACCTTATAGTTTACGTCGGCATCTACCAGCGCGCGGCGGATTTCCTTAATGGTGGCGGCAACGTTGATTTCCGTGATGCTGCCCTGACCTTTCAAGGTCTTAAACGCACGGTCGAGTTTGGTACTTAAGTTATCGAACATCTGCTGATGTGCTGATTGTGTAGGTTGCTAATGAGCTGAGTAAGCGGCGAAGGAGCCTTGTTCAGCACGATGTTTCGAGAGCGACGCGGCAAGGTACTGCGTCGTTCATCGTAGGCTGCACCGTTTTATTCCTGGCTATATCGACTAAGAAAACAGCATGAAATAAAGTTTCGCTCCCAAAATTAACCAGAAAACCCCGAAAGCCGATACTGCTTACCTTCGTGCTTTCCTTGTACCGCCAAACTTCTTTGCTTCTATGCGTCTGCTCGTGATTACCTACTACTGGCCACCTTCGGGAGGCGCGGGCGTGCAGCGAAGCTTAAAGTTTGTGAAACACCTGCCCACGCTGGGAGTAGAGTGCACTGTCATCACGGTCGATCCGGAGAAAGGGGCCTACCCAGTGCTAGATCATTCCTTGGCCGCCGAAATCCCACCTAGCGTGCGTGTCATCCGGACCGACACGTCGGAGCCGTTTGGTAGCTACAAGAAACTCACTGGGCGCCAACAAATTCCTTACGGCGGCTTTGCTAACGAAAGCAAAACCAGCTTTCAGCAGCGCTTTTTCAAGTTTGTGCGCGGCAACGTGTTCATCCCCGATCCGCGCCGCGGCTGGAACCGGCACGTCTTGCAGGCGGTAGCCGACTTGCTAGCCCAAGGCGCAACGTTCGACGCCGTACTAACCAGCTCGCCGCCGCATTCCACCCAGCTCATCGGCCTAGCATTGAAGAAACGTTATGGCTTGCACTGGCTAGCCGATTTGCGCGACCCTTGGACCGATATTTATTACCATAAGGAGCTGAATCAAACCCCACCGGCTAGGTGGCTGGATGCTTATTACGAGCGCCAAGTGCTAGAGCAAGCCGACGAAATTCTCGTGACCAGTCCCGATACGAAGCGCTTATTTTTGGGGAAATCGCCGCGGCTCGTGGCCAGCAAGTTTCACGTGCTGCCTAATGGCTACGATGAAAGCGACTTCCGTATCCGTTCTACTTCACCTATTGATTGCCTGCTGATTACACACACGGGTACCATCAGCGAGACGTACCACATTGAGCAGTTCCTGGCGGCTTGTACCGAATGCCTCCAACGTCACCCAGATGTGCCGCTACGACTCCGGTTTGTAGGCAAGGCATCGGATGGCGTGCGCCAGCAGATTGAGGAAAACAACCTAGCTCCTCACGTGGAGTTCATTCCCTTTGTGCCGCACGAAGAGTCGGTGCGCTACCTGCTGCGGGCTACGGTGCTGCTCATGGCCATTCCCGACGTGCCCAACAATTTCGGCATTCTGCCCGGCAAAGTCTTTGAGTATCTCGCCTCTAATAAGCCTATTATCTGCATTGGTCCGGTTGGTTCCGACGCCGACCACCTGTTAGAGGAGTGTGGCGCTGGTCGCGCTTTGGCCTATGATGACTACCCTACCATGGTCGAGCACTTGGAAGGCTTGATAGCCCAATGGCGCAAGAACCCCAACCTAGACCTGCCGGCCCTGAACAACACGCGCTACTCACGCAAAGCCTTGACCCAGCGATTAGTAAGCTTAATTCAAAATAAATAGAACGCGCGCTACCCGGCCGCTTTTTGCTTTACTTCACCAGCTTTTCCCAGGCGCCGCGCACTTTGCTAGGAACTCGGCTGGCTAGGCGTGCGCGCCAATCGGCCCAGACAGAATGACCTAGCTGCTGACCTTGCCAAGCTTCGATGGCGGTAGCCACGCCCTGCGCCAACGTACGGTAATGTGCCCGTTGGTAATGACGCAGATTATTGGTTACGTCAGCGGGGGTTTGCACAAAATCGCGCACGTCGATGAGGAAGCAGTTTTCAGCTTCAGCGACGAATTCTGCTAACGCTTGGTTCAGCAGGATGTGGCGCTGCTTGGCCCCGGTTTCATTAGAGGTGGGCACCTCAATTTCGGCGCCGTTGAGTAGGAAAATAGGTACGGCGGCGGGTACTTGGGCGCGAAGCCAATGCAGGTTTGCTTTAAACTCGGCAGGTGTAATCTGGCCAACGCAGTGGAACTCCTCCCTAAAACGACGCAAGAATGCTTCGTCCATGCCCCGGAACCTACGTTGGGCATATTTAGCAACTTGCGCGGCAGGGTCAACCTTCGTAAGATCTTGGTAACCACCAAACGGCACGCTTATCCCGGTGCTTTTCTCCTGGTACAGCTCCTGCGTGTAGTCCATCAGCGGACTGTAGACCAACGCATCAAAGTCCGTGCTCCAGAGCTTAGTTTGAAAGGCCTCTTCGCCGAGGAAAGGCAGACTATGGGCCAGACGTTGCTGCTCCGCTACCGCAAGCTCCCGACTTAGCCGCAACAGCGCAGTATGCTCTACGTGAACGGGTATCTGGTTCTCATTGACGTAGTTAAACTCTTCCTGCACATCTAGTTGAAAGGCTTGCAGAAAGGGTGTCAACTGGCCTAGGTCGCAGCCGCCTTTGAGGAGCACACGCAAATGCGAGCCAGATTGGCTGGTTGCCACAGGCGCCGAGTTGATTTCAGCAACAACGGTTTCCGCCGTAACCACCGTAATCCAGTTGGGTTGCTCGGTTTGGTTTAGTTCTGTTGCTACTTCCCCTTGTACTTCGAGTTGGGGGAAACCTAGCCAAGCGTACGTAAACTGCTCAACTCCTAGGTGCAGAATGCGACAGGAGAACACCAGCTGCTCTAAGCGGTTGTCTGTCAGGTTCAGGCAGTACACCCCCACCAAGCCGTAGTCGCCGAAACGGTCGTGTACGCGCACGGTGCCCCAGCGCCGGTTCGCGTCTGCGAAGCTAGCCTGCAGCTCGTCTTTCGTCACGCGCTGCTTGGTGAAGTTCAGTTGGTTGGAGCGGTTGATAAGCTCCTCAATCCGACCTAGGTCAGGCAGCACGGCGGCGCCTTCGCGGAACTGAATGCGCACGTTGGAGTCGCGCAAAAAAGCTAGGTTGTCTTGGTAGGTGGCGCGCGCCTGCTGCTGTCGTTCGAGCAGCTTGTACTGCTCCAGGCGCGAAAAGCTAGGGTCAGGCTTACCACTAGCACGCAGGAGCGGCGCCAGTTGGGGCAAGTCGGCGGGGTCAGCTATTTGCAGCGCAGGGTTGTAGAACTGCGCCTCGGCCCGGTTTATAGGGTTATCATCCAAGAATAGCGCGTTGGGCGCCCGCAGCTGCATTTTCTCCAACAAGTTCTTGATAATAGGGCCTTTGGGTTGCCAGCTAATCTGCGGAAACACGAATAAGTCGCGGATACCTAGCTCCGTTAACTTGGCTTCGGCGGCGGCAAAGTCATTTTTGCTGACGATGGTATGCACGATGCCACGGGCAGCCGTGTCGCGCACCAACGCTAGGTTCTCTTCCAACGCTTCCACGGCCCCCTCCGACAGCGTGCCGCGCCAAAAGGTATCGTCGAGGTCCCAAATAACAACTTTGACTGGTTCGGGCATATTGGGTAGTAGCGCGAACCGAAGGAGGGCATTAGCCAAGCTCCGGCTGCGCGTGGCGTTGAGCAGTAATCAATCGTTGAAACAAATCAGACGGCAAATGTTCAGCGATGCGCGGAGCCGGAGCTTGGCTAACGCCTTCCTTCGGTTTGCGCGGCAACTACAAAAGTACGTAACCTCGGTTCGGAATGCCTATTTTTGCCGTCCTTATCCTAGCTGGCACCTGCTAGCCTTTCTCTTTTCTATGGCCCTCGACCTCAATCATAAATCTATTCTGGTAACCGGTGGCACCGGCTCGTTCGGCAAGAAGTTCGTGCAAACGGTGTTTGAGAAGTATCCGCAGGTAAAACGCTTGGTGGTGTACTCGCGCGACGAGCTTAAGCAATTCGAAATGTCGCAAGTGTTTCCGCACAGCAACTACCCCGCTATTCGCTACTTCATTGGCGACATTCGCGATGGGGAGCGGCTGAAGCGGGCCTGCGAAGGCATTGATGTGATTGTGCACGCTGCCGCTCTGAAGCAAGTGCCCGCGGCCGAGTACAATCCGATGGAGTGCATCAAAACGAACATCTTCGGCGCCGAAAACGTGATTAACGCGGCCCTCGACTGCGGCGTGCAAGACGTGGTAGCGCTAAGCACCGATAAGGCCGCCGCGCCTATCAACCTATACGGCGCAACCAAGCTCTGCTCGGATAAGCTTTTCGTAGCCGCCAACAACATGAAAGGCGCCCGTAATCTGCGCTTCTCAGTAGTGCGGTATGGCAACGTAATCGGCTCCCGCGGCTCGGTCGTGCCCTTTTTCATGCAGCGTCGGCACACAGGCGTATTGCCCATCACCCACCCCGACATGACGCGCTTCAACATCTCGCTCGAAGGCGGCGTCGACTTGGTGCTATACGCGCTGGAGAATGCCTGGGGCGGCGAAATCTTCGTGCCCAAAATACCTAGCTACAAAATCACGGAAGTGGCCCAGGCAATTGCTCCTGGCTGTCGCCAAGAAATTGTTGGTATTCGCCCCGGCGAGAAGTTGCACGAGGAGATGATCACCGAAACCGACGCGCTAAGCACCGTGGAGCTAGATAAATACTACGTAATTCTGCCCTTTACGCCGCAATGGGATGTCGATAAGTTCATCGGGCATTTCAATGGCAAGCGCGTGCCCGCTGGCTTCCACTACGACTCGGCAAACAACAGCGAATGGCTCAACGCTGAGCAGATCCGCGAGGAAATCCGGGAGCATGTAGACCCCGCGTTTGTGGCGTAGCTCCTCTCTAACTTAGCTATAGAAAAGGCTGCTTTCTGCGAAGAAGGCAGCCTTTTGCTTGTAAATCGGAGTGCGGAAATCCATTCCGGCTCTCAAAACCTAGGTCGATAGCCTTTTTTAATACATCCTTAGCTTAGGACGGCCGCAAGTTGTTTACGGTATAGCCCACCGCTTACCTATCTTTGGCCTGCTATGACTCCTGCTGTTTCTACCTTCCGCCCTACCCGTCCCATCCCCTACGGTCGCCAGCACATCACGCCCGACGACGTGCAAGCCGTAATCGAAGCGCTTCAATCTGACTTCCTAACGCAGGGGCCAAAAGTGGTGGAGTTCGAGCAGAAATTTGCTGACTATATAGGTGTGAAATACGCCGTAGCCGTCAGCAACGGCACTGCGGCGCTGCACTTAGCGGCCCTAGCCCTGGGCGTGCAGCCGGGCCAACGCGTAATTACGACGCCCATCACATTTGCCGCTTCCGCCAACTGCGTGCGCTACTGCGGCGGCGAGGTTTACTTCGTCGACATCGACCCCGTCACGGCGCTGATTGATCTACAACAAGTTAGGAGCTTACTAGAGAGTCACCCGCAAGGCTACTTCCATGGGTTTATCCCAGTTGATTTTGCTGGCTTGGCGGTTGATCTGGAAGAAGCCCGTCAGCTCTGCGACGAGTTTGGCCTGTGGCTGATCGAAGACGCGGCGCACTCACCGGGCGGTTTTTTCACCGATAGCCAGGGCGCGGAGCAATGGTGCGGCAACGGAAAATTTGCCGACTTATCCATTTTCTCCTTCCATCCGGTAAAACACATTGCTACCGGTGAAGGCGGCATGATAACGACGAACCGCGAGGATCTGTACGAAAAGCTGCTGCTGCTACGTACCCACGGCATCACCAAAGACCCCGCGAAGCTGCACAAAAACGACGGCGGCTGGTACTACGAAATGCAGGAGCTAGGCTACAACTATCGCCTGCCAGATATGCTCACGGCCCTCGGTATCAGCCAGCTACGCCGCGCCGACGAGGGCCTAGCTCGTCGACGGGCTATTGCGGCGCGCTACGATGCTGCCTTTGCCGACATGTCCGGTGTGCAGCCTCTCGCCGGAGCGCCCGGTCACGCGTATCACCTCTACGTGATTCAGGTGGCAGACCGCAAGGCCCTTTACGACGCCTTGCGCGAACGGCAGATTTTTACCCAAGTACACTACATTCCGGTGCACACCATGCCGTATTATCAGGAGCTAGGGTGGAAAAACGGCGATTTTCCGCATGCCGAGGCTTACTATGCGCATTGCTTGAGCATTCCTATGTTTCCGTCGCTCACCGATGAAGAGCAGGCGTACGTCATTGCCTGCATCCGAGAGCTTCTTAATCAATAGTAGTCTGTGTTCTCCTCTTCCCCACGCATTGGCGTTATTTCCCAAGCCCGCATGACCAGCACGCGCCTGCCTGGCAAGGTGTTGCTGCCTGTCGCGGGCCAGCCGCTGCTCCACTACCACCTAGCTCGTTTGCAGCAAAGTGAGCTGCCCTTGTACCTAGCTATTACCAGTAACGCCACCGACAACCCATTGGCGGATTTCGCCGCCGCGACGTACTTGCCATGCACGCGTGGCGACGAGCACGACGTGCTGGCCCGCTACCACCAGTGCGCGGCCGAGCATGAGCTAGATCTTATTGTACGCGTCACGTCCGATTGCCCGCTGCTGGATGGGCAGCTCATTGCTGAAGGAGTACGCACCTACCTGCGCCAAGCCGATCCGCGCCTGTATCTATCCAACGCGCTGGAGCGCACCTTTCCACGCGGATTCGATTTTGAGGTCTTCTCCCGGGAGCTGCTGGATGAAGCCTTTTCGCACGCCAAGCTGCCCAGCGACCGGGAACACGTGACGCCTTACATTCACCAAAACCGCTCGGGTCGGGTCCGTTTTCAGCACATTACGCGTACTCCCGATCGTAGCCAGTACCGGCTCACGGTGGATACCGCCGATGATTTTACCCTCATCCGCACCCTGATTGAAGACTTCGGCGCTGCCGAGCTATCAGGAGATGAGCTCATTGCGTTGCTGGATGTGCACCCGGAGCTAGTAGCGATAAACCAGCACGTAGAACAAAAAAAACTATAACCATGGCAGAACGCACGCGCCTCATCTTTCGGGCCGATGGCAACCCCCGCATCGGCCTAGGTCACGTCATGCGGCTGCTGGCGCTGGCGGAGATTCTGCGGGAGCAGTTTGCGTGTGTATTTGCTATTCAGGAACCTAGCCCTGAAGTGCTGGCGCAGTTGCGGGCCGTGTGTGAGGAAGTAGTGGAGATGGCGCCTCAGCCGGCCGCCGGTGAACCTGCTTGGCTCCGGCAGCATGTGCTACGCCCCACGGATGTGCTCGTACTGGATGGTTACGGCTTTGAGCTCAACTATCAAGAAGCCGTGCGCCCGGCAGTGGCCCGGCTAGTTTGCCTAGATGATTTGCACGCTTTTCCTTTCGTAGCTGACCTAGTTCTGAATCCGGCTGGCGGTGTTACGCAGGAACGGTACGACCTACGTACGCCGGGCGCGCGCCTACTGGCGGGGCCGGCGTATGCCCCCTTGCGCACTGCATTCCGCGAAGTTGTACACCCCGTGCCTAGCTCCGCTCTGGCGACTACCATACTGGTCTGCCTAGGTGGCGCCGACCCCACGCACCAGACGCAGCAAGTAACCGCCGCGCTGCTGCAACTACCTGCTACGGAGCATGTGCATGCCGTTGTCGGGAGTGCCTATGCGGGTTGGGAAGGCTTGCAAACCTGGGCGCAGGATCAGGCGCGGCTTACGCTGCACCGCAACTTGCCTGCGGCGGAACTGTGCCAACTCATGCAAACTTGCGGCGCCGCCGTGTGCTCACCTAGTACCATCAGCTACGAATACTGCGCGGCAGGTGGTGGCTTGCTGTTCCTGCTTCCTACGGCCGCTAACCAGCACGACCTAGATTTATTCCTGCGCTTAGCCGGCCTAGCCCTCCCCTACGCCAGCGCCTCCAACGTGCTGACCTCCCCAGAAGCTGACCGCATCAGCTTGCAGCTCCGCCAGGCCCAGCAGCACTACTTCGATGGCCAAGCGCCCCAGCGGCTGCGTCAAGAATTTGCGGCGCTGGTGCTACCTAGCTTTTCTTTACAGTTGCGCCCCGTCGCGCCCGCCGATTCCGAGCAGCTTTTTGAGTGGGCCAATGAGCCAGCCGTCCGGCAACATTCCTTTAATCCTAATCCGATCAGTCTGGCTGAGCACGAGCAGTGGTTTCAGAACCGCTTAAATGATCCTAACTCGATTTTATTAATTGCCGAAGATTCGACCACCCGTCAAGCCGCCGGCCTCATCCGGTTTAGTGTAGAGAATACCGAGGCGACGCTGAGCTACTTACTTGGGGCCAACTATCGGGGCAAAGGGCTAGCTGCGGGGCTTTTGGCAGCCGGTACGTGGCAGCTCTTGCAGCAATTTCCGGCAGTACGACAGGTCGTAGGGCATGTGCAGGCGACGAACCTAGCTTCCATCCGGGCATTTGAGCGGGCGGGCTTTCAAGAGTTATCTTTTTCCGAGACGGCCAACGCTAACAGTCGCACTTTCTACTGGCTATCTTCTGGTATTTATCCTATTTTTAGAGCTTTATTCTATACTACTTAAATGTCTATTCCTACTCTTCAAAACAATGCTGAGCGGGCTCAGCATACGGTTCTGCTATTGTGGCTTTTGATTCCGATTCTTCTTCTCTTTTCAACATCTAATTTTCTGCTTTTGCCGGGAAAAGCAGTCAATGAAAATGAAGTACTTAGCTGGTTAACGCTTGCTACAGCACTTGCCCTACTAGGGGTGACCCTGGCGGCCGTCATTTACTTTTTTAGTTGGTTTCGAAGGGCTTACGCCAATTTACAGCGTGCTGGCTGCCGCACGGAACACTCCAATGGCTGGGCTATCGGGGCCTGGTTTGTCCCAATTCTGAATCTATTTCGCCCTTACTCCATCATGCGGGAGATATGGGATGATACACACCGGCTGGCGTATGGGACGGAGCCGCCGCGTCCGCTGCTTGGCTGGTGGTGGGCTAGCTTTTTGGTTATGAGCATCATGAGTCGGGTATCGAATAGCTTGAGCGACCAGGATAAAACCGCGCAACAGCTAGAAAATGCCGCCATCGGCGATGCTATTCATAGCTTATTTGTGGTGGTGTTCATTCTGCTGACTATTGCCATTATCAAGCGGGTGGCAGTTGCGGAAGAGCAACTGCTGCTTCGCCAGCAAGTCAATAGCATTGGGGAGCTAGCCCCGGAGCCTGTCGACCTAGGTGCTACCGAAGAGGAGCACTACTATTGAACAAGCTGGCGACGCCTGCTGTTTGTGGGCTGTTCGTTACTTTGCAGCATGTCTACCTTTTCTATCGGCTCCCGTCTTATCGGTCCCGACCAGCCGCCGTTTATCATTGCGGAACTCAGCGGCAATCATAACCAAGACCTAGAGCGCGGCCTCGCCATCGTCGATGCCGTGGCAGCAGCCGGCGCCCACGCCATTAAGCTCCAGACCTACACCGCAGATACTATGACGCTGCCCGGTGCTTTCCGCATCGACGACCCCAACTCCCTTTGGTATGGCCGCGAGTTGCACGAGCTCTACCAAGAAGCCTACACGCCTTGGGATTGGCACCAGCCGTTGTTTGAGCGGGCTAAGAGTCACGGCATGCTTGCTTTCAGCTCGCCCTTCGACGAGTCGGCTGTCGATTTTCTAGAGACGCTCGACGTGCCCGCTTATAAGATTGCCTCTTTCGAAAACACCGACTGGCCGCTGCTACGCCGGGTAGCCGCGACCGGCAAACCCGTGATTATGAGCACCGGCGCCAGCACCCTAGCTGAGGTTGCCGAAGCCGTGGCCGTACTGCGCGAAGCCGGATGTAAGGACCTAGTGCTGCTCAAATGCACCAGCACCTACCCCGCCACGCCTCAGAACACCAACCTGCGGACCATTCCGCACTTTGCGCAGCTTTTCCCCGAGTCGCCCGTCGGCCTCTCCGATCATACGATGGGCGTGGGCGCAGCCGTAGCCGCCGTGGCCCTAGGTGCTTGCGTGATTGAAAAACACGTCACCTTGCGCCGCGCCGATGGCGGCGTCGATTCGGCTTTCTCGCTTGAACCCGAAGAAGTTGCCGCCCTGGTCACCGAAACGGAGCGGGCCTGGCAGGCGCTTGGTCAGATTCAATATGGCGTGCAGCGGGCCGAAGAAAAGAGCCGCCTGTACAAGCGCTCCATCTATGTAGCTCAGGATATTCGAGCTGGGGAGCCTTTCACGTCGGAGAACATTCGGGTAGTACGCCCCGGTCTAGGGTTGCCGCCGCGTTATTACGAGCCGCTGCTCGGTAAGCCGGCCCGCCAAGATTTGCGCGCCGGCACGCCGCTCACTTGGGAGATGCTGTAGGCGTCATGTCGTATTTGGCGGATCTGGTAAGCCGCACCCGCGACATTTTACAACTACGGTTCTCGGATCTGTTTGCTTCGCTGCCGCCGCGTAGCCTGACCGCTATTTCACCGGCTAGCGCGGCGCGGCGGCTGCTGAAGGTGCTGGGCTACGCGGGTTTACGGCTGGTTGGCAACGTGTTTCAGCCGATTCGCAACGCGGATAACCTAGGTGGCGCGGTGTGGCTGTATGTGGTGAGCCAGAATAACTACGAGGCGCTGCACTTTGTACAAGAAGGCTTGCCGGGTAGTGTTGTCGTAGCTGGGCAAAGCAAACAAATTGGACGCTACAACAAGCAGGTCAACCGGCTTTCGCTGCGGCGTAAGCTGCTCTACTATTGGCAGTTCCCATTTGTCATAGCCGGGTTGCTTCGCCGGGAAGGTCATCGAGCTTGGCGTTTCTTTGATCTGATTTTCAACGCCATCGGCTACTATGAAGTATACTGCCGGGCACTCCGCCAGTACCGACCTAGGGCTATCATCTTCGCCAACGACCACAACGACGATGCCCGGGCACTGTTGCTAGCGGCCCGTCGCTGCGGCGTACCCACCGCTTACGTGCAGCACGCCAGCGTGAGCACCCACTTTCCGCCCCTAGGTTTCGACCTGAGTTTGCTTGAAGGGCAGGATGCGCTGGACAAGTACCAGCAGTGTGGCCCGGTGGCTGGCCGCGTAGAACTTGTGGGCATGCCAAAAGCCGATACCTTTCTGAAGCAGCGTAACCTCAACCCAACGGTGCAGCACCTAGGTATTGCCGCCAATATCCTCGACGATTCGGCGGCGTTGGCGGAGCTGGCAAGACATCTGCACCAGGAATTTCCGGCGCTTACCGTCACGTTCCGCGCCCACCCCGGCGACCCGCGCGACTTTTCATTTCTGCTCCAGCGGCATCCTGGCCTACAGTTTTCCAACGCCCGCGCGCAGAACGTGTTTGAGTTTCTGCTGCAACAAGACGCGCTGATTGCCGCCGATACATCGACGCACCTGGAAGCGACCTTGCTGAACGTAGCCAGTATTTACTACCGCTTCAATACGCACACGGGCACGGATGATTACTACGGCTACGTTGCGCACGGGCTGATCCAGCGAGCTGACTCGCTGCAAGAAGTAACCGCTTCGCTACGACGCTACCAGGTGCAAAAGCCCACCGATCTATTCCGGCGCGCGGCTTACTACAACGCCACCCTAGGTACTCCCGATGAAGGCCACAGCCAAGAGCGGGCGTTGCGCATGTTGCGCGAGTGGCTGCCAGCTAGGGCTCACAGCCACTCTCAGTAGGGCACAACCGTAAAAAGAACGTCCTTTCGACCAACGGGAGAAATCTCGCATGCAGTGCTAATCACAAGTGGTAGGGTTTACTATCACAACATCAGCACATGAGATTTCTCCCGCTGATCGAAAGGACAGCCTAATTGGATTGGTGCCTACTATATTCGCCAACATGGCTCCTATTCTGCCCAAGATTTCTGCTACTGCTGTTTCCGCTGAAATGCGGCTAGCGTATGTGTTGCACCATTTTCAGCAAGCCTATGCGGGTGCGGCTACGATTTCCATTGGCTACGCCGGGCAACAACCGCAAGTAGAAGTAGCGGATGGCGCCGGTGACTTTTTCGAGCGGCAACTACCTTATCCGTCGGCGCCTAACTGGCGTGAGTGGCAAGGTCGACAGCTGCCTTTCTTCTTCGACCTAGCTTCAGATAAGCCCCTACTTGAGCTCCGCCCCGATGGCCGTGCGATTATCCACGCGGATCTGATTTCGGCGGCATTTTACCTGCTTAGTGGCTGGCAAGAATACTTTTGCGAGGAGCGTGACCGGCACGGCCGTTTCCCGTTCAGCGCCAGCGTGCAGCACCGCTATGGCTTTGTGGCGGTACCTATCGTGAACTACTACTTCGATATTCTCCGAGCAGCTGTTGAGCATGTCACTAGCCAAGGCCTGAAGCCGCTTAGATGGGCTGCTGATGCCCCATTTGCGGCTTTCATCACGCACGACGTTGACAATCTATTCAGTGCTTGGAAGGCGCCCGCCAAAGCCGCGTTGCTCCGCTATGATTGGCGGAATTTCGGACAACGACTGTGGCAGCACTTAACCCAGCGCGACGCCTGGGATAACCTGGCCGAGGTGCAGCAGATGGTAGCTAGCTATGGCGCGAAGAGCACGTTCTTTTTTCTGCCAGAGCATCGGCGCAGCGCTAACGGTACGCCGAATGCCGATTATAAGCTGCGTAAAATATGGCCGCAAGCGGCGGTCGACAAATCTGAGGTTGGGTTACACGCGAGCCTAGGTACTGCTGTACACGCCGGCCGTCTGAAGGAAGATTGGCTTAAAATTCCGGTGCCTTGCAGCGGCATACGCTTCCATTATCTAAGCTGGGAGCCGCGCATTACCACCACGTTATTACACATCTACAACTTCACGCACGATTCCACCCTAGGTTTCGCTGAACACTTCGGTTTTCGGAACTCCTACTGTCTGCCTTTTCAGCCATTTCTTTTCCCTAATGGTACCGCTGCTAGCTTCCTCGAAATCCCGCTCAATGTAATGGACGCAACACTTCACCATCCAAACTACTTGCAGCTAACTCCGGATGAAATTCTGCCCGCTCTCACGCCCATGTTCCAGGAAATCGAGCGGTTTGGCGGCGTGTGCACGGTGCTATGGCACAACGAGAACTTCGACCCAGCTAACACCCACAATGGTCCGCAGCAGTTTCGGGAACTCATGGAGTATCTTTGTGGTCGGGGCGCGACATTCGTGACGGGCACGGAAGTAGTGGAAATTCTGCAACCTAGCCCATCCGACTAAGTCCAGCAAAGCATTGTGCGTAGTCGTTGCGAACGGCAACAGTTAGCCTTGCAGGCAAGCGGCCTAGTAGGCTAAGCCAGACGAGCCTCCGCATGCACTCTGGCATAATCACTCAGTCACTCAATCACTCAGTCACTCTTTTGGGTATCGTTCAGCGGCAGGGGCTGCGTAATACTATTATCTCCTACATCGGCCTGGGGCTAGGTTTCGTGAATACGGCCCTGGTGCTGCCGAATTTTCTGGAGCCGCAGCAGCTAGGCCTCACGGCCACGCTGAGCACGATTGCCACACTTTACGCTCAGATAGCCGCTTTCGGGTTTGCCAGTGTTGGCATCCGGTTTTTCCCGTATTTCCGAAATCGCGAAGCTGGCCACCATGGTTTTCTGCCGCTGCTGCTTGGCGTGCCGCTGCTAGGTTTTATAGTCGTGACGGTGCTCTACTTTGCGGGCGAGCCGCTCATGCTGCATTGGTACGCCGACGATGCGGCGCTGCTCCAACCTTACTACGCTTGGGGAGCCGTGCTGGCGCTGTTTATCCTGTTGTTCTCGTTGCAGGATGCCTACTTGAAAGGCCTGTATCACACGGCCGTTTCCTCTTTTATTCAGGATGTGGTGCAACGCTTACTCATCGTGGTGGGCGCCTTGCTCTATGCGCGGGGTGCATTCCCGTTTAGTGGCTATGTGCTTTGGTACGTGGGCGTCAATGGCACTATTTCCCTGCTGTTAACCGGCTACTCACTTTATATCAAGGAGTTGCACCTACGCCCAACACGTGCTGCGTTGCGCATCAAGTCTTTGCGCGAAATGCTGAGTGTGGGCGGTTTTACGCTGCTGGGCAGCCTCTCCGGCAGCATTATCATGTTTGTTGACACGTTGATGGTGGGCGCTCAGGTAAACATAGCCGCCGCGGGCATTTACGGAGTGGCGGCTAACATCAGTTCGGCGCTGGCTATTCCGGCTCGTTCACTCAACAAGATTGCGTTCCCCCTTTTGGCCGACTACTGGAAGCAACAGGACATGCCCCGCATGGCCGACTTTTATCGGCGTACCACCTTGCTCAACACGGCAATTGGCTGTTACCTAGCCTTGGGTATCGGCCTGAACATCGATTTCATCTATTCGCTGATGAAAACGCGCTATGCCGAGGGCACCTTGGTAGTACTGCTGCTGCTGGGCAGCCGTCTTTTCGACGGCATTACGGGCGTGAACGGCCTCATCGTTGTCACTTCCCCGCGCTACCGCTACGATCTTATTTTCAACTCTTCCTTATCCGTCTTGACCGTCGCCCTAAACTGGTGGCTCATCCCAAAGCTAGGTATCAGCGGCGCAGCCGTGGCAGCCGTCATTGCGCAGGTAAGTATCAACCTGGCCCGGACGTGGTTTGTGTGGTATAGCTACCGCCTCCAGCCGTTCACCTGGCGCATTCCGCTGGTGCTTGGCATTGCCGCTGCTGCCGCGCTGGCCGCGTGGCTGGTGCCATTGGTCCATTCACTGCTTATTACCATGCTTGTTCGCTCGGTGGTACTGACGGCGGTATATGGTGTGCTGCTGCTGCTCACGCGGGCCGTGCCAGAGGTGAATGGCCTAGTGCAAAAGCTAGCTGGTAAGCTAGGTTTTCGTAACAAGTAGTCGTCGTTAGAACCCACGAATGGGAAATCTCACACACCCTGCTTTTGGGTAACAGAAGGATGAGCATGTAAGAACCCTGGCAACAGCTAACCTTATACTTGTCTTGTAATCATTTAGCAATCATAACACTGACTCCACTCCACCTGCAGATTCAGTCGCCTGTTGTATCCGTCGGTACGCAACAACAAAAAGCACAGTCGCAGCGAGCATCAACAACGTCAGTTGCAATGGCGCAGGCAGTTGCTGAAGCATTTCCTTTCTACTTTCGCTTCCTTGATTGGCAGTTTGCTGCATTAAGACCCAGGCAACTGTGTTGTTCAAGGCATGCGCAACGATGCACGCACTCAGTGACTGGGTCCGATAATACAGCCATCCTAAAAACAACCCCATCACCATGGCTGATACAGCTTGCATGGGATACAAGTGGATTATGCCGAACAGCAAGCTAGACTGGATGATGGCTTTGCGAGGACTATAGTTTTTCAGCAACCCCGACAGCAGCAAACCCCGGAAAAACAATTCTTCTAAGATTGGGGCCGAAATGCAGACCACCACAAAGGAAAGCACCGGCCATTGGTGCAACTCGGTTAGAGTTTTGTTCGTCTAGTCGGGTAAGGGCAGAAAGACGACCAACGTCCGCAACACCAGTTGCGCTAGCACCCGCACTGGCAGCAGCACGTACACGATTGGCAACTCGCGGGAAGCCAGCAGGCGCAACCGAACACGTCGCACTGCGGGCACCTTCCAAAGCAGAAAAACAAGCGCAAGCACTTTCGACAACTCGCTGACTACTACGAGCGTGATCATACGACGCGTTGGCAAGTCATGCAAAAGGAACGGTACGACCAAGATGCCCGCCACGATGGACATCAGGAAAAACCAACCTACAGCGCCCCAGCTTTCTGCTACGGTTGGGTAAGCGGCAGGTGGGGTTTCTTGCTCTTGTTCTTCAGGCGCGAGTACAGGTTGTTCCATCAGTTGCAAACAAGTAGTAGGAGTAGAAACTACAGGCTCTAAAACTACCTGAATGGCAACAGCTTTCATACGCTTGTTCTGCGCAGCTAAGTTTATAATCTAGTCGTTTGGACCTTTTGATGACAAACCTAGCTGCGCAGAACAAGCGTACGCGCACGTGCTCAGCTACTGCACCTGCGTGCCCTGCGGCTCTATGGAAGCATCAGCTTGCTTTCCCAAACCTAGCTTGCTGTGCTTTTTGCCGTAGGCGAAATAAATTACTAGGCCAATAGCCAGCCACACAAACAAGCGGATCCAGGTATCTTTTGGCAACGACACCATCATCACTAGGCAGGTGAGAATACCGAGGATAGGCACCACCGGCACCCACGGCGTGCGGAACGGCCGCGGCGTATTTGGTTCGCGCTTGCGCAGAATGAGGATGCCGATACACACCATCACGAAAGCTAGCAACGTACCGATGCTCGTCATTTCGCCTACCACGCTAATCGGTACGAGGCCTGCGAACAAGCTGATAAACACACCCAGTAGCAGATTTGACTTATGCGGCGTCTGGAATCGCGGGTGCAACTGCGAGAACACGCCCGGCAGCAACCCGTCGCGCGACATGGTGAAGAACACGCGGCTTTGCCCCAGCAAATCGACCAGAATCACTGATGTATAGCCAATCAGAATGGCCATGATAATCGTGGAGCTAAGCCAGCTGTAGGGCGTTTTTTCGATGGCAATGGCTACGGGCGCCGCGCTGTTTTTGAACTCGGTGTAGTTGGCTAGCCCCGTCATTACATAGCCGAACAGCACAAACAGCACCGTACACACTAGCAGCGACCCAATAATGCCGATGGGCATGTTGCGCTGCGGATTCTTGGTTTCCTGCGCCATGGTGGCCACAATATCGAAACCAATAAACACGAAGAATACCACCCCTGCACCGCGCAGAATACCGCTCCAGCCAAACTCCCCAAACGTGCCCGTATTAGTTGGAATGTAGGGATGGTAATTGGCTGGGTCGATGTATTTCCAACCTAGGGCAATAAACACCAGCACCACTAACACCTTCAACGCCACCACAATGGCGTTGAAAACAGCGGAACCTTGCGTGCCACGGATAATGATGGCCGTGATGGCCAGCACAATTAAAATAGCGGGTAAATTCACAAACCCCGTGACCTGGGCGCCGCTCGCCAACGTAAGCGTCTCGAAAGGCGAAGCCACTAGCTGCGGCGGAATGTGCAGGTCGTACTTGCTCAGAAAGCGCACCAGGTACTGTGACCAGCTGATGGCCACTGTAGCGGCACCAACGGAGTATTCGAGCACCAAATCCCACCCGATAATCCAGGCAAACAGCTCACCTAGGGTAGCATACGCGTAGGTGTACGCCGAACCGGCCACCGGTACCATGGAGGCAAACTCGGCGTAGCATAGCGCCGAGAAGGCGCAGCCTACCGCCGCCACCACAAACGACAGCGTCACGGCCGGGCCGGCGTGGTTGGCCGCCGCAATGCCCGTCAGCGAGAACAGCCCTGCACCGATGATTACGCCAATTCCGATGGCAATTAGGTTAAAGCCTCCAAGACTGCGCTTTAAGGTATTCTTACCGGTTTCGGCTGCCTCCTGCTGGAGCAAGTCGAGTGATTTTTTCAACATAGTTAGGGTAACAAATAAGTCATCAGCAAGCCTAGCTAGGCGGCGCGTGTACTTTTTACGGCCAGCCGGATGAGATGGAGTAGCCAGCAACCACGAAGTACCCGCAGTTGTTAGGCAGAATTTTTTTCAGTTTTTGGCGAAACTACTGCCTACTACGCTTTATCCCAACGGAGGACTGAAGAGCGCACCTAGGTTTTCATCCTAGGCCTCAGCAGCTAACAGCTGCTGAGGCGAGGCTTGCTGCAACCGCATACGGTAACAATTCATAGCGGTGCTACCTAGTTGCTCGATAAGCCGGTAGTTCGCTACGGCCCCCACAGCGGCACCAATTATGGGTACCAGTTGAGCCAGCTTCGCTAGGTCGATGTAGTCGCGGTACTCTTGCTGGAAGGTGCGCCAGTCGAACTCGTGCACATCGGCGGGCAAGGTGTGGCGGTATGCTTCCCAATCGGCCAGCTGCCGGTACACATCGTTGCGCGTGTGCTGGCTGCTGAAGGCGAGCTGAAACACGTGCAGCAGATAGAGGCGCTCGGTATAATCTTTTACATCGTAGCCGTAAAGCGCGGCCACATCGAACAGCAACTTCAACTTCAGGCCAAGCAGCAACGGGAAATCAGCTAGGCCGAACAGAAAGCCGCCGGCGCCCGTCACGGCTCCTTCCGCGGCGGCCATGGTACGGTAGTCGCGTACATACGAGCGCACGGCCACCTCGCGTTCTTCCAAGCTGGCTAGAACCAGCGGCTTGCGCGTCGTGTGCATAGACCCAAACAGCACGCCGCGCACCATCTGCTTGATGGCCGTGGTGATAGCCGCATGTACTTTCTCGGGCAGCAAGGCATTGAGGCGCGCCTGCACCCGCCGCGCCACCCGGTCTAGTATCGAGGGCCGTTGCTGCATCTTGCGCTGCCAGGTGTGCAGTTCTTCCGTGGCTTGCTGTTCGTAAGGAGTCATAAGGCAGAAGATAATGGCGGTAGTCTGCCTAGGTTAGCTGGTTTTCAGCTCGTAAATCCGCTCAATGAGTTCTACCACTTTCAGCCCTTCTAGCGCGTTGGTGGTAGCCGAGCATCGCTCCTGCACTGTATTCACCACGTTTTCAATTACCTGCACATGATTGGCCGCGCTGCCTTGGTAGGAGCCGTAGTCGTTGGCCGGGTTCGTGGGAGCTAGCTCCGGCAAGGTGTAGTCGCGCAGGTGGCAGTACTCTACGCGGTCCATGTACTGTCCCCCGATGCGCAGGCTGCCGTGCTCGGCCACGACCGTAAGACTGCTTTCTAGGTTTCGGTCCCACACGGCAGTGCTGTACTGCAAAGTGCCGCTGCCGCCGCGCACCAAGTCGAAGGTAACGAGGCCACTATCCTCGAACTCGGTGACGCTCTGGTGGTTGAAGTCGCGAAAACGGGCCGTAATATTGGTGATGTCGCCGAAAACCCAGTACAGCAAATCAACGAAGTGACTGAACTGGGTGAACAGCGTGCCCCCATCCTGCGCTAGGCTCCCCTTCCAGTTGCTGTGTTGGTAGTAGCGGGAATCCCGATTCCAAAAGCAATTTATCTGCACCAGATAGATCTGCCCTAGCCTGCCCTCCTCGTAAACCTGCTTGAGCCAAGCGGCCGGTGGCGAATACCGGTTTTGCATCACGCCAAAGGCGCAGCGCCCCGCTTGTTCGGCGGCGGCTACAATTGCTTGGGCATCAGCAGTACGCAGGGCAATGGGCTTTTCTACGACTACGTGCAACCCATGCTGTAAGCCCGCAATTGCCTGAGGAGCATGCAAGTAGTTGGGAGTCGCTACGGTAAGCACGTCGGCCGCGGGGCCATATGCCAAGTAGTCATCGAGCGAGAAGAAAAATGGCACCCCATATTCAGCTTCCAGTGCCGTTTTCAGCTCCGTGCGCGTATCGACCAACGCAACCAACTGAGCACCCGCCTGGCGGGAAACCAGCGTAGCATGGCGGCGCCCAATGTGCCCAACCCCACAGATAACGAAGCGCACGTTGCCTGTAGGAGCCGGAGTAGTCGGCGTCGGGTGCTCGGCTACTTTTTCGAGACCTAGCTTGGCGGCCGCCACAGCGTCTTGCAGGGGCTTGAGTTTGGAGAGAGAGATGAACGGAGGCTGCTGGCTCATGCGGAAGGGGAAGGTACCACGAAAAATGCGCGAACTACTTCCGCAATGTAATCAAGTTGCGCTGACGTAAGTGTAGGATGTATCGGCAAGGATAACACGGTAGTACACAGATGTTCGGCCACCGGAAACTGCCCAGCCACATACCCTAGGTACTGATAGGCAGGCTGCAAGTGCGTGGGCACCGGGTAATACACTACGCTTGGCACGCCATGGTGCTGCAAATGCTGCTGGAGCAAGTTGCGTTGCGATGCGTCGGTTAGCGTGAGCGTATATTGGTGAAAAACGTGACTGCTACGCGGGTCACGCGCTGGAATCTGGAGGCCAGCTATGTCTTGTAACACGGCATCGTAGTGCGCCGCTACCTGCTGGCGAGCAGTGGTCCAGCTGGTTAAGTAGCGCAGCTTCACCCGCAGCAAGGCCGCCTGCAACGTATCCAGGCGGGAGTTGAGGCCAACATACTCGTGGTAGTATTTGCGGGTTTGACCGTGGTTGGCGAGCTGGCGCAGGTACGTGGCCCGGCTTGCGTCGCGCGTAAGCAATGCGCCGCCGTCGCCGAGCGCCCCTAGGTTTTTGGAAGGAAAAAATGACGTGGTACCCACCACTCCCACCGTGCCCGCATAGCGCTCGACGCCGTCAGCAAACCGGTAAGTAGCGCCAATAGCTTGGGCATTATCCTCTAGCAAGGCTACATCATACTTCCTAGCTATTGCTGTTAAACTCTCAAGGTCAACACATTGCCCGAATAGGTGCACCACGATGATGGCCCCCGTGCGGGGCGTGATGGCCGCTTCCACGGCCGCTGGGTCGAGGCCAAAGGTATCGGGGCGGACATCGACCATCACGGGGCGCAAACCGAGAATAGCGACAGCCTCGGCGGTGGCAATGTAGGTGAAGGCTGGCACCACCACTTCGCTGCCTGGAGCTAGGTTCAGGCTCATCAGAGCCAGCTGCAAGGCATCGGTACCATTACCGCAGGGCACCACCTGTACCCCTCCAAGGTACTCTCCTAGCTCTCCTGCAAACTGCTCAACAGCTGCTCCTTGGATATAAGCGCCTTCAGCTATAACACTTTGGAGTGCGGCGTCAAGTTCGGGCTGAACAGCCGCGTGCTGCGCAGCTAGGTCCAGCATTCGGATAGGTAGCGGGGGAGTTAAGGATATTGCCAAGAGAGCAACGCTAGAGGATGTGTACCAAAGATAGAAACTGTGCTCTACGTACCTCAATCAAGGTAAACCGCAACCAGGCGGCAAAAGCTTGCGTTAAGGAAGTCAAAGGTTTAGCCTTCATTATTTCCTAGTCCTGCATTTTTCACACGCTACGACCATGTTAAAAAAGATTCTAACCATTAACGCTCTGACGCTCGTGCTGGCAGTTGGCGGTGTTTCTCTTTCTCAGACTAGCTGCTCACAAGCCGACAAAAAAGAAGCTTCCCAGGAAACCGACAAGGCATACAACAACTTCAAAACGTTTGTTGACAACACCGAAGCCGGCGCCAAAGACGTAGCCAACGAAACCCAAGAAGAATACGACCAGCAAACGACTAAGCTCAAAGCAGATTACGATTCGGCAGTAGCTGCTATCGATCAGGACGCTGACAAGTACGACGATGCCCGGCGCGCTGAAATCGAGCAGCTCCGGGCCCGCTATACTACTGCCTACGACGCCCGCGAACAAGCGTGGCGCGCTCGGTCTGGTGCAGGTGCCGACACCACCACGCTCAGCACTACAACGACCGCTGCGACCACAACGGAGAGCAGCGCTCCTGCCAAGCTAGGTAAGTACTACAAACCGAGTACCCCGGCCGCTGCCATGACGGCCGCCAACGCTCGTTCTACTTACGAAGCGTTTGTGCAACGCGTTAAACAAAACGAAGACCGCTACGACATCGACGACTGGCGCAACGTTAACGCTGAGTGGCGTGCGCTCGATACCAAGTACGATCAGATCAAGTCCAACGTGAGTGGTTCTGACAAAGCGGAAATCACGAAAGAAAAGCTCAAGTACGCTGCGTTTAAATCGTTCGACAAAGCAGAAGCGCGCGGCTCGCAAGTAGGTGACCTGGTGACCGGCGATAAAGCGGAAGCAAAAGCCAAAGGCGGTGGCGTAGAGCTAAAGCAGTCGGCCAAGAATACCGGTAAAGACGTCGGCAATGCCGCCAAAAATGTGGCCCAAGGCGCCGAGAAGGTCGGTAAGAAAGTTGGTGGCGCCGTAAAGGGTGCCTTCAAGGACGTAAAAGAGGAAGTAAAAGGCGACAAGAAAGACTAGCCTAGCTTTCGCCTAGTACCCTTCTGTGCAAACAAAAAAGCCCTAGAGCAGCTCTAGGGCTTTTTTGTTTGTTTATCGGTGGGAAGTACTAGCTCATTGAGCAGCCAGTACAACTTTAGCTTATCTAATTTGCCAAGCTTGGGAGTGGGTGAGAGCAAGTTTTGCAGCATGTGCGGCTCGCGCAGACGCAAAGCAAACCGTGTAGCTTGGGCAAGGCCAAGGCGGCGCAACAGCAACGCGGTCCGAACTAGCTTCGTTTTCTTCGACCCTAGTCCTTCATGTTTGTATAGCCACGCCAGGTTACGAACTCCCTCGTGCGTTTTTTGCAGAAATACTTCGGCTGACTCCAACATGTTGTGCAGCACCGGATTATCGATGTGCGCCACGGGTATCTTGGCAGCTTCCAAATCCCAGCCGAAACGTGTGTCCTCGTGGCCGTACCCATTTAGGCGTTCATCTAACGGATATTGTCGGAGAACATCGGCGCGCAACAACACGTTTTTCAGGTTGAAGCTAGCATATGGGTGTTTTTTCCGAATGATGCCTGGCCGCGCTTCGCGCATGCGGCCGTAGCACCAACGTAGTATAAAGGGCAGCTGAGTGGGAGCAAAAGGCTCGTAGGTACTCCCCCCGACTACTACGGGCGCCTGGTCGCGGGCGGCGGCGTAGCTAGCGAGGAAGCCTGCTTCGGGTAGCTGCACGTTGTTATCCAACAACAGCAGCCACGGATACTGTGCCTGCGCTGCCAAGCGGTTGCGGATGGCTGCTCGGCCTATATTGTGGGCTAACTCTTCGTAGTGCACACCAGCTAGATCCGCTAGCGAACGATTTAGCGCCCGAATATCCTCTTCTGATTCATCATCCAGGCAGATGATTTCCACAGGCCCATCCCACTCCTGCGCTTGCGCCTGCAATGTCTGCACTAGCTTCCTCACGTCGCGGTTATAGACCGGAATCAGGATAGAGAGACCAGGCATGGTTCAGGTAAATAAGTAGCTGTAAATGATGCGGACAGGATAGCCCCACTGCTGTTCTGGAGCGAAAGCTAAGAAAAGTACAGCTACCGCCCATTCTTCGTATCAACTTAATTCTATTCCTACCCGCGCCGAATCGAGCAATTGCCCATCCTTGCACTGTAATACTCGTTTTGGATACTGCTTGATGATTTGGTAGTTATGCGTAGCCATTAGCACCGCCGTACCCGCATTATTGATTTCGACGAAAAGCCGCATAATACTGTCGGCTACGTCAGGATCTAAATTGCCAGTGGGCTCGTCGGCTAGCAGCAGCAGCGGCTCGTTCAGCAAGGCACGGGCAATAACGACGCGCTGCTGCTCACCACCAGAAAGCTGGTGCGGCATTTTGGCGGCGGCGCCAGCTAGGCCCACGCGCATGAGTACTTCCGAAATGCGCTGCTGGATTCTGGCGCGACCTTTCCAACCAGTGGCTCTGAGCACAAACGTCAGGTTCTCAGCCACGCTTCGGTCAAAGAGCAACTGAAAGTCTTGAAAGATGATACCTAGCTTGCGCCGCAAATACGGAACGTTAGCTATGTCTAGCTTCGACAAGCCATGCCCAACAACGGTAGCAGCGCCGCTACCCAGGGGCAAATCGGCGTACAGCGTTTTAAGCAGCGAGCTTTTGCCCGAACCCGTTCGCCCTACCAAATAAGCAAACTCGCCTTTGTCGAGGGAAAAACTCACTTTTTGCAGCACAGTATTCACATCCTGCATCACGTACACGTCGTGAAGCTCAATAACGGGGGCAGAAGGTTGCATACACAGTCAAAAAGAACAGCAAAAGAATAGGACGCTAAACGTCGAGCTTTTGCAGTTTACCAAATTCCAATCCGCTGATAACACTAGCTAGCTCTACTTCTTTGCCTTCTAGCCCGTACCGATGCAAATCCTTCAAGGGCCGGTCGGCCCGGAAGTAAGCAATGAGCACAAATGCTTCGTCGCGCAACTGAATGTAATCCGGAATTTTGGCTTTGCCTTTTACCTTGATGATGTACATGGGCTGGATGATTAAATGGCTGAAAATCGAAGGGCTAAGCGGAAGGTATTTTAGCAGGCAAAACACTCAACCATTCAGCCATCCAACCATTTATCCATTTACTTTCTTGTGGTCGGCTAGAAACTGCGCCAGTCCTTTGTCAGTCAGTGGATGGTACAGCAAGCCCGTGATGACGCTAAGCGGACAGGTAACAACATCTGCTCCGAGTTCGGCGCACTGAATCAGGTGAGGCACGTGACGCACCGACGCCGCCAGCACTTGCGTTGCATAGCCATAGTTGCTAAAAATATCAACAATCTGCTGAATAAGCTGTAGGCCATCAGCTCCGATATCATCCAGGCGTCCGACAAACGGCGACACGTAAGTAGCTCCTGCCTTAGCAGCTAGCAGCGCCTGGCCGGCCGAAAAGATGAGCGTGCAGTTCGTCTTGATACCCTTTTCCGCGAAATACTTAATGGCCTTTACCCCGTCGCGAGTCATTGGTACTTTCACGACAATATTGGGATGTAGCTCGGCAAACATTTCACCCTCCCGAATAATGTCTTCGTATTCTGTACCAATCACTTCCGCCGACACATCACCATCCACTAGCTCGCAAATCTGTTGGTAGTGAGCCATGATATTATCCATGCCTTTAATGCCTTCCTTGGCCATTAATGACGGGTTGGTAGTGACGCCATCCAGTACACCTAGCTCTACGGCTTCCTGAATGTCTTTGAGATTGGCGGTATCGATGAAGAATTTCATTGGGTAACGAGTAAAAAAAAGAACGCCCCAAAGCTAACCTTTTGCCGGCAAAGCGGCAGGAGTTATCCTTGGGGCATTTCGGAAAGGGCAAAAAAAAGCGAACCAATATCGCACCGCTCAACCACCTACCCTTGCTACCTTCCGGTCCTGGGGGAGTTCAGCAGGAGCTGGTCGTACTGATTCGCCGCTGCAAAGATAGGAAAGGCTTCTTACAAAGCCAGCGCAGGTGTTCATTTTTTTCAAAAAACAACGCTTGCGCTGGTTTGCTGCGTGCTATCTACTTGTTGTAGAACGAGAAGCCACCATGCAAAATTTGTAGCGGCCTTAGTGCTTCCAGGCCTTCTGCGCTGCTTTGCTACGCTTCTTGAGCTGTTTCTTGTACTTGTTAATTGGGTTAAGGCTGAAAGTAAGTGGCTCAGTACCTAGCATCTGTTGTTCGTCTTCGTCGTAGCCGGCGTAGCTCACATGGATCATAGGCTTCTCGGCCGCAGTCCGGATCACGAAGCCTCCAGCAGAATTTGTACTAACCGCTCCGTTTTTTTCGCCAACTACTGTCACTGAGGCCCCCGCCAATGGCTGGCCCATGTTGTTGAGTACGGTGCCCGTTACTTCGCGAGGCTCTTGTTGCGCTTGTGCTTTTGTAGTAAGGGCAACCAATGACCAAAGCAAGATGATGAGATGGGAAACAAAGATTTTCATGCTACTAACTATAAAGGAAAGAATGGGTAGGAAGACAGACTAAATGAGGAGTAAAACAGGTAAAAGCATCAGCAAGCCAGAGCCGGCACGTCTTACCTATATAAATAAAAACCTATTCTTTAACGGAGTCAAAAAACACTTATCAGGTAAGTGTAGCTTGTTGAATAGCAAAAATGTTGCACAAAATGTGAGGACTGAATAACAGCGTGGAAGAAAGTAGATAAATGCTATTTGATACTGGATAGAGTAAGTGTTGTGACAGCAATAAACCTAGCTCGTGCCATAAGCCAAACGTCATTTGCCTTTCAGCAAATTTTGCGTGGCGCCCTGCCCCTGCCTACCTTTGCCCATGCAACGCTGGATGCGCTTTGTTTGCAGAACGCCCACCCTTCCCACAGGCTGGGCGTCGTTATTTCTACTCCTTTCGTGAACGGTTCCGCCGAGGTACCCCCTCTTTCGGTTACCCAATTCTTTCTTCTGATAGTGCCATTCCGGGACTATCCGCCTCCCTGTGTCCCATGTTCGGAAAATCCTGTTCCTATTTTGAATCTTACTATTTATATTCTTTTATAGTCTTCATCTTCTCGGCACACTTATTCCCGTGTCGTGGTGCTGGTACCTCTCCGCTCTCTTCTATCCTCGGCCCTGGGCCCCGCCGCCCAAACCCTGCGGCACGGGACCTATGCGTACACCACGCAACAAAACCATTGTCATGAAGCTTCGATTCTGGCTGAAGCTTCACAAAGTAAACAAAGCGGGCACTGCCCCCATCTCGGTTCGTCTCACCATTGCGGGAGCGCGCGCCGAGGTATCCGCGGACCTCCGCGTCTTTCCCGATGAGTGGGACCAAGCCACGCAAAAGGTAATCGCCACGCGCCGCACGCCGAGTGTCGTCGCCAAGCTCAACGACTACCTGGATGACGTGGAAGCCGAAATCCGCACCGCGCGCAAAGACCTGCCCAAGTCCGAACGCACCGCCGCCCGCGTCGCCCAGCAGTACCGGGGCGAAGCGCCACCCGAACCGATCTGTTTACTTACCGCCCTAGAAAAAATGCTTGCTGCTCATTACCGCCACGCCAACCAGCATACGCTGCCCAACTTCGAACGGGCTGCCGTGCTCTTGCGCGAGTGGCATCAGCAGCGTACTACTCGCCCCTCCATCCTAGCCAAACATACCTTTACCGATGACCTTAAGAAAGATTTCACCGCCTATTTGTTACAGCGTATGTCTCCTGCTGGCGTGCGCACTTATCGAATCGCTCTCTCCGCTATGTGGCACCGCGCGGGTATCTACGCCGCCGATGACAAGCCTTTTGCCGGACTCAAACTTCCCAAACACACCGTGAAACAGCGGGCTTCGCTGAGCAAAGACGAGCTCATTTGCTTGCGCAGTAGCCCGCTTCCCTCCTATCAACACCACGCCCGTAATCTATACATGGCGTGTTTCTACCTGCATGGCTCGCGTATTCTGTCCGTGCTCCAGCTGCGCTGGAAGGACTACGACGGCACCCGCATTCGCTACCAAGCGATGAAGGGCGGGCCGCTCAAGTCGGTTGTAGTCGGCGCTGGCTTGCAAGCGATCTTGAATGAGTACACCGACCGCCGCCCCGAGGCGTTTATCTTCCCGTACCTGCCCGCTGACTACTTCAGTCTAAGCCCGCAGGAGCGGCACAAGAAAGCGAAGTCCGGCGTTACAGCGGTCGGGTTCCATCTACGAAAAGCCTGTATCGCCTTGGGGTTACCCGATAACATTCACCCCCATACCGCCCGGCACACCATGGCCCGCATGACCGTGGAAGCCAACAACGGCGACATACGGGCGGCCCAACACGTACTCGGCCACACCAACTACCGGCAGACCGAAGCCTATGTACGGTCGATGCTGACCGAAGAAGTGGATATTGCAGCCAGTAACGTCTACGACTCTTTGTAAATAAGAAAGGCCCGATACGTCACAGCATCGGGCCTTTCTTTGGTGTCGATCTTACGGGGCGCACCACATCCCAGCCTTGCGGATGATGAGGTGAAAACGACGGCCGGTTTAGCACTGGTCGGGCGGTTCAAGACCACTTTCAACCCGGAATTACTTCCGGCCCTATTTCATCTCCACTTAGTCAAACCGGTCAAAAGTGCGGAGCTCTCAGAGTATGCGTCGTTTTCTGCATCTAATATACGACTACTGCCGAAAATAGTACACAAAACCAATCGATAGACCTAGGGCCCCGATCCGCACGACCATGCTAAGCCGCTCGGGGTGCTCGGGCCACACGTGGCGCAGCAGATCATCGGTCAAGGCTGAGGTGCCAACCGTGAACGGCGGCAGCTTCTTGCCTAGGTTCAGGATTACATCAAACATAGCCAGCCGTACCAGCACCGCCAGCACATAGCCCGGCCACCAGCTGCGTACCACAGAGATAGCGAGCAAGCCATACAGCAGCGGGTACAGGTAGTGCAGGGCGAGGCTCACGCGCTTCTGCTCAAAGGGTGGCACCCATTCGCGCGTGACAAGGTTGAGGCGGGCCTGCGCCAAGGCTTCCAGGCACACGGCCAGCGGCAGGAGCAGCAGCCAGATCATGCGTCTGTATCTTTCTCTGCCTGCTTAACGATAGCGCGGGCAGTACGCGGCGCTATCCACGGATCGGTGTCGGGCTTGAGCGGAATGACCTTCGCTTGCTTCTTATTGGCCCGCCAGCCGAGGAAACCAAAGACCAGAAATACCAATAAGCACAGCAGCGCCACGATAACGCGCGGCCAGCCTTCGGGCAGGTGTAGCTGCCACGCTGCGATGAGGATGGCGAGGATAATGAGCACGGGAACAATCAAACGTGGTCCTTTCATACAGTTAATAAACTAGGGTGTAAAGCATCTTTGAAAGCGTTGTAGTAGCCCGCAATCAGCTCCGCCTTATCTAGGCCGTTGATGATGCGGCGGGCGTTGCGCTGATCTTCACGCACACCCACGAAGTAGTCTGCCAGCTTCTTGCCGGTGAACAGCCCACGCACCGAGCCTTCAACCAGAATTTTCGCGGCCGTTGCTGGCTCCTTTGCCTTCTCGGGGTGGCTCACCAGATCAAGCGTGAGCACCTTGCTAAAGGCGGCGTAGTTGGCCCGGCCTGTCAGCTGCACGTAGCCCCGGCCATGGTAGCGCACGCCGTCGCCGGGCATTACGTTGCCGAGGTCGGCGGCCACATGCGGCCGCTTGCCCGCCTTGTCGTACATCTCAAAGAAGTACTTATCCGAGCCGTGCTCATCAATCGGCTGCCACGTCTTCGCGGTTTCGTGGTGCGTCGTGGCGAGCAGGTAGGCTAGCCAATGCTTATCGGTATAGCGCTTGGCGTAGTAGTCGGTGATGGTTTCCAGGCCCGCGAACTGCCCGGCCTTGATGGAGCCCGCGAACAGCCGCGGCCGGATGGCATCGTAAAAAGCGTCTTTGTTGAGCTGGAGCATGGCTAGGCTTGTTTAGAAAGGCGGATGCGCTTGATGAGCTTTGCAGCAATTGAGGCCGTGTTGTGCCGGTAAAAGGCACCGTCGTTGATGGGCCACATGCCTTCCAGCACCCGGCCGTTCCACAGTTCGATGTCGTAGTATTGCTTTTCCGTGGTATAAGGGGGTGTGTAGTCTTGCCACATACAGCTAGGCGGGTGGGTCAGTGGGTGCGCAGTCGGCCTTGCTAGGCACTTTGATCTTTTGGATGGTGTCGGTAATCTTCCCGAGGCCGAGCAGCGTGACGATGAGGCCGATGTTGGCGAGGATGACTTGGAAGAGCACGAAGGCAATGGTTTCGCTCACCTTCGAATCGAAGAGCTTCAACTCCAGGTAGCCCGTGAGCGCCACGCAGGCCAGCACGGTGAGCAGCCGGGGTGAGAAGCGTTCGTTCTCGAGCAGGCTATTGAGCAGCAGGGTAAGCAGGCGTTTCATAGCATGCCCGCGATGATAGGTTGGCGTTTCGCGTTTTTGCGCACCAGCTTACTTAGTAGCTTGTATGGCGGGCCAGTCATGGGCTTGCCAGTTAGAAAGCCAGGGATTCGAGTATGGTCTAGCGGCTCAATAACTTGCCAATTGCCTGTAGGCTTTGGATAGTACTTGCTCATATCTTTTTCACAGGTTGGGGCGGTAACTGATAGTATTTAGGCTTGTAAGGACTGAGCCACCTAGGTCGGTGGGCGCGGCAACTAGTCAAGGCCAGCAGGCAGAGTAGCAGGTATCTCATGCCACCCGCCGCTTATAGTCTAGGCAGAGCAGGCGGAAGAATCCGAAGCCGAGCAGACCGTCGAGCAGGGCTGCTATCCAGAATTCCCAATGCTCATAAAACTTGGTGGTGATGTACACCACGCGCTTATTGGTCTGCTCCGTGATTTCAGCCGGTACCGTAATGTTCTGCTGGGCCTTGACGAGGGTGAAATCGTAGTTGCCATCGGGCCGGCGCTTCACCTGCATGGTGACCGCTACGCCAAAGCCCACCAGGTTGACCGTGGTATCGGGCAGGCAGCCGCGGCGGTTCAGTTCTTTGAGCAGCTGAATGTTGAGCCGGGCAATGGCCGCTTTGAGCTGGCTGTTTTCCTGGGCCCCGAGCGCGGCCTGCTTCAGCTCCGACAGCAGCGAGTCGCGCACCACCTTGTTCTCGATGGTATCGTGCACCACGGGCAGCGTCACGTACACCGTCTTACCGGGCAGCGTGACCGTTTCCGTGCGCGTCACCGTGCGCACCAGTACCTTGCCGGGGTACTTGTGCTGCAAGGCATCGAGCAGTTCCAGCTCGGGGTTGGGCACGTAGCCGTTGAGTGTGTCCGGTGGTACCGGGGGCTCAGTTTTCAGGCTGTTGGTATAGCGGCGCAACTCATCTTGCGCGGCTTGCGCCTGGCGCAGGCGCCGGTTGGCAGCGCAGCCCGAGAGCAGCACCAAGGCAAACAAGAATAGTAGGAGGCGTGGCATGGCGTTATTTAGTTTGGAGTTTATCCGCTAGCTCGGCGACCTTGCCGTACTGGCGGGCTTGAGCTTCCTCGAAGGCGGCGAGGCGTTGTTGACGGCGTATTTCCTCGTTGCGCTTGTCGCCGTGGTACTCGTCTCTTAAGTCCTTGATGCTGGCTTCCAGCTGCGTAATGCGCGTTTCCATCGCACCTTTCTGCTGGTTAAAGGAGCCCCAGCCCGCCACCAAACCCAGCAGCATACTGGCTAGTGGCATGACCCAGCTAGGCAGCGAGGGCGTTGGCGGCGTATCGGTCGTGGTTTTAGGGGCCATAGTGATCTAGCACCCCTCCTTTTCTAAGGAGGGGTTGGGGGTTAGTCGTGTAGAGCGGTGATTTCCAGCGTCGCCGCGCCCGCAGCCAGCTGCAAGCCAAGGGTGTTTTTGATCTTGACCGTGCAGCCTGCAGCCGTGTGCGCCGTCACCTGAGCGGCTAGGCCGAGGATGCTGCCACCTACTAGCTCGGGCTTATTCATCGTGTAGAGGTTGTCGGTAAAGGGCTTGTCCCACACCACATTGATCGTTGCCTCGGCACCGATAAGCATGGCCGGCGTGCTGATGCGCTTGCTGCGGAAGCGGTCAGCCAGGGCCGCGACGGCGGTTTGTGCTGCGGTGGCACTGGTTTGGGCCGCCGTGGCCGTGCTCTGGGCGGCACTAGCGGCAGTGGCGGCACTAGCGGCGTTGCTGATTGCTGTCGTGGCGGAGGCCTGCGCGGTGTTGGCGGAAGCCTGCGCTGCTTGGGCTGCCGTCAAGGCTTGCTCGGCTTTGACCTGGGCGGCTTTGGCTAGCACCTCATCCGCATCCGCCTTGGCTTGGGCCGCGTTAGCCGCTGCCTGCGCCGTAGCAATGGCTTGGGTATTGGCCGTAGCTTGGGCTTTGAGCAAATCCTGTGCGGCAGCAAGAGCGGCTACTTGGCTTTGCGTGGCTTGGGCGTAGGCTCTATCCTGTGCATCAGCTAAGGTGTTGGCTTCAAGTGCTAGCTGCGTGGCGGTAGCCTTGGCTTCCGTGGCCTGCGCGTAGGCGAGCAGGGCCGCATCGGCTAGGTCATCGGCGGCGGCGCGGACTTCTAGCGCCTGCGTAGCGAGTTCGTTGGCGTCGGCATCGGCTTGCGCGGCGTCAGCCTTGCGGATGGCCAGCGCGAGCTGCGGAGCTAGGTCAGCTAGTATCGCTTCGACCACATCCAGACGGCGGGCGCTGCGGTTGTTGGCCATGTTCCAGTTCTGGGGCGGCAAGGTCTGCTGCCCAATGATGCGCCGTGTGCGCTCATCAAGGTCCGATTGTGTCACGACCGGCATGGGGGTGCCGTCCTCGGTGGTGAGGATGGGAACGACGGCCTGTAGGTTGGCTAGGTTGCGGGCGTAGGCGTTGTAGAGCTGCATGGCTTAGATAATATCCAATCCATCCACGATGCCATACTTGCCGCTGGCGTTGCGAATGGTTAAGGAATGCGTTACGTTCGAATCAAACCCATTAAGCACGATGGGGCTGGTATCCGCTGCCGTGGTGGTGTAGACTAGCTGCCCATCCACCAGGATTTCGTTTGAAAACAACGCGTCGGTGCTTTGCAAGAGACGAATACCACTGCCTTTAAACCCCGCTAATAGGGTTGCCGTGTACTGCGCAGAGTCCGGACAATACCGCAGCGTCGAGCCGCGCAGCATGTTGCTGGTTCCAGTCAGCCAGTTGTCGGCGAATCCCCACGCGCCCGGCGTATTATCGTCTATTTGGTCACCCGCCGCCCACGGCGTCGTCCTGCCCGCCGCTGAACGGTAACTCCACATGAGGAAGGTGCCATTTTCCGCGTAGAAGTCGAATTGAAAAATGTAGGTCTCGCCAATGGGTACCGCGACGCCTTTTAGGGTACCAGTCAGCAAGTGGTGGTTGGCCTGATTCGGAATGTTGAAAATGAGCGTGCTGTCTGTGGCGTTTTCCAGACTCAGCTGATACGGTCCTGCTGTTAAGTTACTGAGTGCAATATCGGTTACGCTGCTACCAGTAGCCGTGTAGGACTGATTGCGCCCGTTGTTGCCGTCGAAGGGGATCGGCGAAGAGTAGGCTCGATTGACGAAGGCGCTGCTATCTGGTGTTAGAGGGGCGGTGGGTAGCCCCGTGCTACTTCCCGCGTCAGGGTAGTTTAAGCCGATATCACTTGTGCCATCTATTGCCGTCAACGATGGGTGTCCTAGTACGTAGTTTCGCTTGAAAATAAGGCCCACTATTGTTCCTCCATCGCGCGTGCTAACAGCGTAGGTTTGCCGGCCAACGGTGTTGGTAATGTAGTTATCGGAGACAGTGCTATTGAAGACAGGCGGCGCAATGACCGCAAACGGACGGTACACATTGATATCCGAATAGCCAGAGAGGTCGTACCCGTTGTCGGAAATAGAATTAAAGCGAATCGTTTGATTCGGCATAGCACACTGCACGCCACCGTTGGCATTACGGATAATGGTGCAATTCCACACCGTGTTATTCGGAGCGTTTAAATCAGCGCCATACGCACTATTATTGGTAATTAACGCCTTTTCAATTCGGTTATACGTGCCATCTCCGCGTCCAAATCCACCCTCACAGTAGGTACCAGCAAACTGCGGATAGCCTGGTGCGAGTGGATTGCGGCGGGCGCTGTGATATTTGCCGCCAAAGATGTAGGTATAGGAGGCGTGTAGCCGAGCGTTATCTGAATAGGCAAAGCCTGCTTCACAATTCAGCACAAGCACGCCATCTGTGCTACGCCCAGGCAGATCTGAGTCGTAGGTGAGGGTGGCAACGTTGAAGCTACGCAAGGTAGTAGCGCCCGTGCCTGTGGTAACGATATTGCCGTTAATAGAGCTGGTCAGCACGGAGTCACGCAGCACAGAGTTGCGTACGTTATGAAACCGCGCACCCGCTCCTGCGCAGTCTTTTACCGCGACGTTGTGAATCAGGTGCTCGCTGCCGCCATTGACAAAAATGCCGATGCCTTCGACCGTGGTTTGTGTAGAACTCCACCACGGATTGAGGTATGGTTGTGGGGTGTTGGCGGGGGAGCCAGGCGAATTGATCCAGTTCTTTTGATTGGTCCAGTTGCCATCAATGGTTAAATGTTCTACGCCACTATTGGTAGTGGAGGCGAGCGTGATAGCAGGATAAAACTTACTGTTGGAGGTGTAGCCGGAGTTGTACTCCGTGCTACTTGGGTCCATGTTGTTCTTAGTGAACGTTACGCCTGAAGGAGCCGCAGCGACTTTGAGCGTGGTGCGATCTGCCCCGCGACCCGCTAGTACTACGCCACTGGGTAGTTGAATGCCTTTGGGTTGGTAGGTCGCACTGGTCAGGAAAGCAGTGGCAATGAGCACGATGCCAGCAGGTAGAATCACGAATCGTTTGCCGGACTGCGCGGCCACCTGCGCGGCTTGGTTGATAGCATCCGTGCTGTCCGTCGTGCCGTTGCCCGATGCGCCGTACTGCCCCGCAAACACCGCCTCCGGATCGGAGTACCCACCTGCGCTATAGTTGTTCAGAAACTGGGTTGCCTCTGCAACCACAGCAGACATAGCTACCGCGTCGGCTGTAAAGCCAGGATCACCGGGAACACGGGTAATCGCAACGTAAGGAGTGATATTGTTAGGCATTGGGGTTTTCTTGTAAGGCGTTAATGCGGGTGACTAAGCCAGCGATATCAGCAGAAAGCGTAGTCAAGCGGTCGGTGCGGGCCTGGGTGTCGTAGTTTTCGGTATAGCGGTCGTTGTCGCCGCTGCTGCTGCCACAGGCTAGTCCTTTGTGCCGGTCGCCCGCGGTAGGAGGAAAGGCGGGTTTCAGCTGGTAGGACAGTTTGTCGCTGGAAAACACGTACATGTAATCTTCCAGGAAGCCGGTTTTGGCCGGGTCGGTGTCGGCGAGTTCGGCGTTGATGACCCGGTGGGCTTGGATGGAGTCAGCAGCCAGGGGAAGTGGGCCAAACCACTGATTCGGGTCGCCGGTGGCCGTGAACTCGAACGGCAGCACGCTCGCGGCTGGGGCAGGTGCAGCCTGCTCAAGCGTTGTAATGCGTTGTTCGTGGTCGGCTAGCTCTGCTTCGTTGAGGTCAAAGCGGGCATCGTTGGCGGCTCTAGCTTGGTCATCGGTGTAAGCCGTTGTTGTACCCCCCGTGAGGGCATTTCCAACCGGGCCCCGCCAGATATAGGTTCCGGGCAAGGCCATGAACCCACCAGCGACCCGCTTCAGCCAAAAGGAATCACCTGGATTAACCAGTACATTCGAGTAGGTAGTATCGGTGTAGGTCAGGAACAGTCCCCCATCGGCTGCGTCCACGTACTGCCCTACTTGCTGCGAGACGGGCACCCGCACGCAGATCACCTGTCCAATCTGGTCTACCTTCAGTAAGGTGTGGCCAGAGAAGTTGGTCGTACTGCGTAGCTCCACCACGTTCACATCGGGCGCGAACGTGATTGTTTTCTCGTTGTTGTTGGCCCGTACATCTGCTTGGTAGTAGCTGAAAAGAGCGACCCCCGCCCCCGAGCTAGCGGCTACGTACTGCTCAATCGTGGTCTGATCTGTCGTCGAGAACGGCAGCAGGCCCCAGCTAGGAGCGGGTTGCGTGGCATCAAACAGCACGCTCCAGTTGCCGCCCGAGGGGGCCGCGTTGGCGGTCATGTCCTTGCCTGACTGCCACCACTTCAGCCCGTAGATGAACACGTCGTCTTTCTTGACGGCAGTGTTTTGACCGGGCACGAACACGCCGCGCAGGGGCAAGCCTAGCTTGGCTACAATGTCGGTTAGTTCTTCTTGGAGGTTGGCAAAACCGGGGCGGCTAGCGGCAACCTCCTGTGGTGGTAGGTTATCCATTAGATCGTACGGGCCTCGGTGAAGTCGTTCAGGCTGGAGCCGATATTCCAGCGGTTGTTTTGCAGGATGAGCTTATTGGCCGCGATGTTCTGAAGCACCGTGCCGCTGATCACCGTGTTGTAGGCCCCGCGGTTGAGGTTGTAGGCATTCGCGCAGTTGTTGGCCGTGTTGTTCTGGAAGATAGAGCCCAGGATAGCTGGCGTGTTGATGGTGAGCGTGCCGCCGGCCAGCTGCACAAAGAGGTCGTTGATGTAGCCGTTAGGGAAATCGTCGTCAATCTTGGCCTGGGTGTTAGGCACCAGCGAGTTGATGATGTTATCCCGGCACTCGTAGTTGATGGCTAGGTTGCCGAATAGCTCGCCCACCACGTACACGTTGGGATGCATAGCGATATTGACGCCCATGCGGCCGGCGGTGTCCGATACCGTGTTGCGCTTCACCTCAATGTTGTAGCAGGGCAGCATGCCGAAGGTGGTGCTGTTGCTCGTGAGCTGCTTGGGCGTGATGTCGATGCTGCCCGAGTCGGTCAGCACGTTGTCGACAATGGTCGCGTCGTCGGTGGCATTGTAGTAGATTTCAATACCGCGCTGATTGCCCACGAACGTATTGCCCCGCACCAGCCAGCCACGCGTGCCCCACACAAAAATGCCGTAGCGGCTCGTGCCGTCGGGGATGATAGCCCAGGCCGAAGCCAGGGTCAAGGTCGTGCCGCTCCGGCTGACAATGGTGCGCCACTGGCCCATGCCTTTGCCGGCCACAATGGCGACCACCACATCGACGGAAGGCTGCAAAAAGCTGTTGCTCCAGCTCTTATTGGCGTCGACTAGCGTGGTGGCGGTGGCGCTCGTCACCGTGCCGACTTCCGCGTCGGGCTGGTAGTTGGCGCCTTGCTCGGCCACGATGCTTTCGCCGTCGTTGATGTGCAAGGCGCCTACGGGGTTGATCAGCTCAAACTTGTTGCGCTGAAAGGTGATGCCCCGCGAAAACTCCATGCTCAGCTGGTGGCTTACCAAATCGCCGTACTGCCCGCCGTCGGCGGCGTTTTTCCACGTCTTGCTGCCGTCGCGCTGAAAGAGGCTGTCTTCGATGAGCGTGTTGATCGTGCCGCCCCGCTCGCCCGAGAAGTTGAAGGCCACGCAGCCAGTGGCGTGGTACACCTTGTTGTTGCGCCACACCCCGTTGCGGCTGCCGTCTAGCTGAAACGAGTTGTAGTAGCCTTTCAGCCCGAACGTGTTGCCCTGGTAGAACTCGCAGCCCTCGATGTAGAAGCGGTCCATGTTGAACATTTCCAGGCGCCGACCTAGGTTGATGTTCCACGACACGTTCTTTAGTACCACGTACTTGGTCAGGTTAGAATAGAGCCCGTACTGCCACTCGCCATTCTGCGACTGGTTTTCAATGCTCAAATCCATCAGGCCGAAGACCTGCCCGCCCCCGTTGGTTTCCCAATCCATGAACGAGCCCGTAGCGTTGTTCACGCCGTAGATGATCTTGGTTTGGGTCTTGCCTGCCCCGCGCAAAATGACATTGCGCGTGAGCTGGAAATTAGAGTTGATGCGGTAGGTCCCAGGTGGTAGATACACCACCCCGCCGCCGGCGTCGCGGGCCGCGTAGATAGCCGCTTGCAGCGCGTCGTGGTCGTTGGCTACGCCGTCCCCGACCGCCTTCTGCGTAAGCCGGCTATCGGTTTTGAGGTTGTAGATGTTATTGAGGTACTTAAACTGATGCGACCAGCCAACCGAAATATCCAGCGGGTTGGCCGTGCTGGCAATGACTTGCAGCGAATACGGCAGCTTTACCTCGCCTTGGTCCGAGCGCAGCCCGTTGTTGTAGTACACGTCCCAGAAGCCCTGGCCCAGCGAGCTCGGCACGTTGAGTTTCACGTCGTAGGCATCGCCGAAGCTGGTATCAATGCTGGCATTTACCGACGTTGAGCCCTGCACGAAGCGCACGGCGGGCGTCTTGCCGGTAAAGCGCAGGTTTTTGCCTAGCAGCCGCACCGTGCCGCCGGCGACAACTTCGGGCGAATCGAAGTGCAGGCCGCGGGCGCGGTTGATGAATTTGGAGGCACTGCGCTGGGTGGTGTTGCCGACCCACACCTCGTACAAGTCCAGCGGGAAGCTGGTCGGAATCATGTAGGTGGCCTGCCCGTAGCCGGTGACCTTGCCCACAATGCGCATGCTGCGACTCATGCCCGCCCGGGCGATGTACACATTCGAGCCGTCGGGCACGGCGCCCTGCACGCTCAGGTTGTCGCCGGCTACCCCGCTTTCGCCGTGGTGGAAGATAGCGAGGTCGGCGCTCAGGGTTTGGCCCGCGCCAATCACTAAATCGGTAGGCCGCGAGACGCGCGTCACGCCGCCGGCCGCGTTGCCATTGGCAGCGGCTACGCGAATATCAAGCGCATCAGGCAAGCCCGCGGCGAGCCACTCGGCAGCAGTCAGCTTGATAGCTCCGTTCTCAACGGTAGCACCGGGGCAGAGAGTAGGTAAAGAGGTGTACGCCATGGGTCAGACAGTTGCGGCTTCGTACTGGTCGGGTGTGGAGTAATTGGCGACGAGGGGCACGCTCGTCGTAGTGCCGCTGCTCGTGGCCATGGCTGGTGCGGCGGGCGTGGTACCGGCTGGTGGCGCGGCGCTGCTGATGGGCTCGGCTTCGTAGGCCGCGGGGCTGCTGTAGCCCGTGACCAACGGCACGCTAGAGGTGGTGCCGCTCTGCGTAGCCGCCCCTGGCGCAGCGGGTGTGCCTGTGGGCGGGTCTGGGTCGGGGTCTGGGTCAGGCGCTACCGTGCCTAGCAGCAGCACGGCGCGCAGCTTGTCGCCTTCACGGGCGCCCGTGGCCAGCACGGTGAGCCGGTGCGTGTCGGGGTTGAGCACGTAGTCGTCATCATCCAGCACGCGCCCGCGGGTATTCTTGACGAGTAGCACATCGAAGGCCGTCTCGGGCACTTCGACCGAAGGATTAGCGGCCGTCCAGGTGAAAGTGAGCTTGGAGACGTTCAGGCCCGTGCTGCCTTCTGCGGTGGCGTTGAGCTTGAAGCGAACGGCAGCCGACAGCAAGTCTTCGCCGATGCTATTCGGCTTAACATTCAGCTTGAGCGTGCCGGCTAGGTCGTTGACCTCGGGAGCAATCGTGGCGCTCTCCTGCACGAAGGCGGCAACGGCATCCTGCACCGCCTCGGCGAAATCGGTAATAGCCGAAGACAGGTGCGTGTGAACCTGCTCAGCCTTGCCGTTGATGATGTTTTGTAGGCCTTGGCTCAGCAGATTTAAACCAATGTTGCGGATGTAAACCGTGTAGATTTCATCTGCCGTGGTAATCGTCAGCTTACCACTGGGCTCATCGAACTGCGCCCCGGTCACATCATCCGCGTTCGGGTCGCCACCTGCTGAGGTAGGCAGGTTCAGGCTTTTAGTAGCACCACTACGGCGTGTTACCAGCAGCGTGCCGCCGTTGATGTCCAGATCAACCACGTCCAAGGGACCGCCTGCGCCCGTGCCGCCTGCTTTAGGCTTTAGCCCAGCATTGGTGAGGTCTGATCCCCACGCATGATCCACGCACTCACCGCCGATGATGACGCCGACCGTGCGGCCGTTGAAGCGCACGCTCTGCGGCACCGTGGCCACGGCGTCGGCTATGGAATCATAAGGACCGTACCACGCATCCAGGGGACGCGGGTTTTTGAGTCGGATGCTGATGGGCAGCTCCAGCGCTTCTTTCAGCCATGTCTGAATTGTCGAGAGCAGGCCCATTAGCTAAGCGTGACTTGGTGACGGTGAGAAGCACTGTAGGCCTCGGCAATCGTGAGGCGCCACACTTTGTGCCCGTAGGGTGTGCTGCCGGCGTCCTGCACCTGCAAGGCGCTAGCGTTGTAGGGCATCGGTGCATTGAAGCCATCCAGATCAATCACGCTTACCGTCAGGTTGTCGGGCGCTACGATTTCGAACGTCAGCGCTACAGTGCCCGTGTTCAGAATGAACTGGTTGCCGTCGACGGTAAGCCGACTAAAGGGCAGCGCCCGAGCTTTGGCTGACGTATCGGAGGGGCCAGCCGTGGGGCCGTAGAACAGTCGAGGCGCACCGCTCACGCTGGCCTGCGCCTGCACGGTGCCGGCACCAATGCGACCGGGGGCGGGGTTGCCTTGGTCGCTGAGCTTCAGCGGTCCTTGAGCGTATCCGAACGTGGCGTAATAGGTCACGACCTCTTCGCCAATCTTGTAGGTGTCGGTGAAGGCAGGGTAGGCAATCGGTGCCGTGTTGTCGGAAGCTAGCTGGGTGCCATCACGGCGCAGCTGGTAGCTGGTGAGTGCGCCCGCGTTGCCTTGGTTGAAACCAGGTGTTAGTACCGGCTTGATAGTGGTGCCACGCTCCACATAGCCCTGCATTGAGCTAGCTAGGCTGGCGCTCGGTTGGTCGTAGCCTGGGAACTGTTCTTTCACTAGCAAGCGCCGCGCAAATTCCTGCACGGTACCCGTGAAGGTGGCGTTGAAGCGGTCTCGAAATTCGGTGATGTTGGCCAGCGTAATCAGGCCGCCACCGCCACCGAGGCCGGGCGTGAACTTGCCCGTGGCCACGTCGTAGCTGCCAAAGCTGCCACCTTGCTGGGCGTTACCGAGGTCAGCGTCAGCAGCGTTGAAGCCCGCAAGCAACCCTAGGTTGTCGCCGTCAGTGAGTTGGTAGAGCTGACCAGGCGCAAGCCCGCCGTCGGCCTGTAGCTGCTGAAGTTCCGCTACCGACACGGCAATCACTTCCTCGCCTTGCAGCTTGAACGTATCAATCAGATCATCGAAGTGCTTAATGACTTCGGCCGAGCGCGTAATGGTGGTGGCCGCCGGCCCGCCGCTTTTAACGATGAGGACCTTGCGGCTTTGCGTTTTAAGCTGCGAGCGGGTTTTCTTAGCCATTGCCTAGATCGCGTGAAATTGCAGGCCGCCTTTGCTTTGGCGACCCGTGCGGCGCGGTGGGCAGCCACAGGGAGTAGTGGGTAGAGGCCGGTAGGCTTTGAGCTGCTTCTCGAAAAGGGCGCGGTAGTGATTGCGCTTGTCGAGAATATCCTGCTTCATCTCGTTGCGCTGCGCGCTCGGCACGGGTTGGCCGCCTTCGTTGAAGAACTCCACGCCGCGCGGGGTCACGTGAAAGCCGTGGTAGGTAAAGAGGCGGCGGTAAGTTTCCAGCGCGAACCACGCGCGCACGGCTTCGAATAGCTGATGCTCTTTGAGGGCCTGCTGATCTTCGGCGGGCAAGAGCGTGATTTCTTCTAGCGTCAATTCCGCGTAGCTAGCGAGCTCGGCTTTGCGCTCGGTATCTAGCTTGGTGTAGGCCACGAGCGTGCGCTGCTCGGCTTCTAAGAGCGCGGGCTGCACGTCGAAGAGCCACGCGTCTTTGATGTAGGGGTTGACGAGGTGATCGGGCGTATTCTCCGAGAACTGCACGAACTCCGGCAAGTCCTTTTTGGAAATCAGGAAGTTCATGCGGCGGGGACTGGTGCAGGTGAGGGTTTGGCTAGAGCGGGCAAAAAGGCGCGCAGCTCTTCGGCGGTGAGCGTTTGCAGCACGGCGGCGCGCAACTCGTCAGGCAGCGCACGTAAGGCGCGAATGGTGGCCTGCTGCTCATCGGTGAATTCTTCATCTAGTGGCGGCAAACCACGCAGGGCCCGAATCTCATTATCGGTCATCTTGGCGATGATTGCCGGGTCGATGTAATCGACAGGGTCTAGCTGCGTTACTGTTAGATCAAGCCCAGGGTAGATTTGCGCAAGCGCCTCCGTGAAGAGCTTGCGGCGCGGCTTTACCACGAGGCCAAACAGCTTGATGCTGTTGACGATCTGCTGATTGTTGCCTAGTAGGCCTGCTTGGTCAACGCCAATGAGTACCGGTGGCACGCCAATGTGGCGGCACACCTTGCCCACAATGCGGTTCACCATGTCGGTGAGGTTCTTCGAGTTGGGGCCGTTGTTGAAGAACTCCAGCTTGGGCAGCTCGTCTTCGGAATCAGCCGTCAGCAGGCCGATAGAAGCCCCGTTGGCGCTGCCTTTCATGCCCTTAAGAATCTTCTTAACCGCCGCTAAGTCTTCGGACTCTACCCAAGGAGCATCGTCTAAGGTTTCGTTTTCCGCTGGCTTAAAGTTTGGGTCTGGCTCGCCGCTGTACTTCTTGCCGACCACGGTCATAATGGCGTCGGGAAAGAAGCCATCCACGGCGTTTTTCAAGTCGTACTTGGAAATAGCGGCATCATTCTCCAAATCCTCCTTACCGGAGTAGAAGGATGGCACCGCGTAGTTCGTACGGCCTGATTTCGCGGTAAACGCGTACAGCAAGTGCCCCCAGTAGCCTGCTTCGGAGTTAAAAGCAGCAATCACCTCTTCCGAAATCTCGTCTTGGCTGGCGCGGGCGTTGAACGGGAGATATACCCGGTTGTCGCTGGTGGTCATCTTGCCCTCGGCGAGGCCGTAGTTGATGACATAGCGCCCAAGTCCGTCCTTTTCGCGGCGCAAGCAGCTGGCTTCCTCCAGGAACACCTCGCCTACTTCGCCGCCGAAGGTGTAGCGCACAATCACGGCCACCCCAAAGCCAAACGCCAAGTCCCAACTAGCCTCTTCCAGCAGCTGGTTGAGCGTTTGGTGCTCGTTGGCCATGGTGGTGGCCGTCACTTTGCTGGTAAAGCCTTCGCCGCCGATGAATTGCGCTAAGCGCTCAATGCAGGCTTCCGCCGTGCCCGAGTCGTAGACGATGCGCAAGACATCCTGGGGCAGCATGTTATTGCCGCCCCAGTTAATGATCTTGATTTTCTCCCCCTTGTCGCCGCTGGGCTCCACGGGTGCGAGCAGGTCAGGGCGCCAGCCACGGGCGGCGGCAACCGGTTCCATTTCAACACGCGTAGCAGTGGCAGGACGTTGGCGCTTGGCCATACGAATCAGGGATTAAGGGAGAGAAAGCGGGAAAGGATTACTTCGGGTCGACGTCCGAAGGGCCGGTGCTGTCGCCGGTGGCGTCCGTGGCACCCGTGTCGCTGCTACTGGTGGTATCTTCCGCCTCGAGCTCAGCTTCGCGTTGCGCCGTTTTGGCTTTGAGCTGCTTGATGGTGAGCTTGGGGTCAGCCTCTTCCCCGAAAGCTGCTTTGTAATCAGCTTGGGCCTGCTCTTTCTCGGTGAGCTTTGGAGCCTCGGCCTGCTCATCTTTGGCGCCTTCGGTTGCAATGGCTTTGCCATCCTTCAGGAAGGCATGCCCGTAGCCGTTCTCAATGAAGAACTCGGCGTCTTTATCGGTCAGATTCTCGGCGGATACGACTTTGGCGTGCTGCTCATGCACGAAGGTTTGGTTCTCGAAGCCAGGGGCGAGGGTGTAGGTTTGCTTTGCCACAGTTTCAGGGTGTAGAATGCGTTGGGCCTGGCGGATGTAGCTAGTGACAGCCGCGTTATAGTCGGAGAATTGGCACTGGCGGCAGGAGCCGGCGGCGGTGCCGGTGAGGGCGCTGTAGAGCGCGGCGAGGGTAGCGAGCCCCGCAGGGCTGCGCTTCTCGGTGAGGGGTGTACTGGCCCAGCTCTCAGCCTGGGCCAGCAATTCCTCGGTGTAGTTGACAGCCACGGGGCTAGGCCGGGTCTGCCAGCGTTAGGCTATCCAAGTAGGTAGCCGATGCTTTTAGCTGATCGGTTTCACCGTCTTCGAGTGCTACCTCGAAGAATAAGGGCAGCTCCGTGTCCTCGCCGGTAATGGTGGCAATAAACTCATCGTTCGGATCAAGCAAGCCCGTACCCGTGCCATCGGTGGCGGATCCACCTTCGGAACCGAAGTTCCAGAAGTACACCCGAATGGTGCCCTTGGCCGTCTCTTGGAAAACGATCTTGCCGTCGGCGCGCATGAACTCCATCAAGGCTTTTGCCTCTAGGCCAGTCTGGTACTTGAACTGCGAAACAACGGTCTGGGCGTTCACCACGCCGCCGTTCTCGCCCGTGCTAATGGCCGAAGCACCCGAGCCTTTCTTCGCTTTGCCATTGGCTTTGATGCCTTTTTCACCCGTCTTCAGGGTGAAGCTGGAAAGAGCACCCGTGTTATTGTAGGTCGCGCCGCCCGCGAGTTGAGGTTTCTGAAAAACCCACTGACGACCTGTCGTGCCGCCTGACGTATTGCAGTAGGCGCTTGAGACGTTCTTGCTAAGCTTATTGCAGATGGTTTGTAGTCCTGCCATGTCTGTAGTTGGGGTTGAAATGGCCCTAGCACGAGGCTAGGGCGGGTTTCACAAGAGATAGAATGGCAGAGAGCTAGACCGCGAACGAAACCAAGATGTCGTAGGCGAAGCCAGCACCGAGGCGGAAGAGCACGCGCCACCAGTTGATGCGGGTGCGGGCCTCGTACTTGAATTCGGCCGTGGTCATGTCGGACTCTAGGTCCGTTGCCCAGATCAAATTCTTGGGCGCCGTGTAGAGGGCTAGGTGCGGCGAAGCTGTTGGGAAGTCTTTCTTCATGTACTGCTCCCACACGCGCAGCTCCTTGATCTCAACACCATCGTAGTAGTAGGTGCGGCTGTTCTTCTCGTACTCCAGCTTGAGCGAGTTCTCGGTGCTTTCGTTCGGCGAGTAGGCGAACTTAAGCAGGCGGAATAGGCTCTTGGTGAGGTAAATTACCTTTTGACCATCGTCCACGTCCTGCAACTCATCCGAGCAGTTAATCACTAAATCTTCGAGAACAGGGAAGATTTTCTTGGGGTCTGCCTTTAATGCGGCGTAGTCCAAGGCTGCACCACGATAGGTGCCAGTAGCACCAGTAGCACCAGCGGTTGGGGCAGCCGTCAGCAGCTTTTTGCGCAGGCCGTTGGTTTGATTGTAATCCTTGTTGGCGCTGGATTTATCGGCCAGCATCCAGATGCGTAGCGCATCACCATATACCACGGGGGTTACCGTTTCATTAAGGGCTAGATCGAGCAGGTTGGCAAACTCGGGCTGGTTGCCCACCGGCACCTTGGCGATGCCGCCCTCGGCGTAGGCGCGCACCAGCGTTTCGATCTGCGTACCCGTGAGGTCCGAATCTTCCGCGTGGCCCGCTTTGAGCATGCCCTGCATGATGGTGTTCAGGAACGTCTCGGCGCAGTCTTCGTCCTGGGCCATCAGCGGATCGACACTGATTTCGTTCGTGACGAAGGTGGCCAGCGCGCCGGTGCCTTGGAACTCGCCGCAGCCCGTGTCTTTCACGGTTACTTTGTTCTTGGCGAGCAGACCTTGCATGACAACGCTGGTCTTGATGTTTTCCACCACGCGGATGCCCAGCTCTTCGAGCGTCGGTATCTTGCGGGCGGGTTGGGTCACAACGGCCACCGGGGGCCGGTAAGAAGGAATATTTTCGAAAAACATAACAGTGGGGTAGCTTAAAGCGGTGAGGATGAAAAAGAGCCAGCTAGCTAGGGGTTGTGGTTATAGCTGCGCGTGATGTTCAGCCTTGGGCTTTGGCTTCCCATTGCTGTTTTTGGGGTCAGTTTGGGGCGTGGGCTTACCACCGGCGGGCGTAGGCTTAGCGGGCACCGCTTTGCTGAAGGCAGTTACTTTGCCTTCCATTGAATCCAAGCGCGTCACGATGGGCGCTAGGGCGGCCGTGATGGCAGCGGTCAGCGCTTCAGTGTCAGCAGCAGGAGCAGCAGGATCATCGCCCTCGCCTTCTGCGGAAGGGGTGTTGATTTCCGTTACCACGCCGCCAGCCACCACGATTTCGCGGCCGTCTTCGGCTTCGTAGGTGGCGTCGTCGGTGGGCTCAGTGAGGGCCTCATCGTTGAACACGGCTGAATCAACTGCGAGCGCGCCGTCGGTGTAGAGGGTGCCAGCGCCATTTGCTAGCACGGTCGGCTCGGCAACCGCTTCGGGTGCGTCGCCTTCAGCCGTGATGGTAACGCCCATTTGCTGGGCAAAAGCCTTCACGGCAGCAATGTTGGCCGCTTTAGCAGCGGCCGTAGTGGTAGGTTTAGCAGGTTTGGTAGCCGGCTTTTTTGCAGTAGTAGCCATCGGGCGTGGGGTTATAGCAGCCCGGCGGGCTACTGGGGTTTTGAGTTTGGGAAGAGGCTTTTGGCGGGCGGTCAGCGCGTGCTTGGTAGCGCGGGCCACTGCTGGGGCAAGTCGGGGGCGGCGCGCCTCAATCAAGGCAGTCGCGGCAGCCGGTGTGATCTTGGCGGTTAGCGGCTTAACCGTGCTAGCTAGACCGAATTGCTTTGCTTGGGTAGCCGTGAACCAAGTGTCCTTGGTCATCCACTGCGTTACGGTGTCGACTGTTTGGCCCGTGCGGGACACCATGTAGTCAAGCAGCAGTTGATTCGTATTGTCAAGCCGGTCGGCTTGCGCGCGCAGGTCTTTGGAGGTCTCGGCGAAAACGCCACCGTTGAAGCTAGCTGCGTGCAGCATCATCTGCGCCGTGTATTCCATCTCGGGTGCTTGATCAGCGGCGAGCGCCAACGGCACGGCCATACTCGCGGCGTACCCTGAGATGTAGGAGCGGATAGGCAACTTGAGCCCACGCAGCCGGTTGATGATGTTGAAGCCCTCTAGGGCATTGCCGCCATCACAAGCGCCAATGCTGAGTAGGATGGAATCAGCTTTCTCGCCAATGGCTTCGGCAAACCAAAGCCGCATTTCAATCTCACTCCAAGTAATACCTTCTACCCACTCGCAGGTATCCCAATCCATGTAGGATTCACCGATGTAGGAAGGGACGTTGATAACGAGTTCGGGCATAGTTGCGCAGCAGGTTGGGTGCTGTGCAACAAAGCTTTTACCAGTATTGGGATAGTACAAATAAGCGAACCACTTTGCGACAGGTTTGCAACCATTATGCAACAACTCCTATGCACGTTAGCCCAAAGCCCAACATCACCAAGAAATTAAAAGACATGGCCCAGCAGCAGGGTATTACACTCAACGCCTTGGTGGTGCCATTCCTCAACGACATTGCGGAAGGCCGTCTTGTCAGAGTACCACACTACCCGAGCCAGCCACAGAAATAGAAAAAGCCCGGCACAACACCGGGCTTTTTTGTTACTTGGTAGCATGAAAACGCTATACGCTCTTGCTATCCTCCTATCATGCTTATTGCCTACGCTCGTCTTCGCACAGGTGCCTTCCGCCACGCCACTCAAGAAGGCCAACGCTATCTTAATTGAAACCACTGATAGCGCTACTGTAGCCTACAGAAACATGGGCCGGTTGCTAGTTACGGAAGGCTACACTATCGCAGTCTCTAACGCTGACTTTGCTACCATTTCAACGGGTGACAAGCCCGGCAAGCATGGTGTTTTGCAAGCCTTCACCGTGCTGGTAACGCCTATGAAAGCAGGATCTCAGATTATACTAACCGGTACTTTCGCAGATACCAACATGGGTGTTTTATCTCCAGGTGTTGGCTATCAACGCATACCGATTGCTAACTCAGGCATGAAGGGTAGCCCGGTACAAAACACTTGGGCAAGCCTTGACGCATTAGCCAAAGCGTACCCAGGTGGCAAGGTGCTGTACTTGATCAAGTAGCTACTCCCCAGACCTGCTATCCGTCACTGCCTGCCGGCGCTGGCTGTCTTGCAGCGTACTTACTCCTACATCTAGCTTCACTCCCTTTAGGGCTTGCGCGGTGGCTTTACCGATCTCGCTGGCCGAAGGCGGTACGTTACCCCGTAGATACTGCCGCGTGTAGGCATCTGGTATCACAGTACCGTCGGCGAACCTAGGTCGTTGCAAGGTTGGCATGGCAGGCGTCAGCGGCTTGCCCCCACCTAGCACGTTGAGCATGGAAGCAACGGGCCGTAATGAAGGATTACGCCACACGCCTTTTGCCAGAATGATCTCATCTTTCTCCGCCTCGCCGTAGTGGTAGCCACTGCGGCTGTAGAGCTGCACGCCGCCTTGCTCGTGCGAGGCGCCACCGAGTACCGTGCCTTGTGCGAATTGCTTGGGCGGCGGCGCGGCAAGTGCGCCCTTCACAGCACCAAAGGCTGCTTTGATAAGCGCGACTTGCCCAGCGGCAGCCACTAAGTTTAGCGGAAACGGAAGCGACGCAATTGATTTTGCGGTGGCTTCTACCGTTGCTGTGATGACAGACTTTTCCAACGCGTCTAGCAGAATCACCAACGTCTTTCTGGTAAATTCTTCCAGGCTCAAACCGGTGTCGCTGAGCAGTTGTCCAAACAGCTCGCCTATTTGCTCACCTACCGTTCGGGCGGTCTCAATTGACTCCAAGCTCTTGGCTGTGATGCGTTCTAGATTGGCAATTCGCAGATCGGTGAGTGCCTGATCATCGGCGGCCGTATCCCGATTGAACTGCTCGTTTACGCTACGGCGGGCACTGATGTGGGCTAACTCTTGCTGAAACAAGGCATCTTGATATTCCTGCTCCGTAAGCTTGCCACCAGCACGCGCCTTTTCCAACTGGTTCCGCTCTTCTTGAAAGAACGTTTCGGCTGCCTTGAGGCGTGATTGGTAGACAATTTCTTGTGTCTGCGCCTCAGCATTGGCATTAATAAGCCGCTCCTGCGCGGCCCGTTGCTCGCCTTGGATTCGATCATCAATGGCCTGTTGCTGCTGTTGACGCTGCTGCTCAATCAACTCCTTTTGCAGGGCAATCTCTTCGTCTGATCCTTTGCGAATTGTGGCCAGCCGAGCCGTGATGTTGTTTACCTCTTGCTGCACTTCCAGAGCGGCCCGCTGCTTGAAGGTGTCTTCGAGCAGCTTGGTACTGTCGGCATCGTACTTGGCCTGAATCGTTTTGCGCTGCGCCAACGTCAGGTTTGCTGCGGCGAGTTGGCCATCCCGCTCTAGCTTGAGTTGGCGCTGGCGGATGTTGAGCTCTTCGTCGCTGGCTACCTGCACCTGTTGCAGTCGCTGGTTGAGGGCAACATTCTCCAAGGCGGCCGCTTGCTGAATGGCCTGCTGCTGAAACGCTAAGCGGGCCTGCTGAATCTCGAAATCTGCTTTGGCCGTGATGAGCTTGCGCTGGTTGTTGGTGAGCCCTAGCTCGGTGAGGTCGGCCTGGGCCTGGGCCCGAATGCCGCGAATGCGCGCCTCTAGCTCCGCTCGTGACCCTTTGGCCGCTTCAACCACCTGCTGCTCGTAGTAGGCTTTGGTATCGGCAGCGGCCCGCTCTCTGGCTTCTTTCTCTAACTGAAACCGATTCGTGATTAACTCGTTTTGCTTGCCGGCCGCATCCTCCTGAATATCCACGAGCTCATTCTGGGCCTCTTTAAATTCCTTGAGCTGCTCGTTGTTGGCTTTGTTGAAGCCGCCGCGGCGCTCAATTTCCAGCTGCAAAATATCGACCCGGCGTTTCGCTAGGTCCACGAGTCGGCTTTCCCGCTCCAGTTCAATTTTGTAGGCATCCTCGTTGGCCTTGCGGCGCGTGGTGAGCGAGTTAAACTCATCATCCCGAATGTTCTTGAGCCGCTCGACCTGATTGAGCAGCTTCTTGTTGGTGTCGATGTTGTTGATCTGATCGCGCTCTAATCGCTGCCTGGCTTTGCTCAGATCACCAGCGAGCTTGGTCTCGCGCTCAATCTCGTCGCCGACACCCGCAAAGGACTGCCGCGCCGTTTCAGCCGCGGCCGAGAAGTCCCCGGACAGCGCTTGAAACACGGCTTTGCCGAATGTGCCGATCCGATCGGTGAGCACGTCCACGACGGCACCGACCTTGGTCATGGCCGTTTCCACCAGCTGGGTGCCCTCGCGGGTTTTAGCGAGAAACGTCACCAGCGAGCCGAGGATCACCAGGAACGCCCCGAGCCCCGTAGCAATCAAAGCTAGCCGCAGCGCGCCTAGGGCTAAGGTCTCGCCAGCAGTGGCGGCTCTGGCCAAGGCAGCGGCCTGGCTGTACTTGGCTTGCAAGTCGCTGACCTTATCAATGGCCCCGCCGAGTACGCCGTTTTGCTTAGCGAGATCAAGCACCGAGACTTTTGCCTCTTTGGTTTCAGCCGTGGACTCGCTGAGCGTCTTATTGGCGGCGGCAATCTGAAAGCCAATCTTGCGGTAGCTCTCCGTCATCTCGCCGCCGGTCTCCACAATTTTAGCCTGCTCCTGCTCCAGCTTAACCAAGTTCTGCACGGCGGGCTGAATCTCTTTTGAGTAGTTCTCAATGGCGTTCGTGGCCTCTTCGTAGCTCTTGCCCTGCTTGGCCGCCGCCTGCTGCGCCGCGGTCATAAAGCCCGCAATCTTGGCCTGGCTTTCGCCGAACGCGCGGCTGCTTTGATCTAGGTCCTTCTGCTGCTCTTGGAGCTTGACGAGCTCCTGCACGATGCTTTCAAACGAGCCCTTAAGCTGATTAGCGTAGTCGCCGACGTTGCGGCGGTAGTCGCCAATACTGGCGCCGGCTAGCTTCAACTCTTCGTTGATGCGCAGGGTCTCGGCTTGCAGCAGCTTGCCCGCCTCGGAGTTTTCCCGCTCGGCTTTACTCAAGGCGTTGTAAGCAGCCGTGTTGGCGGCTAGCTGGGCCTTGAGCTGATCGACGGAGCCCTCGGCGAGTTCGGTGCTTTTGTTGAACGCGTCCAGGTTTTTCGAGGCGGCGTTGTACTCTTTTTGCAGCGCGCCAATGGTGCCCTTTAGCTCGACTTGGCGCTTGGCAAATTCCTCATCGGCAATCGTGCCCGCCTTGCGCATGGCGGTGAGCTCCTGCTGCGCTTTGCGGTTGGTTTCCAGCTCCAGCGTGAGCCCTTCCATCTTCTTGATTTCCTGCGCTGGGTCAAGCTGGATGCGGATAATAACGGTTTCGTTGGCCTCTGCCATAACTGTAGCTTAGTAAAATTCTCCGATGACGGTGGCAAACTCGCCGCTGTACCATTCGTGCCCCTGGTCGGCTAACGGCTGCGGGGGCGGCAGGAAACTCGGATGCAGGCGGGCTATCTCGCAAAGCGTAGATGTCGCTGGGTCGTGCTCCACAATCTTGTTCACATATGCGTAGCAGCGCAGCACCCCATCCCAGATGGGCACGCAGAAGTTCGCCCGCAAGCGCTCCACGTCGAGCACCGAGAGCCGGTAGCGCTCTTTCAAAAACCGGGCATCGGTGAGCATGGCCTGCACGTCGCGCCAGTAATTGGGCAGCACGTAGCGCCCGAGGTGTAGCTCCACATCCCCTACCCGGGTGAAGTAAGGCAGGCGCGTGCTGACAGCTCGCTTGTTGACTACATCGGGTTTGCCGTCCTGCTTGATGGTCTCCGAGAGCGTGAGCGCCTGCACAATGTCGCCGCGGAGCGTGAGCCGAGGCTGCGGCTTTTGCAGCGTGTAGGTATAGTCAAACGGGGTGAGTGCGTCCCCTTGGCGCTTCCAGCTGGTAATGCTCAGCAGCCCCGGGTAGTCTTCGCTGTCGGGCGTAGCGGCAAACGGCAACGTGCCGAGGCTTTGCTCAGCGGGCAGGTTGGCATCTGCCACCGTGAGCACCCCGTTCGCGTAGCCCTCATTGGCTTCCTCTTTGCCCGTGCTGGCGAGCGTGTCCTCTTTCCAGGCCAGCGTATTGCGCTGCCCGTAGCTGCCAAAACGGTAGGCCAGCGTGCGCGGCCGGCCGGCGAAGTCACTGGGTTGGTCCCGCTTGTCGGTCCAGTCCCAGGCCCGCACCGAATTGCCGAGCACCGTATAGCCAGGGCGTAAGGTGAGCCGGTCTTCGTACAGGTCCTGCGTTACGGTGAGATTCATCACTAGGCACATGGCCTTGAAGTAGTCGACCTGCTTGATGTTGGGCAGGTAGTCGGCTAGCCGCACCGGGCCGCCCGGCGGTATCTCTTCGAGTACTTCCACTTGGAAGATGTCGCGCGGTACCTGCGTGTCGCCTTCGAAGTAGATAGCGCTGGTAAAGACGCGAAAGCCCCACTTGTTGATGCCCGACTCGTTTTTCATCTTGAGCACGGCTGAAAGCTCTTCGCCGGCCCGCACGAGTAGCCGCTCGTGCGTCACACCCGGGGCGAGAAAATCATCTTCCTTGGTTTCGACTTTGGGGCCCTGCTGCACCTGCGTGCCGTTGATTCTCAGGTTTACCCGCGCCGATACTTTGCCGCCGATGTCGGCCACTTTCATATCGACCACGGTGCGCGCCGTCACGCGCACGTAGCACGTCTTATCGGCCCGCCACGTTGCGGCATACGGCACGCCGGCCGTGAGCCGACCGGGGGTGAAGTTGCCCGCGCTCGGAATCGTGAACGGCGCGCCCTCGTAGCTTAAATCCTGGTAGGGAATCGGAAACGCCTTCTCGTCGCGGCTGGCAGTGGCGCGGCTATCAATCTCGGTGCCGCGCTCCATGCCCGCCAGCAGCATACGCGCTTTGCGGTAGGCTTCCGAGTAGCCCGCCACGGTCGTAGCGGGTAGCTGCAAGCGCTCCCACAGCAGTTCGGGCACGTCATTGGCGGCGAAGCCCGCTTCGGTGAGTAGCTGCTGCCAAACGAGCTTCGCCGAGATGGTGGGCAGGGCCAGGCCGTAGTCGAGGCTATCCAGGTTCACGCGCTGCCCCCGGTCGTAGAGCTCGTAGCCCCAGCCGTTGGCGTCGTAGTAGCTGGCCTGCATCCGATCGGCGACGCCCGAGAGCGTGCGCAAGTGGTCGAAGCGCGAGAAGTCCAGCTCTTGCAGGGTCTTTTCGCCTAAGCTCGCCAGGAAGGGCCGCGCCCCGCCAGCGAGCTGGCATTGGTAGCGGCCGTTCTCGTAGCCATCCACGTACAGAATCGCCCGCGGCAGCGTGTCCACGCCGTTGCAGACGAGGCGGGCGGGCAGCTGCACGTAGGGCACGCGCCCGCTGTCGAGGTCTTCGACGGCATGCTCGAGCAAACTGTCATTGCGCACGGTGGCGGGCAACGAGAAGTTGCTCGAAAAGTCGTTGTCGATGATAGTTTCGGGCTTGGCCACGTCGCGCACCTGATAGGTCGGGTACAGCGCCGTGTTGGCCTCGGTGTCCAGGTCGACTTCAACGCCCTTAACGTAGAGTTGATAGCTACTCACGGCCAATGCGGTCTATGCGGTTCCAGTCCTCACGGAAAACCCGTTGAACTTTGATGATTAAGAGCCGGTGAATGAGTTTAATAGGCAGCGTACCACGCTTCACCTTGAATGAGTTGATCGTTGTCATAACACCTTCACAAATTGAGTGTAGCCATCATGCCCCGGCATGTAAGGCAGAAAACCCAGCCGCTCATATAGTGCTCTAGCCCGGTGGTTGTCGTGGTGAACAGACAAGCCGACCGTACTCTTGCCTATCTCTCGCAACACGGCGAAGGCTGTTTGCATCAGTTCAGTACCAATACCCTTGCCTCTTGCCTCTTCTTGCACAAACAGGGACATGATATAGCCATCTATGTCAATGCGTAGAATGCCTTCTACACCAGTGGAGCCGTGCGAAAACAAGTAGATCGTAGTGTCTGCATCTACTTTTGAATCAACTCGCTGAATCATTGCCCCTGCACGGCCACAGCAGCCGCCTCCGTGAAGTTGATACTAAACTCATACTTGCGCACGCCTTCGCGGTACAACGGAAAGCTGCCACTACCCAGCGTAATCGGCACCCATGGCCCCTCGGGGTCAGGCTGGTACCATGCTTGGGGAGAGAAGCGTAGCGTGCGCAGGCCCAGCAGCAGCTCTTTGCCGGTGAACAGCCCGCTGCTGGCCTCCACGCGCCGGCGGGAAGGTGCCCGCGAGCTGATGCGTTGCTCAGCGGTCACAGCTTCGGTGTAGAGCTGGGCCTCGCCTACTTCGTCACTGTACCTAGGTTGGCCCGCAAACACCCAGTAGCCAAAACCTCCTTCGGGCGAGAGCCACCGCACGGGCAGTGGATTGCTCGGGCAGGGCAAGCCCGATCTAGCCAGGCCGGTTTCGCTTTCCGTGACAGCCTCCAAGGTGCCTTCGCTGGTGCGGCGGGCTATCTCGTAGTCAAATCCGGGCCACACGGGTAGCACGGCGAAGGGCGTGAGGTATACTGGGATCAATTCATCGGGCACCGCGCTGTTCAAAGCCAGGCCTGCCTCGTGCAACTTCACCTCGTCGCGCAACTCGTAGCCCACATACTGCTCTTCGGTCAGAGCATTCACGCTATTCAGGTCTAGGCGCCGTTGTCCGGAGGCCAAGGGACTGCCCAGGAAGGAACGCAGATACGGCCCTAGGTTGAACGTAGCGTACCCATCGGGCCCGACCGTCGCCCGTAGTTGCTGCACGGGCACCAGCGGGCTACCGGCGCGTAATTCCAGGCTCAGGAACGGGGGCAGCGGGTCGCCCGTGGCTTGCACGCGCACCGGCAACGGTGTCCACGCACTACGCCACGGCAACGCCGACGGCTCGGGGCTAGGCTCGGGGTCTGGTGGCGGTGGGGGCAGTACGCAGCTGCCATCGTCTTCGGTAGCTAGCGGGTTGTAGTTGGTGGCCGCTGGGTTCGTGCAGCCCCGTACCGTCTCGGGGGGCGGCGCCTGACAGTCCACCGTGAAGTTCTTCTGATACGTGCGGCCCGTGTTGTCCTGCACAATGGTGTAGTAGGCCCCGTTGCCGAGGCCCGTGCGGCTGAACCGGCGCGTAGTACCGGGCTCGGCACTATCGCGGTTGATCAGCCCCGTGGGGCCGTAGAAGTAGGCTTGCAGGTTCGAGGCGCCGGGGTTGCTGGTGGCGTAGTCGAAGCGTACCTGCCCGCCATCGGCGCCGCAGGCCTGCGTGAAGCCGCGCACCACGAAGCCGTTGCCGCCCTCGGGCGGGTCGGCCGGGTTACTGCCGCCATCCCCGCCCGCGGCGCAACTGATTGTAAAGGGAAAGCTGTACTGCTCGCCGCTGTGGTCAGTTACGCTCGCCGTATAGTCGCCGTCGGGCAAGCCATCTAGGCTAAAGTAAGCCCTTTGCCCATCAGCGGCTTGCCCGATATTGCGCGGGCCAAACAAGTCTACTTGCAAATACGCTGGCCCCACGGGGCCACCGGGGTACTCTTCCGGCGGGTTGTTGGTGCTGGTAGCGTAGAAGCTAACGGTGCCGTTACCGCTGCCCGTGGCAGTGCACGCCGTGCTGAGGCTGTCGATTAGAATACTCATCGGGCGAAGACGCTTTGTAGTTCGGTGGTGATGGCGGTTACCTCGCCGGCGGCAATGCGGGCCTTGAGCACATCGAGACGCTGCGCACTCAGCACGTCGCTGAACAGCCCCGAGGGTTGCTTGTGACGAAACAACGCTGTGCCTTCCGCATGGATTTTCTTGGCTAAAGCAAACCCAAAGGACTTGTACTCGTCTTCATCCGCTAGCTGTATACCCTTGTCTTTTGCCCACTGGGCGAGAATGGCAGCTAGGTTCGGGTTGCCTGCTTCGGCATCGGGGCTAGTCGGCTTGCGGCCGGTAATTAACGCTTGAATGTGTTGCGGCCCGTAGAGCGTCAGACTCGTATCCGTAGCCTCGGCATGGATAGCCCGTGCGGTCTTGCCACTCGCATAGGCGGGCGCACCATGGGGCGGCTGGGGCCGGTTCTTTAGCGCGTCAATAGCGGCAGCTACCAGCTCGGGCGCGGATTGCAGGAAGGCGATGCGGGCAGAGGCTAGCATGCGTTGATACCGATATGGGCAAGCGTGAAACTGATAAAGTACCCCGTGCCCACGCCCGAGCCTTTGCGCAGCACGGGCGAGCGGTTGATCAGCTCGTCTACCACGTCGATGCTTGGCGTAGCCTCTAGGAGGGCCGCAAACTGCTGGGTCAGCAAATCCATCTCATTCTGAATCTTGATGCTGTCCTGCGAGCCGTTTTCGTGGTTGTCGTGGCCGTAGAAGGCCATGGCGACTTGCGTCGTCACGTTACCCGCCTTGAGCTGCGAGGGCATCAGGAAGAGATGGGCCTGCGGAAACTTCGCATCGTAGTTGATGTCGGCCTCGGTCTGCTTGCCATGCCAGAAAGAGGCCGCACCCGCCCGCAAGGCGAGCATTTCGAGAAGGTCGGTGAGTTCGAGGTGGGTCATATCAGCGACTAGCTTTGCGGCCTGCTTTGGCCCGACGGCGGGCAGCTTTACGGGCCTTGGGTGAGGTAATGGGCTTGGTATATGCGCTGCTGTGCTTGGGCTCAAGCGAGCGGGCGTAGGCAGCCTTAGCGGACACTTCAGATGGACCCCAAGTGTAGGTATCAACGGGCTTTATGGGGAACGGCTCAGGCTCAGGGAATGCAGCAGCAAAAGCCTCAGGATTGCGCGTGAAGTATAGTTCCTCACCGCAACGCACATCTACAATCGGCATATCATCCGAACACCCTGGCTGCAACGGCTCCGGTGGGCGCTGTTCATTTAAACACTTGGTTTCCTGCCTAGTAGACTGGGTTTGTGCCAGGATGAGACTTGAGGCGAGTAATAGGCCGTGTTTCATTTCGTCTGCTTCTTGCTTTGAATCTTGCGGAGTCGGTATTGATAGGCTTGCTTGGCGGTTTCGAGTTGCAGCTTGGTGAGCACGGTTTCTGAGTCAAGCTTGAGTATTCCGTCATAGCGCAGCAGGTCGCCGCCGGCCAAGCTATCGAGCGTCAGGAAAGCACCGAAGCGATCCCCGAGCGACGCGAGCCCGGCTTCCTCTTCGTCGTCGTCGGGTTCAATGCGGTCGCCGGGGTCGCTTTTGTGCCTTGTGTAAAGCTGAGAAAGCGACCCCAGATAAAATTTAAATTGGCGTAGGTCTCCGTGATGGAAAGCCCAAGCACGCCTTGGTGTTCGGCTTCAAGCACTTCCTCTTTCACATCATCAGGCAGGCTGTACAAAGCCAGCATGTACGCTGCGGCCGCAAAGCCATGCGCGTCGTCTTGGATGCTTTCAATGTACTGCTGGCTGAGCAGCAGCTTGCCGTAGCTAGCGGCACCTACATCAGGCAGGCCGGGCGTCGCCGTGAGCGCGTGCAGCTCGGTTTGATCTTCAGCGAAGGCCAAGCAGTTGTTGAGGTACACGGCGTCAGTGGCGGCGAGCTTGCCTAGGTCGGCCTCGGTGAGGTCGGTGAGCACGCACAGCACCGGAGTGGTGGTATCCGTGCCCGCCATCAAGCGCAAGTACTGCGCGGTGGTCACGTCACGCCAGCTGGTGGGCACAGTAAGCTCGGTGTTGGGGCGGCCGTCGGAGTAGGTGAGGGTGAAGGTTTGGGGCATAGCTAGTTGATAAGCGAGGCGGGGGCGGATTTGCGGCGGTCGGTCGCCTTTGGCAAGCGGTTTAGCGCTACATAGCGCAGCGCATCAATGCAGTGGTTGAAAGCATCCACCGGCTCATTGGTCGCCTTGCCACTGAGGCGGTCAACCTTCCATTTGTAGTTGCTGAGCTCCTTGCGCAGGTTCACGCTGCCCACGGTCACATTCAGCCGGTAGCGGTGCAACAAGTCTAGGCCTGCGCGTACCGAGTCGGGGCCTTTCTGGGCGGGCTCTACGGAGAGGCGCAGGCGCTGCAAGTCGGTGATGCTCTTGGGCTCCGCTGAGTCGGCAATGATATCCCAGCGCGTGCCAGCGGGGCGGGCCGTAACCCGGCGCAGGCGCTCGGCGATATCGGTGTTGGTGAGGCCAGTCTCATACAGCACCTCGTCTGCCCACAGCTCGCCAGCACCTAGGTACAAGTCGACGGCCGTTGTAGGGTCGTTGGTGAAACCGAAGTCGAGCCCCGTGCCGAGGTACTTGGCGCCGGCGGGTATGCCGGTGGTAGCTAGGTGCCAGTCACGCAGTACCAAGCCTTCAATCTTGCCAGTCAGGCCCCGCGCGTACACCTTCCAGAGCTCTTCGTCCTTTTGCTTGAGGGCTTCGATCTTCTCGCGCTGCTGGGGCCGCACGAACGGGTTGTGAATGTGATAGGATATCAGCTGCTCGACATTGGGCTTGCCCAGAAGCTGCTCATGCACCCAGAACTCAGCGTTGGGGTTGTAGTCGATAAAGCTTTGCTCACTACGCATGTACAGCTCTTCGAACACGCCGTAGGGGATGCCGTTGGCCTCATTCACAAAGAGGTACTTGCGCTTGCCGCTCTTGGCATCCTGGGGGCTGTCGTAGCTCTTGAACTCCATCACGCACCCATTGTGAAAGGTGAAGGTGTGGTCGCTCTTGTTGTAGCTCTTAATCAGGCGTTGCAGCTCGGGGCTGTTGTGGTAAATCTCGTTGGCATCCCGAATAGCACCCGCCTTGAGGTTGGGGATATCTTGCCCGCATACCGTGGCCACAGCCCGCTTATCATCGGCGAGCTTAGCAAACAGGGCTTGCAGGATGGTGTAGGTCTTGCCCGACCACGTGCCGCCTTGATTCACTACCACTTCGGCCGTGCTGTGCAGGTTGGGCTCAAACAGGTCGCCGGTCTTAAACATTATCGGCGGCCTCCTTCTCGCTACGGGCAATGGGCACACCGGAAGAGATGACTTCTACCTTGGCATTGATGACGGCAGTAGCAGCGGCCTGGGTATTGTCCTTCTCAAAGATGCCATGCACGCGGCCCATGTCACGCAAGGCGCCAAGGGCGTCGTACATCTCGACTTTGATACCGAACTCTGAGGGCTGCCACGACTTGATGCGGTTGCGTTCTTTGGCCTGGGCTAGCTTCACGAGGTCGAGCTCAGCACGGTCGACCAGCTCGGGTTTGCCATTGACTACCGTGGTGGCATCGGGGTCACGGTCGAGTTGCATCTGCCAGCGTAGCACCTGTAAGCGCTTCTTGTTGATGTCGTACTGCTTGTCGCTTAGGTAGGCTACTCTCTGTTCACCGATAAAGCCAAGGATATCGACAGACCGAGCGGCGTATTCTTCGTCAAATGCAATTTCTTTCTCAAGCAGCGCAATTGCCTCCGCCAGTGGCTGGGCAATCTTGGGCGTGTGCTCAACCTTTTTAACGACAACGAAGTCATTTACTGAGGTTTGGGCTATCTCTGATATGAGCTTGGTGGTCTCACCTGCACTCAGGCTAAGCGTCGTTAGGCGCTCATCAATAGCCGCCCGAATATGAGGTTTTCTGAGGTTCTCATAAGCTATTTCAGCCGCTGCGCTGTCGCTATAGCCAGCCCGTATTGCCGCTTGAGTACCATTCCAGTCCACGCAATACTCTTCGACAAAGCGCTGTTGCTTGTCAGTTAGCTTGGGGGTATTGGGGGCATCGGCGGACATAGTAGTAAAGTTGCACCCTGCCTAGGCGGGGCTTGTGTTAGGCAATAGACTTTTGTTGCACAGTAGCACAATTGCCAGCCAAGGGCAGTGCCGCCGCCAGTGTATACAGATCAAGATGCTCAGTGTGGGGCGTGAGCCGAAACACGATGCGCTTCACGCTCTCGGGCTGATCGGCGAAGAGCAGGGCCGCCCGGTAAGGGGCACGAAAGCGCAGGCTGCCCCGGTCGTTGCGACCCACCAGATTACAGCAGGATCCCGCCCGCCGGTCCAGCTGCCAGGGTACGTAGCGCGTGGCGGGTGGCAGTAAATCAACCTGCTGGTGGCGCTCGTGCATCAAGCGCGTGGCTTCGCCGTTGAGGTTGACAAAGCCATCGCGGTACACAGTCAGCAGCGGCACATCGTGGATAAGTGGCATAGAACGAATAGCTAGGTCCCGCCCCGGCTGCCCGGGGACGGGCTACGCGCGGGGCGGGAATGTGGGCGAGGGAGGTTAACAGTCGCTTTGGCCTTGGCTTTCCACCTTGGCTATCTGACTGCCAATATTGCTCGCTGGCACATCATAAGAGCGGGCATCCCGAATAGGCTGCGGCTTCACCGTGTTATGCGTGCTACAAGCCGGGCACTGCACATAGAAATGCGCACTCAGGTTGATGAACTCATTGCCATCGGAGTGCTTCACGTCGCCTTGTTCGACCTCCAGAATGGAGTGACAATTCGTGCAGGTAAGGCGAAACGGGTAGATAAATCGGTTGTTGGCGGTGTTGTTTTGGATGATTTTCATTTCTGTGCGTCCTGTAGTTGATTCGTGAAATTCCGCGTGCTGTGCTCTCGCAGGCCGTGCTTGGCACACAGCTGCTTGAACTCTTCGATGAAGGCGGGGCTAATGGCAGGGCTCGGCTGGGCAATGCAGCGGGTGCCGACCTCGGCGTGCTGCACGATGCCGTAGGCGCCGGGGTGTGGGTTAGTAGCCATTCTTAGCTAGGAACTTATCCAGTTGACAGCAGCCCCCGCACTTCTTGTAGGTCGGTGGCACCGTGGCCACCAACCTCGCTTTGTAGCTAGGCCAGTCCTCCAGGTACACCACCTCGGGCATGGGTACGGGCTTACCGGCCTCGCAGAGCTGCACGTCGCGCAGGGCCTCGGCTTTGGAGTCACGGCCGGCGAAGGTAGCGCCGGTGCGGGTGTGGGCGCCGTAGTAGCGCAGCACGCCCAGCGGGCCGGGGAAGGCGTGTACGTGGCCGACGACGGCGTACACCTCGGTTGATTCGGTATTCATAGCTAGGCGTTGAGGGTGTGCCAGCGTTCGAGTTGCTGACGGCGAATGATTTCTTCACGAATGCGAGTCTGCTGGTTCGGGTAGAGCTTGAGCAGGCGGTGCAGGTCCGGAGTGGCCTCGCTACGCAGGCGGGCCGTGATTTTATCGGAGACGAGGGAAGGATGTAGGGTAGTCATGGGAGTTAGGAGCGAAAGGCGCGCTGCACGCGGTAGCTGTAGAAGCGGCGCAGGCGACGAAAGCGGGCCGCGGGGAGGTAGTAGGTCATGGAATAGCAACGACAGTAGGCACGGGCTCTTTAGAGTAATGCAGCGCTGGGTAGCTATGCACGTTATTGATGCCTTCACGCTGGTTACGCTCGTAGTAGATAGCCTTGTAGATTTCGTAGGCTATTTGCGCCTGCTGCTGCTCGGGCTTATCGTTCCAGCCCACGCCATAGCTGGCGCCGCGCATGAGCTCGGGAAAGAGCAGCTGCTTGATATGGTCGCAGGCACGGCGCAGCTCTTCGTAATCGCGGTCTTTGTTTTCAGGTCGCCATTTGATGGCATCGGGCATGTCGATTTGCCCGATGAGCGTGCGCATGAAGAATTCCAAGGCTTCCGCTGTAATGTGCGCTTGTCGCTCGGAGAGGGTGATTTGAATGTTCATGCGGCAGGGGCTTCTTGGTCGGGCTCGGGAGTTACTTCCATCGTTTGGCGGGTCTGCTCGGCAGCCCACTCGGCGCGGTAGCGGCGGTACTCGTCTTCATCGAAGGCTGGCTTCTCGGGCGCAATGGCCTGCTTGAACTTGGCGGCATCTTCGGGCGAGAGGCTGGCGAGCATATCCGGGGCGGGCTGGGCCTTCTGCTGGCGGTGCTCGGCTTCCAGCTCCACGGCCTTGGCGTCGAAGTACTTGTTCAGCACTTCCATCACGGTCTGCACGGACAGGGCGTTGTAGAAGGTGGTGCCGTTCCACTTGGCTTCTTTCAGGGCCAGCATCACGTCTTTGAGGCTGTCGTGGCTGTACTTGAGCAGTACCATCTCGGCGCACTCAATCAAATCGGCCGCTTCCATGCCCTCTTTCACCTTGAGCGAGTCCTGAAAGGCTTTGAGCGTGAACACGAGCAGCTTCAGGGTTTCTTTCTCGCCGAGGTTGCGCTTCACCTGAAAGAGCTTCGGGGCGGCGTAGGCAGCTTGGCGCGTGAGGCCTGACTGAATGTCGACGAGCAGCAGCTTCATCTTGCCCAGGTCCGTGGCGCCAGTGGCCAGGCTAACTGCCGTACTTTGCTTCAAAGTAGCTATCAACAGCTGCTCCGACGTCGGCGAGGGATTCGGACTTGTGGCCACCACCGTAGCCGTTGCGTTGCGGGTTTCCATGGGTCGGGTCGAAAGGCGTGCTCTGATTGCGTTTGTAGATTTCGTACTTGGCCGGGGTGTCATCGAAGACCAGGCCGGTGTAGCCGTTGGTGAGGGCTTTGTCGAAGAGTTGGTGGCAGAATCCCTCGTCGAAGGCGCCGAGCTTGTCAAGCATCTTTTGCAGCGAGGCGGGTTTGAGCTTGTCGCGCTTGGCTTGGCGGTAGGCAAGCCACTCGGCCCACTCGGCGCGGAACGTGTCCGTAGCCCAGGCCGGGAAGATGAGCGCCGGCGCCGCGCCCCCCTTGGTGTGCGAAGCCGGAGCGTTGCTTTTAGCTGGCGGGCTAACTTCCTCGGCGAAGTCAGCTGACAAAACTTGTTCAGCCTCGTGCGCCACTTCCGTAGCGATAGCGGAGGAAGGTTGTGTTTCTGTTTTTACTACAGAACTAGTATTACTATTTAATAAGGCACCGGAATTTTTCCGGTCAACTCCTGCCTTATCCGGCGTATTACCCGCGAATTGACCGGAAAAATTCCCTTCCATTCCTGGGTAATCCGAGGAAGATTGACCGGAATTTTTCCGGTCAACTTCGGGGCTATACAGTTCGGTAGTGGTGTTAATCATCCACACAGCGGCGCGGGTCTTATTGCCGGCTTCGTAGCGAAGCAGGCCCCGGGCTTCTAGTCCCTTGCGGGCCGCGTCGACCGTCTTATCATCTAGGCTCAGGTCGGCCCCTACTTGCTTGGTGGAGCGCGGCATGCTCTTCTTTTTCCACCACTCCTTATTAAAGCGGTACAGCCAATAGATATACAGCTTGTACTGCGCAGGGCTGAACGGCTGTTCAGCTTCCATCTGCATGAAGCGGTCGAGCAGTTGAAAGAAGTCCATGCGCGTAGGTAAAACAGGTGGATTATAGCCGCCTTCGGTACTGCGAAAGCGCTGGGCGGTGGCGAGGCTATTCATCTTGGCGGCGGTGGGGTGGTGAACAGATTACCCGTGCTGGCAGGTCGTAGCGCGGGGTACAGCTGGTAGAGGTCCTGTATCAAATCCTCTAGCGTGGCAATGCGCAGCGCAGCCTCTTCGGGCTTGATCTTCTGGCCGGGCAGGTTGTAGCGCAGATTGTTCTCCCAAATCGGGTAGAAGTGCTTGCGCTTGCCCAGCTCCCGGAGCAACTCAGCTAAGCGCTGGCCCGGGGTGGTTCTCGCTGCCATTAGTAAGGCGCGTTGTAGTCGTTGATCTTTACTGGCATCAGCAGGCACAGCAGGCCATCCTCGCCATCGGCTGAAGTCAGGATGGCCGCGCGGCTGTCGGTGCTCATGCTGAAGCGCACGCTCTGGCAGGGCATCTTTTCCAAGAAGTAGCGCAGGAAGTTGGCGTTGAAGCCAATCGTTAACGGCTTGCCCTCGTAGGTGCCTGGCGCTGATTCCGTGGCCTTGCTGATTTCTTCTCGGTTCTCTGCTTCTAACTCACAGGACGCCTTGTCTAGCTTAAGCTTCACTTGGTACAGGCTACGTGAGCAGAACAAGCCGCAGCGACGCACAGCAGCTAGTAATTCAGCACGATGGGCGACGAACCTATTTGGGTTGTCCAGCGGAATAACGTTCTCGTAATCGGGGAAACGCTCATCAATGAGGCGTATCTGCAGCTCGCCACAATCCATTTTAACGAGTAGTTGCGAGGCGCCCACGGATAGCTCGACATTCTCCCGCGAGCTTACCAGCTTTAGCAATAGCTCAGCAGCGCGGCGTGGTATGATAAACTGCCGCACTTTGCCATCTAGCACGTGCTCATCCACTTTGCTAAAGCGTACTAGACGGTGGCCATCGGTAGCAACAAAGGCAATGCTAGCCTCATTGACCTGCACGAGTATACCCGTCATGGCGGGCCGCAACTCGTCGCGGCTAGTAATGGGGTGTGTTGCGCCAAGGGCAGCCAACAGCACGTGCCCGGCGAGTGTGATGTGGGTTTTTACTTCCCCTAGCGGAATAGGGGCAGTATAGTCGCCGCCTGGTTCGCCACTCAACTCATAGCAAGCCCGTGCTTGGTAGCCAGGAATGAGGTCAAGCGCATTAGGAACAGCCTTAATCTCAACGTAAGGGTGCTTGTCTGTTTCATCCAGAAGGACCGACAATGGTTGATCGGGCAGGTTCTTCAGCAGATCAATGAGCTGAAGGCCTGGCACACACAAGCTAGCCGCTTCCGAACCTTGGTATTCGATTGGTAGGGCACGCGAGGTGAAACGGTTTTCTAGGTCTGAGCCGGTAAAGGTTAGGCTGTGGCCGTCGCCGTGGGCAGTGCTATAAGGAGTGATAGCGAGTAGCAGGCGCTCAAGCACTGGAATCATAGCTTGGTTCTTAGGCGCTACGAGTTGAGCATGCTGGGCAACGCGCAACAAGGCGGCACCAGAAACCAAGAACTTAGCGGAATTAGCAACTAGAGTAGACATAATGAAGATGTTGAGAGAGTGAATACCTAGGCCGCGGCCTGCAATTCTTGATTAAGGCGGCTGCGCGTTTCCTTGGCAGCGGCGAGCACGTCCTGGTCGAGTTCCCACACGCCCTTCACCTCTTCTTTCCAAATAGTTTCGAGCTGGGCGTGCGACTCGGCCGAGCGCAGCAGATCAAGCACCAGCGCCTTAGCTATGACCTCACCATTTTCGTCGACAGCTACGGGTGCTGTAGGGGTTGCGGAAGCCGGCGCGCTCGCCACGGGTGCGGCCGGCTGCGTAGGGCGCGTGCTCACGACCTCGGCCTCCTGCATCTCTTCGGCGGGTGTGGCCTCGTAGCCTGCAGCTTTCATCAGCCAACCTAGGCTCAAGCGGTAGGCCTTGCCCACGGCGCGGGTTTGGGCCATGGAGCAAATGGCGTAATCCGCAAAGCTGCGCTTCGTGCTCTCCTTATTGGAGCAGGTCGCGTAGCCCCGACCCACGACTGCACCCGTGCGAATGTTGATGAGCTGCATGGTAGCCGCCCACTTGATTTCATCGGCGGTGCTCTTATCCTCAATGTTTTCCAGCAAGGGCGACAGACCGAGCAGCGAGCCCGCGAACTGCCACGCTTCCACGTTGGGGAATTGCTTGCCTTGAATGGTGCTGGTGAGCTTGTTGTCGCGCACGAACTTCTGCAGCTCGGTGGCCAGCGTCAGCGCATCATCGGCGTTGCCGAGGGTAAGCGAGCTAACAGCGGTTTTGGGTTTGACAACCTTAGCAGTTGCCACGGCGGGAGTGTTCTCAGTAGCCATAGAGTTAGCGTGCACGGTGCTTTGGGATATAAGGCAGTAGTTCTAGTTTCATGCTCAGCACGCCGCTGACGTGGGCGGCAGCAAACCGCCATTCAGCGACCATGGCAGCGCAGTTAGCATCTTGCCAGGCGAGGCGTTCGAGGCGCGCCAACAGTTCTTTCGTCCGGCGTTGTTTAGTTGCCATCGTAGCCCTGACTAGTCGTGGTGGTGTAAGACTCTTGGTCGGCGCGTTCGCAGCGGGCGAGGCCCACAATGGCCAGCAGGGTGAAGAGGATGCCGACAAAGAGGCGGCGCACGGTGCGGTCGGTACTCGTGTCGAACGCCGGTGGGGCGGGTGCCTGGGCTTGGTGCTGGAGCTGCTGGCGCTCCTGCATGGTGCGCAGGAAGTTGTAGGGGTCGACGCGGCGGGAGCGACGGCTAAGCATCTTGGCCTCCTTTCTGGCTAGGAGCAGCGGGTAGCGGCATCCAGTGCGTGACCGTGTTGTCTATAAAATCAGCCTCATCACCAGCGCCCTCTTGCACGATGTACCAGTCGCCATCATAGCGGTAGCCTAGGGCGTGTGCTGATACATAAGCTTGCGCGGGGCGGGCTACTAGGTAGAGGGTGGTGCCGAATGGGTTCTCGTGGTTATGAACCTCATCAACTGGCAATAACTCTGTTACGGATATCCAAGCCTGTGCTTTCCTCTCATTTAATAAGAGTGCGTTGGCGCTTACACTTACTTGCAAGGCATGGAACACATCATCTAGGCGCGCTCCAATACGGCAGCCGTTGATAGCGTTCTGCTCTTCGTGGGCATCAACTGCCTGCTGATCTAGGCGACCATGCACGTAGTCTTTGAAGGCTTGGAGTTTTTCAATCTGAGCAACAGCTGCATTGTAACCAGCCGTGTAGCAGGCCACGGCTAAACCGCCTTCACTCAGATTAGGCTCGCCTATCTTAAAGTGCCAGCCTTCTTTGTTGGCTGCCTCAAAAGCAGCCCTTTCGAAATCTTCGGTATTCATTACCTTTGTATCCATTGTTATTCGGAGTTTATGAAGGCCACGCAGCGGTAACTGCGTGGCCTTCGCGTTTTAGAAATGGCGAGTAAGAGCGGTTTGGGCAAGCTGCCCGAGTTGAGCCAAGGCTTGCTGTCCCATTTGGCGGGCTTGGTGCTCGGCATCCTTCTTGGAGCGGCAAGCCGCCGAACCGAGGTAGTTACCGTTGTTGTCGTAGGCCGTGGCGCAAAAGCCCATCGGGTCGGGTGTGATTTTGATAGTCATCGGGGTAGGATTAAGCGGTCAGTACTTCGGTTTCGGTTGGGTCAGGGCGCAGGGCCAGCCGGTCTTCAGGCTTGAGGGAAGCGGCGGCGCGGATGCGTAAATGCTTTTGGTTGGCTTTCCACAGGTTGCCCAGCAGCGCCAGTAGCTTGTAAGGCGTGAGCGTCGTGTTGACTTGGCGCTGCAACTCGCTGGCTTTGTTCTCATTGATGTAGCCCTGCTTCTGCGCCTCCTGTATTTGCAGCTGGCAGAAGTAGCGGCCGGGCTCTAGCCATTCACCGGGATAGTGGTAGGTAATGCCTTTCTCTTTCAGACTGGCAGCGGCGAGGCTGGCGAGTTGGCTGGCGGTAGTCGGTCCGTGCAACTGCCGCAGGTAGCCGATGGCGCGCTCCGGGAAGGCAGCGCGGTGCGCCTCGACCATGTTCTTTAGGTGCTGCGAGCCGTGCATGGTTTATGCCTCCTCGTATTTCGCCCCGCAGAAAGGGCAGAAAGTGTGCACGATTGAGAGGTTGCCGCTCTTCACCTTACCCTGGGTGCCGTCTTTTTTCAGCGGGAAGTAGGTGTAATCAAACTCATGTACACCCACCGCGGTAAGGGTATTACCGACCTTAGTAAAGCCGATAGTAGAAATGCTGCCGGTGCTAATGACTGCCTTGTCTTTGTTCAGCTCTTGCAGCTGTTCAAGTGTCATTTTTTCGGTATCTGATAGACAGGTGCACATAGTTTAGCGGATTTGCATCGTGGCTAGATTGCGGCGCTGCTTCTCGACAGCGACCACGAAATCAATCTCTTCGCTTAGGCTGGCATTCTGCGCCTTGATGTAGCAGCCTTCCCGCTCAATCTCTTCTATGGGCGCAAAGCGCACGACTTGCGTAGGCAGGTGCACGGTTTGCACTTCGCGTAGCTCACGCGAGTTGAGGTGCAGCTTCTGGCGTTCAGGCTGCGCGGTCGCCACTTGCATGAAGGAAGTGGCAGGTAGAGCTTGGGGGTGTGCTGTCGTTTGCATTATCTTTGTGCTGCTAAAAAATGATTTGATGAATAGCCCGCTGTCTGATCCACAGCGGGCTTTTTGTTTTAGGAGAAGAATTCGATTATCCAGCTGATGACCGTACCCGCGCCGATGACGGTGAGCAGGGAGAGGCCAGCCAGGGCGAGTAGTAGGCGTGAGCTTTCGCGGGGCAGCTCATCGAAGGTGGTTTCGTAGGGGTGCTTGTGCATGGGTGGGTGTAGTTGGGGCTAGGAGCGTTGGAGGATGTAGCGCAATTCGTCGCGGGCGGCGTCTAGCTGATCGGCGGCATCTCGCAGTGCACGCGACAAGGTGTTGCCACCAGTTGTCTCTTCCTCGTAATCTGACATGTCGGTCAGGCGGGCAGAGAATTCGGCTAGGTCGCTCCGCATCTGTGTTAGTTCATCGCGTTCTTCTGGTTCTAGTGCCATGGTGGTAGGGAGGTTGAAGGATTAGAAATTAGGAGGCGCATCGCTGAGACAGGTAGCAGCCGCCGAGTTCGAGAAAGCAGGTGCGTACCGCGTCCCAATAGCCTGGCGTGTTAGCTTCGATGACATGCTCTGCGACGTAGGCCTGTGCATGCTTCCACTTGCCAGGGTAGCCGGCTAGGTCTAGCCCTTCCTCTGATTCGCGCTGCTCGAAGCTTTTGCCGTACTCGTGCACGCACTGCTTGGCGGCTTCAATAGCGTCAGACTTGCAGCGCTCCATCCACGAAGCCGACATGCCGCCCGATGTCTGTAGGCTAGCCAGCGCGCCAGCTAGGTTGTAGAAGCACTTAGGTAGTGGCGCGTCGGTAGCGGTGGTAATCTGTTCAATGATGGTTCCTAGGTCGGCCATGGTGGTGGGGAGGTGAGGGATGTGTGATATATTGATACAAATGTGTTAAATATATCACACTTATACAAACAATAAACGGACTTATTTCACACAATCTGGCAAAATAAATCGGCTTATAACACCTCGGCTAACACGGATTGATGGTAAGTGCCAACCTTGCCAAAGCGCGGATCATGCGTAGTTCCAACGGTTAGGCCTTTCTCTTTGCTGAGCTTAGCAGCTTTACGGCCCAAAGTTGCTGCAACACGTAAGTTCACCACTTTATGAACAAGAGCAGCATAGCCAGCGACTGTGTAATACTCTTCATTGCGGGTAGTTAGCTGAGCTTTTATCTCGGCCTGCCCTTGCTCCAGAGCTATCATGCGCTTCTCATTCGCTACGTTCTGTTGAGCTAGCATTAAGATTACTTCTGCGGTGCTCTGCGGTGCTCTGCTTGCCTCTAGTGCCTGCCAGCGTTGGATCACTTTCATGCGGGCTGCCACGTCGTAGCCAGTCATTAGGCAGATAGTTGTATCCTTATCCATGTTGTACATCGGATAGGGCCGGTTATCAGTTCCTAGATAAGTGGCTGATTCTACGCACGAAAGCAAATTTGCTTTCGTCAAACTCGACTGCATATTGCGAATGTCACGCATAACATCGGCGTGATTCTTACCGATTAGCTCCGCTACTTCGCGGCTGCTCATACGGTCGGGCGTGTTCTGGTTGGCTAGCTCAAGCATGGGTTAGGCGTTTACAGGTTGAGGCAGGAACTCTTCAAACCAAAAAGCAAGCACATCCCAGTCAATGATGGCGCGCTGACGGACATTGCGGATGTGTGATAGTTCCCGATTCGGGAACCTGCGTGCGGTCATGCGTGAATAAAAGTGATCCATGTATGGATCAACCTCATTTAGAGCGGCTTTGAATCGGGTTTTTTCCTCACGAAGCGTTTCGCCCTGAATCTTTTTGAGAATATGCTCCATATTAAATTCAGGAAATATTAGGTTTTGTGTGAAACATATGGCACTTTTGTTTCAGTGTCTAGCACTTGTAAGACAATACTACACACTTTCTAGACGATTTGCAATAAAATTCCGATAATAATTTCACACTTTCAGACCCGTCATGGAAGACACAATCAACACGCGCTTGCTATTTTTACGCAAGCACTTGGATATGAATGTCAGTGAATTTGCCAAGCATATAGGCATAGATCGCAGCCGTTATGCCAAAATAGAGACAGGCTCTAATAAGCCGGCGCTTGATGCTGTTGAGGCAATTACTTCACGCATGCCTGATTTAAGCTTGGATTGGCTCGTTAATGGCCGTGGCCCTGTTTATCGCGACGGCAGGGCTCTTAAGGATTCAGATGTTCGTTATATATCTGCCGTAAAAAACGATTTACCAGGCTTTACCACTCACGGGCCTATGCCTAATGATGTGGATATAAATGGCGCAATAAAAGAAAGAGGCTTGTCCTCACTTCCTAAAGACCCTTCACCCGCACAGCCAGCCATGCAGGTAGTAGGTGAAACCGAAATGGAGAAGCAGCTTAAAGAAGAGAACCGAGTACTACGGGAGCAGATTAAACTCCTGAATGACATCTTGCGAACCGGAGGCGACCTGAGCAAACTAGGGCCTTTTAATTCGGGTGACCAAGATGCAGCCGGACCCCTTCGCGTCTCCTATCGGAAGACGGCTTAGGGTCTCGCTCGGTTACCCTCTCCTACCCTCTTTCCTAAAAAGTTGCGTAGGACGCTGCAAACAAAGAAGTAAAAAGGTTTCTACCTTTGCCCATGCCACAACAAATTTTGATTCTTGATTTCGGCTCCCAGTACACACAGCTCATTGCCCGGCGCATTCGTGAGCTAAATGTTTACTGCGAGATTCATCCCTTCACGCACGCCCCGGCCCTCACTGAGGATATCCGGGGCGTGGTGCTTTCGGGCTCCCCGTGTTCGGTGCGCGACCCTGAATCGCCGAACCCCGATTTAAGCGAATACCTAGGTCGAGTGCCGGTGCTGGGTGTGTGCTACGGCGCGCAGCTACTCGCCCACCAGAACGGTGGCGACGTGCTGCCAGCCACTATTCGCGAATATGGCCGCGCCCACCTCACGCACATCAATCAGCACCATCCGCTGCTGCATGGTCTCACCCCTGGCTCGCAGGTTTGGATGTCGCACGGCGACACGATTAAGACGTTGCCGGAAGGCTTCCTGACCATTGCTGGCACGCCTGATGTGCAGGTAGCCGCTTACCAAATCGAAGGTCAGCCCACTTTCGGCATCCAGTTTCACCCCGAGGTAACCCATTCCACGGAGGGCAAGTTGCTGATGCAGAACTTTGTGGTAAACATTTGCGGCTGCGACCAAGATTGGACGCCGGAGCACTTCGTGGATTCGATGGTGGCCTCGCTGCAACATACCATCGGCCCCGATGACCAGGTGATCCTAGGTCTTTCCGGCGGCGTCGACTCCAGCGTGGCGGCGCTACTGCTGCACCGCGCTATCGGACCCCGTTTGCACGGTATCTTCGTCGACAACGGCTTGTTGCGCAAAGACGAGTACGAAGGAGTATTAGAAGCCTACAAGGTGCTTGGCTTGAATGTGCGCGGCGTGGATGCTTCGCAGGAGTTCTATGCCGCCTTGGCTGGCCTCACCGACCCTGAGCTGAAGCGCAAAGCCATTGGCCGCACCTTTATTGAGGTATTCGACCGGGAAGCGCACAAAGTAGATGGCGCGCGGTGGCTCGCTCAAGGCACCATTTACCCCGACGTGATTGAGTCGGTATCGGTGAAAGGCCCGGCCGTAACCATCAAGAGTCACCACAACGTGGGTGGCTTACCCGAGAAGATGAATTTGAAGGTGGTTGAGCCCCTGCGGGCTTTGTTTAAAGATGAAGTGCGCGAAGTGGGCGATGCCCTCGGTTTGCCGCACAACATCTTGCACCGCCACCCCTTTCCAGGCCCGGGCCTAGCTATCCGCATCCTAGGCGATATCACGCCGGAGCGGGTGCACATTCTGCAAAAAGCTGACGCCATTTTCATCGACGGCTTGCGCGAGTTTGGCCTTTATAATGAGGTGTGGCAAGCAGGCGTGATGCTGCTGCCCATCCATAGCGTGGGCGTGATGGGCGACGAGCGCACCTACGAGCAAGTAGTTGCCTTGCGCGCCGTAACTAGCGTGGACGGAATGACGGCCGATTGGGCTCACCTTCCCTACGAGTTTCTGGCACACATTTCCAACAAAATCATCAACCAAGTACGCGGCATCAACCGCGTGGTGTACGACATCAGCTCGAAGCCACCTGCTACCATTGAATGGGAGTAAAGAGGAAAGCTATTTCATTCAAAAGCCGCTTCGGGAACCCGAGGCGGCTTTTGCTTTTAGGCGGTTCGCCATTCTGCAAGCTTTCGCTCTATCCGTGCGCGCTATCTGCTAATATCTTCTCTACTTCTAACAGCAAGGCTGTATTCTCCAGAATCTCCCACAACTGCGCTAGCTCGATAGCAGTGAAAACCATGGCCATCTTCTGCGCCGGTGTACGCACGGCAATACACCGCTCTTCAGGGTCTTTGGGAATCAGGTTCAGGTGCTGCTTGTAATAAATGGCCCCAATATGCTCTTTGAAAAGGAAAAAGTCATCTAGGGTGGCGGCAAGAGCTAGGTTACCAAAGCACAGGTGTAAGTGCTGCGTGCGGGGACACCGCGCGCAATAGCCAAAGTCGTTATAATGAAAGAACCGGGCCATGAGCTAGATCCTTAGGTTGCGCCCAAAGGTATGCCGACCCATAACTACTAGCAAAGTTTATTTAGAATTATTTTAAATAGTACTCGTTTTCGGTTTAATCATCTCCATTCTGCACCTCATAGATAGTGTTTGTCTCTAAACGGCTAGGCTTTAACTACGTGGTAGGCTTCACGCTATTAGTGACAGCCATCTATATTATCTTCAAGCAGTAGCAAGCTAAGGGCTAACTAACCATATCTTAAGGGAGTAGTTGCAGTACCTGAAGAAAAATTAATTTCCGCTTCAGGTGGCCCTCAGCACCAGCTTGGACCTTTGGGATAAGCAAACGGAATACACCGACTGCGTTTCTCACTTCCCGTCTTATGCAAAATCTCCTGCACCCTAAGGCCACCATGCTAGTGGCCCTGCTCCTGGCTAGCCCTATCGTTTACGGCCAGCAAACTACTCCTACCAAAAGCAAAAGCACTAGTCGTGCGGCACACCGGATGGCACAAGCTTCTGCAACTACCGCTCCTGCTCCGCCCCCACTGCCTGGTGCACCAGCTGACGGTCCTCGTCCACCGCGCCCCGGCAATGAACCCGGCAAGCACGGCCCGAACGGCCCTAATCAGGACGCTGGCCGCGTGCAGGTCCTCAGTGACTTTAGTGGCACGCTGACCGAGTACACTGCTGGTAACGAAGACCAACTATACGATGGTTTCGCATTGAAAACCAGCGCGGGCACCGAAACCGTGCGCTTCCCGCGCCACCTAGCTCAAGCCCTGATGGCAGCCGCGAAAGTGGGCAGCACCGTCACGATGACTGGCTTCCGTGATACTGACCCCGATGGCCACAGGTTACTACATTTGGTAAGCCTGACCGCCGGCAACCAGACCGTGCGCGACCAAAAACCCGTGCCACCTACCACTCCACCCGCTGAGCAAGCCGCCACTGTGCGTGGCACCGTGCGCAGCCTGAACCAAGACCCTCGGGGCCGCACCAGCGGTGTCGTGATCAGCGACGGCACCGTACTGCGCCTCCCTCCCGATGCCGCCGAGCAGCTAGCCGAAAAGCTGAAAGTGGGAGCCACAGTAGCTGCCACGGGAACGCTACACAGCACTCGGCCCGGCGAAGTAGCCGCCCGCCCAGTGCGGGTGGTGCGCGCAGAAACCATCACCCTCGATGGAGTACAGTTCTTAGTGCACTAACCCAAAGTGACCAACTACCTAGGTAGTGCCTAGCGGGATAATACCGGCCGGCATCAGGCTACGCAGCTTGGAGCCGGCCTTTTATTGTTCAGCTGCGTTAGCCGACAGATCATCCTAGGTGTACTTTGCTTTTCTTGCTCATGCGAATTTTAGTAATTGAAGATGAAGCCCGGCTCGCCGGGTTTGTACAGCAGGGTTTGGGGCAGGCCGGTCACGTCGCTGACGTAGCCGACAATGGCGCGACGGGCCTGGAAATGGCTGCTGCTTTGCCCTATGATGTCATTCTACTCGACCTGATGTTACCTGGCCAAAACGGGCTCGACGTGCTGCGCAATCTCCGCGAGTTTGGGCTAGCGACACCGGTTATCATCGTCAGCGCGCTCAGCGGCACCGAGCACGTTATTCGGGGCCTCGACGCGGGCGCCGTAGACTACCTGCGCAAGCCCTTTGCTTTCGAGGAGCTGCTGGCTCGCCTACGCACGGTGCAACGCCAAGCCCATGCTCCTGCTGGTACTACCGTACTACGTTTGGCGAACCTAGAGCTAGATTTGGTGCACCGCCGCGTAACCCGCGCCGGGCAGGTGCTGAGCCTAACCAACCGAGAATTTGCCTTGCTGGAACTGCTGCTACGTTCCCCCAACCGTGTGGTGACCAAAACGCGCATCGCCGAAAAAGTGTGGGAAGTAGATTTTGACATGGGTTCTAATGTCATTGAAGTGCACATCTCCCAGTTGCGGCGCAAACTCGACCGGGCCTTTCCCGACCTGCCGCCGCTGCTCGAAACAGTCGTCGGGCATGGTTACCGGCTGCACGACCCAGCCGCTGCCCGATGAGAGCGCTGCGCGGTTTGCGGACCCAGTTGGCGCTGGCATTTGCCTGCGTGTTTGGTGCTGCCACGCTAGTAGCTGGCTTCTACCAATACCAGCAAGTAGGTCGGGTGCTGCACCAGCGCGACGACCAGCGCCTCCACAGCCGGGCCACCACATTGCTAGACCGCGTGGAAGTAGAGCCGCAACCGGTGGTGCCACTCCCAAGTCGTGGAGAGCGGCTGCGCGTCGTAGTAGAACACGCTGGCCAGCCGACGCGGGAGTTGTTTCATTCGCCAGGCTTCGCAGCTCCTTCTACCAGCGTACAGAACGGCTGGCGCGTAGTGGAAGTGCAGCAGTTGCACACAGGTGAAACTGGCGCCACATACCGGATACGGCTCTGGCTGGCTCATTCTGGAGCGCCGCTAACTGCCGATTTGGGGCACGTCCGCCAAGGCCTAGCATGGACCTTAGTGGGCAGCCTCGCCCTAGCCGCAGTTTTGGCCACTTGGTTAGGCGGCCGGGTGCTACGACCTCTACGGCGCATCAGCGAGCAGGCCCGGCGCATCCGTACTATGCCGGGCACCGAACGCCTACTAGAGCCGGATACTGGAGACGAGGTGCAGGAACTTGCCCATACGCTGAACCAGATGCTCGACCGACTACAAGTTGGCGCTGCGCTGCAAGACAATTTCTTGTCCGCCGCCGCCCACGAACTACGCACCCCATTAGCAGTGCTCCAAGCTGGGCTAGCTGTAACGCGCCAGGCGCCGGAGCTACCAACTACCCTACAAGAGCCGCTCGATGCACAACTGCGCGAATTGCACCGCTTAGGCCGGTTGGTCGAGGATTTTCTACTGGTGAGCCGCTTGCGCACCGACGCGCTGCCTCTGAGCCGGCATCCGGTGGCGCTCGATGGGCTAGTTGTCGAGGCGGCCGACCGATTGCTGCCACAGTTCCAAGCGGCGGGCCGAATGCTACATCTAGCCATCGATGAGCAAGTAGCCACCTACACCGTAGCCGCCGACGCCGACAAGCTGACTACCGTGGTGCTGAACCTACTCGACAATGCCCTGCGGCATGCCCCGCCAGGCGCGGCGGTGCAAGTGCGTCTGGGGAAGGAACCTACTACAGGCTGGGGCTACGCGGAAGTGAGCAACCCCCTACAGCAATCGTTGGGCGACCTTTCCCGCCTCACTACAGCGCACTACCAAGCCGACGTACTCAGCGGTGGAGCTGGCTTAGGGCTATGGATTAGCAACCGCATTGCTGAGCTACACGGGGCGCCACTGGTGCTACAAGAAGCAGATGGGTACTTTACGGTCCGGCTGCGGCTACCTCTGTTATCCAAGGCGTAGCCTAGCATTCACCATGTGCAACATTTATATGAGCTGCCGGTCTCATGCGCTATATGAGTCAGCAGCCCCCGTCTTTTCCTACTGATCAGAACCTGGTGAACCGGGTGCTGGCTGGCAACGCGGTGGCGTTTGGCGAAATCGTAAAACGCACCGAAGGCCTGGTAACGCAGCTGGTTTTTAAGATGATCCGCCACCCCGCGGACCGCCCGGACCTTGTTCAAGATGTGTATCTGAAAGCGTTTAGCCACCTAGCTAGCTTTCAGTTTCAGGCCAAGCTCTCTACCTGGATTGGGCAGATTGCCTATAACACTTGCCTGCACTACCTAGAGAAAAAACGGCTGGTACTCATCGATTACACAGATCCATCGCCTCCCGAAGGGTCCCACACCCGCGACCCCACGACTTGGCCAGCTGATACTCCCGCGGTAGAGACATTGCTAGCCAGCCAAGACCGCGCCGACGTGCTAGCCGCGGCCATCGATCAACTCTCACCACTTTATCGCACCCTTATCGGCCTGTATCATCAGCAGGAGTTAAGCTACGCCGAAATAGCTCAGATAACCTCTCTGCCCGATGGCACGGTGAAAAACTACCTCTTCCGGGCGCGCAAACAACTTAAAGACATTATTCTGCGGACTTATCAACGCGACGAATTATGACAGATATCCACCTTTCGGAGCAGCAAGCTCAGCAATATGCCGAGCATCCAAGCGGCCATCATAACAGTCTCGATGACCACCTACAGACTTGCGTCCACTGCCAAGATTTAGTTGCTAGTTATCGAGCGCTATTCCAGGCGGTAGCTGCTCTTCCTCCACCTGCATTGAGCTTTGACTTGTCGGCTCAAGTAGCCGGGCAATTGCCAGTGGCGCCTCGCCGAATTCCGTGGGCAGCCATGCTCGCGGGCCTACTGGTGCTGGGCTTTGTGGCCGTAGCACTGGGGTTCTTTTGGCCGTACCTAGGCAGGGTCCTGGCTGGTGTAGGAACCACGATACCCCTGACATTATTGGTAGGAGCGGCCCTCGTGGTATTTGGGCACGGGCTAGGAAGTATCATGGCTCATCGGCGCCAACTGCTCGCTTTAGCTTCTTTTTAACAAAACTGCAACATGCTTACTGTTTGCCGGTCTCATCCAGCATGAGCATTTATCCACGCTTTATGAAGAAGTCACTGCTGTTTTTTGCGCTGCTAGCACCAGGGTTTAGTGCCCGTGCTCAAAGTCTAGGACTAATGCCTCTTTCCTCTGAGTTAAGGCAGGAGCTTTTGCGCAGCACTGTAGCCTTGCTCGTGCTAGGTATCCTGGTCGGGTTTATTCTACGTTTGTTGAAGCTAGTGCTGGAACACCGCCTGAAAATGCGTGTAGTAGACATGGGAACACCCGACACAATAGTGGCTCAACTACTCCCCACGCAGCAGGCATCGCGCGCCGCAGTCTTGAAATGGGTGTTTTTACTCACTGCCAGCGGCTTGGGCCTGACCATAGCTTACTACCAGCAGCCTTGGGGAGTACCCTCTATCATCATTCTGCTGTTTAGTCTCGCCTTGGGCTTTTTGGGCTACTACTTAGCGCTTCAGCGGGTAGCCAACTAAACGATTGCCCATGCCACTGCGGCATCAGGGCCGAAAACAGATTCTTGTTCCTCTCAGGTTAGTCACACAGTGGCCTAGCTTGTTATGCCCTTTTCTCACTCCTTATCTGCCCATGAAACTCTTTTGTATACTGTTCATTAACAGCCTCATCGTATTAAGCACCAGTTGCCAGACGCTGCCGGGTCTAGGTCACCAGCGCACTGTTACGGTCACCGAGACAACCGACTATTATCAGCTCGTGGCAACGTATCCGGCTAGCTCCTATCCTCGGGTAGCGCAGTATATGCGAGCCCATTTGGCGGGGGCGCCTAATCGTCCCTCATACGCCATCTGGACCGCACCGGGCCGGCTACGCCTCACCTTTAACAAACAGACACACAGCGCATCAGCTGCAGCGCACGTTCGGCAACTAGGGCGCGAACTCACGGCTGTTGTTACTACTGATCGTTAGCATTCTGGATTTAGAGCTATGACCATTACGCAACGTATTGCTTGCTATTGGGTACTTGCCTGTTGGCTGTGGAGCTCGGGAAAGCTAGCCCAAGCTAGCCCGTTGCCGGTACTGCACGCTACTGCGAGAGCAGTTTCTATCCGAGATGGTGCTCACTTTCAGCAAAATGTCTGGCAACTCGACCCAACGGCCCAGCCCGACTGCTACTACCCCGAGTTGCCATGTAAGCCTCATTTGGTGGTATTTATCACCGACCAAGATTCTCTGACTATCCCGGTCAGCTATGGCAAGCACTACGACTTTATTATTGTACTCAACCAGCGCGACAGTTGCTATACGCGCATTGTGGCCACGGAGCAGGGTATTTCGACCTACTCTACCACCTACCCGCACCCGCGAGCAGTGCCGGACACCTTGCCGTTTACCCTACGCGGCAGCCGTATTTATCTGACGGGTTTACTGAATAACACCCACCCGGTTAGCATCCAGTTCGACCTAGGTGCCGGCCTGAGTTGCATCAATCAAGTAGCGACCTCCAGTGCTGGCGTACGTTTCGATGGACAAACCACGCTTAACAATTCTGATGGGATGACGACGGCCCCAACCAGTAGCGCCAATCAACTTACTATTGGGCGTTTGACTTGGAACCGAGTCCCCTTGGTACAGTCCCGCAACATGCAGCGCGACGAAGATCTAATCATCGGCAACTCGCTGTTTCAGAACAAGGTCGTTGAGATTGACTATGATCGGCGGCGTATGCTCCTGTACGATACGCTGCCACGTTTGGGGGCTGGCTACTCACGCCACGCGCTTATCTATATTCAGCACCGGCCGCTGGTGCAAGCCACGGTCACCCTAGGGGGCCAGCCCTACACCGGCTGGTTTCTGTTCGATACCGGCCGGGACGGAACGATGGTGTTGCGCGATGATTTCTTTCGGCAGCATCCCGGCAGTTGGCCGCGGCTACACACCCTGCTTCCAATGGGTCGTAAGCACGTGGTAGTGGTACCGCAGGTGCAGCTTGGCGATCAACAATTCACTGATGTGGTCTGTCCGGCTTTCAATCCTAGCGGCCCAGACCTAGGTAGTTCTAGTTTGTTAGGCAACGAGTTGCTGAGCCATTTCAACGTGGTGCTGGACAACCAAAATGGCTACCTCTATTTGCGACCCAATAGTTTGCAGCAGCACGCCTATACCAATTGGAACACCATTAAACTTTGGGGATTGGCGGGCGCTGTTGGGCTCTTAAGCGTGTTGTTAGGCAGCATAGCCTTTTGGCGCGGGCGCCAACGTCGGCTGACGCTTACTTAGCCAGCATTTTCTGCTGCGCGTGGCGCTATTCTATCTTTCTTCCTCGTTAGTAATTTGCCCTAGCTGCCGCACGGTAATGTAACCTAGCAGCAGGAACACGGAGAATAACACCGTCACGCCGTAGGTGCGCGGGTACGTTAGTGGATGCAGCACGCGGTTGAGGATGTCGTAGAAGAGCATGAGCGGATTCGTGAGCACGTCCCAGCTATTCCAGCGCAGGTAGCGACCTAGGTAAATACCAAAGCTACTCAGTACCAAAGCTACGGTGACAAAAGCCCAACCCGCTACTGTTCCTACTCGGCGCCGCACTAGGTTCTGCATCTCTAGCAAGGAAGCGTAGGCGAGCATTAGCCCGTTCCAGGCGCAGGACAGGATAAGACCTAGGTCGTACCAATACGGCACGCCGGGGCGCGGCTCCAAGTGAAACAAGTCGGTGAGAATATAGGGCGCATTCGGGAAAAACAGCAGCCACACCGCCCCAACCGGCAGCAGCAACCCGCGCCGCAGGGAACCAGCCGCCAAACCTAGCATCATGCTGAGGCCAAAGGGCACAAGCGCCAGAAACAGGTTCCAGAGCAAAAACACGAAGGTGAGCTGATGCGTGACAAACACACGAATCGTAATAAGAGCTAGGCTCAGGGCGAGCGAAGCCCCCAAGATCAACATCAGGCTAAGGCGCTGGCGTGTAGGCGCGAAGGGCAGAGAAGTAGGCATCGAGCAACTATTTGATTCGCAGACACCTGCCAAACAAGTATCTGTACTCAGCCAGTTTCCTGGTTGTTACTAAGCAAGATACTACGTAAAGGATAAAAATTGCGCCATCTACCTTCCCCGCTGTTCCTGCGTACCTTTGCTTAATTCAATGGCGCGGTGGTCGTGCCATGTGCTTCTCGCTCCCTATTCCTACTTCTCCTCTTTTATGAGGCCTCTCTCCCGTCTCTGCCTGCCCACCGGACTTCTCAGCTTATGGCTGGCGGCTTCGCCCGTTTGGGCGCAGCAAGCCCCGACCAAGCCAGCAACGACTCCGCCCAAGACAACTACGCCGTCTGCGGCTCCCAAAACCACTACCAGCGCACCTAGCTTCAACAAATCGGCTACGACTCCAGGCAAAGCGACACCCGCGCCAGCCAAAGCCAGCACGACGACAACAGCCCCTGCTAAAACCGGCTCAGCAACCACGCCTACTACCGCTGCGCCCGCTAAGTCTGTGCCGCCGCGCCCGGCTCCTACGGCTAAGCCACAGCCGCCGCTCCCGCAGCATATGGGTTCCGACGACCCAAACATGCGCTACCAGAACGGTAAAACTCTCATCGACCAGGAACGCTACGACCTAGCTATGCAGGAGCTGCAACCGATTACGGCCCCAGCGGCGCAGTTTGTGCGCGGTCCGGAAGCGGCCTATCTGTATGCCGTGGCCGCTAGTCGGGCGAAGAAGTGGGCCGAGGCCGAGCAAATGCTGAATCTGCTGCGCAACGAATACTCGAAGTGGCCCGGCTTGAGTGACGCGCTCTTCTTGCAGGCGCAGGTGTCGTTTGAGCAAAGTGAACCCGACAACGCCTTGCAGGTACTCAGCCAAATTCCGGCCGGAAAATTGGAGGCGGAGCGGACGGCGATGGAAGCCACATATCTGCCCCGCATCAAAGACAAAGTACTGTTTCAAACGCTGGTTCAGAAATACCCACAGGATGCCACGCTGGCCCGCACTTACGCTGGCAAGCTTGCCAACGATGGCTGGTACACCGAGTCCGACAAGTCGCAGCTCAATCAGCTCATTACCCAGTTCAACCTCGATAAGGCGCGCTATACGCCTCGGCCAACAGCGGTGAAGAAGAGCAGCTACAACGTGGCCGTACTCCTTCCCTTCGAGTTTGCCGACCCTAGCTGGGAAACCCGTCGCAAGAATCAGTTCGTCACCGACCTCTACGCGGGCTTGCGTCTGGCGCAAGATTCCTTGCAGCGGGAAGGCCATCCGGTGCAGCTTTTTGCCTACGATACCGGCGCCGATACGCTTCAGCTGAAGCAAGTGTTGGCCTTGCCAGAGCTAGCTTCCATGGATATGATTATTGGCCCGGTCTATAAATCAGGCAGCAAGCTGGTGGCCCGCTACGCACAGCAGCGGCAGATTGTCTGCGTTAACCCGCTTTCGCAGGATGGCGACCTGGTGCTGGATAACGGTTGGCACTACCTCTTCGAACCTAGCTACACAACCCAAGCCAAGCAAGCGGCGCAGTTTGCCCTCACGACGTTTCCGAGCCGCACCGCCATCGTGCTGCACGACAACAGCAGGGACGAAACGACCTTTGCTCAAGCCTATAAAACGGCCTATGAGGCCCTGGGCGGCAAGGTGCAGATGCTCCGCCGCCTCGATGCCAGTTCCGACGAGGCCTTGGAAGCTAGTATCACCGACGTCGACTTTAGATCGACAGGCCACTTGGTAATAGTCTCGGATGCGCGCAAGATCGGGCCGCTCGTGTTCAAGCAGATGCAAGCGCAGAGCGTGCGGGTGCCCATCATCACTTCGGCCACCTGGCTCGATAATCCGCGCGTGAGCCTAGGACAGCTCAACAACCGGGAAGTGTACTTCATTCACCCCAAATACCTTGACCGTACTGCCCCCGGCGTACGCCGCTTTCGTCAGCTCTACATGCTGCAGCAGCACTTACCGCCCTCTGTGTTTGCCTTCACGGGCTTCGAACTGCTTTATTACTTTGGGCAGCAGCTGCACCAGTATGGGCCTAGCTTTCAGCAGAACCTGTCAGCTTCCGGGCCGGTTTCGGGAGCAGTGTTTCAGGGCATTGGCTACCCAGCTGGCGCCCACGACAACCAGTACGTTCCGTTCACGAAGTTAACGCGCTTAGAGCTGGAAGTACTGAACCCAGTGGGCCTGCGCTAGGTTTAGGAGTAGCGCGAAGCTCCAGCTTTGCGTAGCATTACACGTTATCATTCTGGCGTGTGCCATGGTTCTCGTTCAACGATACGCGAAGCTGGAGCTTCGCGCTACATTTCGCTTCATGGAATCTATCAATTCTGTTACCGCCCCCGCACTCAATCTGACCACCAGCGACGCTCTTTTTACCCGCGCCAAGGAGTTGATTCCGGGTGGGGTGAACTCCCCTGTGCGAGCGTTCCGCGCTGTGGGCGGGCATCCGGTGTTCATGCAATCTGCTAAAGGTGCCTGGCTAACCGACGTCGATGGCAACCGCTACCTCGATTTTATCAACTCCTGGGGACCCATGATTTTGGGCCACGCGCCGGAAGTAGTGCTCAACGCGGTACAGGGTGCCATTCAAGGCTCGCTGTCCTTCGGAGCTCCCACGCGCCGGGAGGTCGACATGGCTGAGCTGATCCAGGAAATGGTACCTAGCATTGAGAAAGTTCGGTTGGTGAACTCGGGTACGGAAGCAACGATGTCGGCGATTCGGGTGGCGCGGGGCTATACGGGGCGCGACAAGATTATCAAGTTTGAGGGCTGCTACCACGGCCACGGCGACTCCTTCCTTATCTCGGCGGGCTCAGGCGCGCTCACCCTAGGTACTCCCGACTCGCCCGGCGTGACGCAAGGCGTGGCACAGGATACCATCACGGTACCTTATAATGACCTAGAAGCTACGCGTCAGGCTGTTCTGGCTAATTCTGGTCAGGTGGCAGCGCTGATTCTGGAGCCAGTAGTTGGCAACATGGGTTTGGTGGCACCAGCCGAAGGCTACCTGCAAGGCTTGCGCGACTTGTGCACCGAGCACGGCATCGTCCTGATTTTCGACGAAGTAATGACCGGCTTCCGCCTAGCCCGCGGTGGCGCCCAGGAGCTATTCGGCATCACGCCCGACATGACGACCCTAGGCAAGATCATCGGCGGCGGCATGCCGGTTGGTGCCTACGGTGGCCGCCGCGATATTATGGATTGTGTGGCTCCGGCTGGTAAAGTGTACCAGGCGGGCACACTCTCGGGCAACCCGATTGCCACGGCCGCCGGCATGGCTCAGCTGCGCTACTTGCAGGAGAACCCTGGTCTCTACGATGAGCTGAACCGCACCACCACGCGCATTGCCGACGGCACCCGCCAGATTGCCGCTGACCTAGGTCTAAATTACACCGTGAACCAGGTTGGCTCGATGTTCAGCGTATTCTTCACTTCCAGCCCGGTCAACAACCTGGAAGATGCCAAGAAATCCGATTTGGACGCTTTCGGTCGCTACTTCCGTGGCATGCTGCACCGCGGCATCTACCTAGCCCCGGCGCAATATGAGGCCTTGTTCGTCTCCACTGCCATCACCAATGACTTGGTGGACATGTACTTAACGGCCTGCCGCGAAGCTATGCGCGAAGCGCATGGGATGTAAGTAGTTATATTTTGAAATTTAGAGGCCTAGCTTTTCAGTTTATAGCTGAGGAGCTAGGCTTTCTTTTACAATTCAACCACGTGAAGCCAACTATCAATTTAGACGAATGGAGTTTATCAGAAGAGAGTTTAGAAAGTCTCAATCATCTTGTGCAAGTCAGCATTCACATCCGGTATCCGGGCTATGAGCCTTTTGTAGACCTAGTACCTCAAGAAAGGCGACGAGCAATTAATGCTCACTATCGACAAGCATATTGGCGTTTAATACCTTTACTATCTGCTTTCAATTTTCAACGGCTAGGTAATCACCGCCGCCCTATTGGCATCCGGCTGCAAACTCAACTAAATCAACTTGCTAAGCTATTACCTGTGCTGGCACAGAATGCCGATGTGAGCAGTGTGTCAATTGATGCAGTTGAAGGTTTAGAACCTAAAGAGCCCGCAGAAGAAGCATCGTTTTGGAGCATCCAAGCGCGTTTTGCCATTCAAATTGAGAACGTAACAGGAGGCCTGCAGAAGTACGAAGACCGAATAATATTAGTGAAAGCCTTTACCGAGGCAGAAGCGCAGCAGAAACTGCTAAACGGGTTTGAATCGTACGCCAAACCCTACTTAAACTCCAGTGGTTTGCTAGTACGCTGGAAGTTTGAGGCCTTTACGGACGGCTACCAGCTAGACGCTTCCTCGCCAGAAGATTTTCTACACGAGCAAGGCGTAGAAGTATTTTCTACCTTAGGTAACAGAAGAATACGCCCTGGTCAGGAATGGAAGACCACCGACTAGTGAACACAGTGCTCTGATTATTTTAGCTCAGCCAGATTTGTAATCCGGCTGTTGAGAGTTAGATTTTAATGCTACCATTCAACGATAGAATTAGCTGTGCAACTCTTTACACGCTCCTATGCCTCATCTCTTCCACAAAAGCTGAGATGGCCTGCTATCTGTCGTCGCTTAATGCTGCTTGCAGTAGAGTGTCAATTTCAAGATTGTGGACGCCAATTATTACAATTTTCCGGACTACAAACACTTCATATTCAAGGCCATCATCAAGTTTACGATTGCCTCAATTTCAGCCTACCTGTCGAAATTGGTCAACTTCAGACGTTACGCAGTTTAACGTTGCTGAATCTACCTATTGATTTTCCGGAGTGGATTCAAGACCTGCCAAATCTTCGCTATCTGACGGTACGAGGAACAGACCTAACTACCATTCCTAATTGGATACACCAGTTGAAGCACTTACATACACTCCGTATTGAAAACTGTGCTCTTCAATCGCTGCCGGAGACTCTACGCCAGATGCACTATTTGCGCGAACTCGGACTGTGTGACACACGATTGACAGATCTTCAGCCAGAGCAATTTCCATCTCAGTTACAACGTTTAGATTTAAGCGGCACAGGCTCTTATCAACTGAGTGACCTAGATCGACTACAACGAACCTTGACTGGCACAAAAGTACTCTACTCCCTTTAGCTCAGCCGGATTTGTAATCCGGCCGAACAGACCCAAGCAGACGCCAAATAGCAATTCTCATACACGTAAAAAGCCGGACCTAGCTAGGTCCGGCTTTTTCATTATTGTACTCTTGCGAGGCTTACTGAAGCACCAGCTTCACTTGCTGTACTGTGGTGCCGGTGGTCAGGCGAGCTAGGTAGAGGCCGGTGGGAGTATCGCCAGCTTGCCATTCTACTTCTACCAGCTGTCCAGCCTGAGCTTTACCACTTTGCAGCTTCTTCACCAAGCGGCCGCTGATGTCGTAGATTTCCAACTGATAATTTTTTGACTGCGCTGCGGTAAAGGCGATGGTCGTGCTGCCGGTGAAGGGGTTGGGGTAGCTGCTCACCACGGCCTTGGCTCCCTCTGCCGATTGCGTACCGAGTACAGCAGCCGTCGAGCGGGCGCCAGTTGGCTCCTGGCCGTAGACCAGCGTTCCGTTCACATAAGCCGTGATGTGGGGATTTTCAGCCAGCACATCAGAGAAGGCTAGGTACGAGAAGTCGTTGGCTTGGTTGAAGTTCGACCAGTCCGACTTGGCAACGCGGTACTGCACGTTGCCCGTGCTGCTGAGCGGCGTGAAAGTACCTAGGGTACCGGCGAAGTGCAGCTCAGCGTAGGTTTCGGTGCCGGCTTTGCCGAAGCTAACGGTTACGTTGTTGGTACCTAGCTGCGCGTAGTCGATGTACGAGTTGAGCTGCTGGGTGCCTTCTGGGCTGAGCCAGTAGCGTACGGTCAGGTCTTTGTAGGCAACCGGTGCGGTGCCGTCGTTGCGCACTTGCAGGTAGGTGCTGATAGTATTGGCCGTCGTTTTCTTCTCCTTGTTGGCAGACAGAACGACCAGCTTCGGAGTAGCCGGCATTGTGAGCAGTGCCGGCTCGACACCCGCAATCAGCTCCCCGTTGCGGTACACCGTGATGCGCTCATTCTTCAGGTACGTGGTGTTGGCCGCGTACGAGTAATCGTCAGCCTCGTTGAAGTTTGTCTGCGTCTGCTTATAGATGCGCGACTGAATAGCTCCCGAGTTTCCGCCTGCGGGCAGCGCACCAGCCGCAGTGAAGGAATACTCCACGTAACCGAAGGCACCTTGTGCAGGCTGATCCAAGGCCACGTACCGCGCCTTCACGCCGCTGGTACCTAGCTGGGCGTAATCGATAGCGGCAACCATTGAAGCATAGTCTTCCACCGTAAGCCAGTAACGCACCGTCAGGTCTTTATAAGCAATAGCGGCGGAACTGTTGTTGACCAACTGCAGATTGGGCTTGATGGCGTTGTTGGCTACCTGCCCATCGGCGTTTTGGTGCAGCACCGTCACGACCGTAGGCGTCTGCACGGTTACGACGAAAGTGCCGGAGGTGCTGCCGCAGTCGTTAGTAGCCGTAGCCGTTACCGTGGTGGCACCCAGCGGGAAGACGTAAGGCGAAGCGATGGCTGTTGTGACGCCATTCTTCACAATGGAGTACGCGAGGCTAGGTGCTGGCGTGCTGCCAGTAGCTGTGGCCACAAAAGCAACCGAAGCACCGCGCAGACCCGCCGTAGCGTTGGTAGCCGAAATTGTGGGCAGGGTGAGAACTGGCTTCGTGTTCACCGTCACCGTAGCAGAGCCCGTCGGGGCTAAGCCATCACAGTTGCTATCCACGACAGAAAGAAGTGTGTACGTGGAAGTAACCGTTGGACTTACCGCCAGCTGATAATCACCTGTGCTCGATACGTCGGCCGCGTTGATGGTTAGGGCAGTTGCTGTAGCACCACCGTCGGCTGAGTACTTCACTGTCCAAGGCGCAGTACCCGTTAGGTGCAGCGTTAGGTTTGTGCTGGAGCCCGCACAGATGGTAGACGTACCGCTCAAGGCAACCGTGGGCAGAGCACGTACGGTTACTTGTTGCGTATAGCTATCAGAGCACTGGCCTTGCGTAATCGTCAGCTTGGCTGTGTAAGTGCCCGCTTCTGCGTACGTATGCGAAATGTTCTTGGTAGTGTAATCAACTGTGCCATCGTTGTCCACGTCCCAGGCGTAGGTCGCATTGGCTTCTACTACCTTCGAGGTATTAGTGAAAGCTGTAGGCTGACCTACGCAAGCAGTATTGGCGGTAAAAGCCGGCTGCGGCGGCAAGCAGACGAGGCCGGTGCGAACTACCCGATACGAATTACCAACCCGGATGCCATCAATTACTAGTGTTGGGGCAATAGCGGTAGTGCCTTGGCGGAGCGCTACTGTACCGATATCAGAGGGTGAACCAGAGGTTTCCGTATAAGCAGCATCAGCATTCACGGGCTCAGCGTCCAGCGCGGGGTTGATAAACAGCTTGCTTACGTTGCCGTTCTCGTCGAAGGAATAGTTCACGACTACTAAGTACGTTGTGTTATACTCATAGTCATTCGTGGTGTAGTTCGGTGTGGCACCAGAAGTCCCGTTGCCACTAATACCAAACTGCAATTTGCCTGTTACAGGGTTTTTGCGGGCAAATACGCGCGCCTTGAAATTCCCATTCAACGTAGTAGGACCTAGGTGAAAGAAGTAGTCACCTTCGCCATCCACATTCACCTTTGCAGCCGACACGTTTACCAGGAATGACGCATAGACTGGTGTCCGGGCATACACGGCGGGAAACTGACGGTTTACATCTTGGCCAGTTGTAGTCAAAGAAGCAGCATTGCCGATCTTACTGGCTCCGTAGCTAGCATACTCCAACCCACTCGACGTTACCGGAATAAAATTGCTGGTTCCGCTGTGCGAAGTCCAGTTGTTAGCCGTCAGCAACGTACCCGCTGTGTAGTCAAAGTTCTCTTCCAACAACATGGCCGCAGGCAGCGCTACGGTAGTTTCTACCAGCGTACCGGGCGAAGTAGCTAGGTAGTTTTCGGCGTAGAGTGTGTTGTTGTCGCTATAATCGAAAACAGCAAACGAATAGGAAGTATTTGGACGTAGGTTGGTAACTACCACCGTGTCGCGGGTACCTGCATACACCACGTAGTTGTCAGTGCCTAGCACGGCACCTTTCCCGAAAACGGTGCTATCGGCGTAGGTGGTTGCATCCACCGGCAGGGCATTCACGGCCCCGTTGAGGCGAGCTAGCACGAGGTGCTTCGCGCCATCGCCGCCATTCAGAATCAATTGGATTGAGGTGCTCGTCACTTGGCTAGCTACCGGAGTGGCTGATTGCGTAGGTTCAGTTGCCAATGGCACTTCCACCGTCGTAAAGGAGAATTCTTGACCGTAAGCCGTGCCAGCACCATTAGTGGCGTAAGCGCGCGCATAATAGGTCGTACCAGGAACCAGGCCAGTGATGGCACTGGTGAACGTGCCAGCGCCGGCACCGTCAGCAGTTTTCAAGGTATTGAGCACTGGGTTAGGCGTTTTGGCCCACACGACGCCACGGGCAGTAACAGGGCTACCGCCATCCGGCTCAATCGTGCCGCCTGTTTTGGCGCCTGTCGAAGTAATGTCGAATAGATCTGTAGTGTTCACGGTAGCGGGGTACACCGGCGTAGTGCTGGTGCCACTCACGGCGACGGCTTGGTCTGGCAGACCAGGGCTGGTCACGGGAATGGTTGCTTGGTAGGGCTGTGCTGCTACCGGAGCGAAACGCACGTCGATTGTGGTCGTGTTTACCGTGCCATTGCTAGGTTGCAGCTGAATAACGCAGCAAGAAAAAGGCTGCTCACCCGTGCGAATCTCAAACCCTGCCGGAGGCGAAACAATAAGCGCCGAGGTCAGGCCTGTGCCACTTACCGTGAAGCTTTTAGAAGTGGAGGCTGCACCTGCTACAGTGCTACCGAAAGCTGGCATCGACGTCAGCGACGTAAGAATCTCCGGCTTAGGCGCTGTTACTATTATAGCAATCGGTGTACTCTTACCACTTGCCGTGCCACACGCTGTGGTAGCACTAGCATTTGCCACTACATAATAAGTGCCTGCCGCACCAAAGTCCGAGCCTTTGGGCTGGTAGGTAGCACCGCTAGCACTGGCCAGAGTTGTAAAAGGTCCGCCGGCGCTGATACCATATTGCCACGTAAAAACAGAGCCCGTAGCAGCTTTGGCGGTCAGTGTAGCGCCAGAGCCAGTCAGGGTAATGGTCTGCCCCTCAGCAGGGGTTACCGTTACCGGGTTGGTAGTCGAACCTAGGTTGATGGTCAGGTTAGTGCCATTATCCGTACCGTTGATGGCTGCTGCTTCGTTTATCACTCGAACGCGGTAGCTGGTACCGCTGGCGGTATTGGCCGGAATAGTAGCTGCAATAGGCGAGCTAGCTCCTTCGCCGATAATCGTAGTGCCGGAGGCGAAACTACCGGTAGCATTGGAAAGCTGCGCTTTAAACGTGCCCGTGAGGGTGCCAGTAGTCGTGTAAGCAACGTTGAACGAGGCACTGCCCGCGTCGGCTGTGACACAGTACGGGCTGTTGAACGCTGAAGCCGTAGTAGTAATCGAGGTAGTTGGCGTTGGAGTGCCCGTAGGACTGGTAGCAACCGTAATGTTGTCGAGGCTAATTTTCGGGCGGCTGCCTGTAGTACCACCGCCCGTATTCACCAGATAAAAGCGAATTTTAGCGTCCTTCTTGCCGGCAAAAGCTGCCGGCAAAGGAATGGTAGTTAAGCTGCCATTAGCTGCCACATTATTGGTTATCACTACCGTTGAGCCATCTAGGTCAATGAAGGCACCATTGTCACCAGTATTCGTTTGCAACTTGAACGTAGCCGCCCGGTTGCCAGTGGAGTTACTCACCTCTGCCCAATTCAGCGAAATGCTACCGGCGGTGCTTGCAGTAAAGTCTAAGTTCAGATCGAAAGCGGCGGCACTTGTCCCATCAGTTGAACCAGTAGCAAGGAGGGCAATAGTACCTACGCCGCCGCTAGTAGCCGTGCCTTTTTGCACACCACCTGAAGTGCTAGTCGCGAATACAGTAGTCGAGTTCGGCAAGGTGGCTGGCGCAGTAGCAGTAGCGACACTGAAACGATTCGCGCCAACACCAGAAGCGAAGTTGAACGCCCACCCAGTGGTAGTCCATCCAGCGGAACTAGAGCCAGAGACAGTGCCGATTTGTTCAAAATCCTCTTTGTAGGTTCCACCCGCCAGCGGATATGGAACGGTTTGCCCCCAGCTCAACTGGGTACTGAAAAAGAAGAAGCAAGCAATAAAAGCAGGCAACTGACCTAGCTTCCAAGCAGTTTTATAAAAACGGGTCATAGAGACGTCTATGTCTTTGTAAGAAAATTTGGAAGTTGGCACTAGTTGGTTGCGCCGTTATCAACCTTCGACTCAATAGCATTCTGCACGTCAACCGGCAGGTTCGACAGAATATCGTATTTGGTAACTTCCTCAATCTTATCCACGGAGGTGCGGTAGGTAGCCCAGTTGCTATCGATAGCGTCGATGTTGGGCATGTCAACCGCAATAACCCGAGTACTGGCATTCACGCGGGCGGCATCATTATCACCAACAGGCAGGATCACAATGACTTTCCAGCAATTTGATGGTACCGTTATGTGGCCGTTATCGAGCGTTTCATACTTTACACCGGCTGAGCCAATACCCCCTTTGCCATAGCTACCGCAGATGATATATACCTCATTGCTAGGCAAGAATGTACGGGTATAGTTCTCTAGGTTAGCCCACGGTCCTTGGTTGTTCTTCGCCGACTGCGGCATCATGTTCGTCATAAAGAACGTTGCTGAGTTGTTCTCTATGCTTGACGTCCGGTCAGCAGAGGGGCAATTATGGCCGCGGTCAAAGCCGGTAACGCCACCGTTGTAGCTAGTTGATTGTACTTGGTACCAACCATTGGGTAGAGAGGGGTCGTTCCGGAAATCATCCTGACGGTCAATGCCCCCACGGTCCGAATTATCTACGTGCCAGCTCACCCAGTTCGGTTTGCCTTCATCACGATTGTAGCCAACCACGTACTGGGGCTTCACCAGCAAGTAGTTATTAGGCTGGCTCACATCTGTAACAGCACCGCTGGGGTTACCCAACGCGATATTGCTATTATCGATAGATGGCTGGGCAGCACCGTACTCGGTTACGGCAAAATCATCAATGTTCAGTCGAGCTTTGCCACCAGAAGTCTTGCGGATTTCAAACTTTACGTGGCCCGGGATATTAACCGTGAAGGCCGCTGCTTGCAATGTAGCCGAAGAAGTTAGCACCGTAGCGCCCACTTTCGTCCACTTGTCGCAATTACACGCCTCCGATTGCGCCCACAACTCCCAACTGCTGCTGCCATCTGTGCCGTAAACAGCATGTTGCACGGTCACCGTGGCAGCACCCGTTGGCAGGAAAAAGTCCATCGTGAGCTTGCCACTTTGCTGCAAACGCACTGCCTGCGCACCGTCTTTGTGGTCGGCCTCGGAGCTACCTAGCACCGCATCGGACAGAATCCAAGTGCCGGTAGAAAGTGCAACCTTGCCACTCAGATCCGGCGTGTTGCTACTCTCAAAGTTTTCCTGTGTGCTTTCCGCAAATGGCGCCTGCCAGACGGAATACTTACTCACGCTTGCCGGAGAGAAGGCAAAACACGGTAGCAATAGCAGTAAAATGCTGCTACCGTACCCTAGTAATTGTTTTTTCATTAACTGTAAAAACTACGCGAAAGAAGAGGGATTTTGAACAGAAGGGAGTAGCCGTAAAAGCTGGGTGCAAACTTAACTAGGGAATAGTCTATCGTTGCAATCAAAATCCAAAATTTAATAGTTCAATAATTGTATAAAAATTATATTTAGCACCGTGCTATTCAACAAAATTGATAAAGTATAATCTGCAAGAATTCACAATCTGTGCTAGGTATATTCCGTAACACTTAGGTAACATTACTCCCCTCATACTTGATGAGAATAGAGCAAGAACATTCCTATGAACATAGATGCTCAACACGGACTGATTAGCTTGTTTTATTCACAAAGTCTTGACATTAAAACACTTACTAATAATACAGGCAAATACAAGAAGTTAAATCACAACAAATAGAATTATTCCTGCATGATTCCCGGATAATTGCTCGTCAACCAGTATTCTACAAAACTCGCAACAGTGTATTCAGCTCGACTTTTCTTCTTAATAGCTAGCAAACCTTCGTAAAAAAGGATAGGACAGCAGTTATTTTCATTGATGTTGTGTTGCAAAAGCAACTAAAATCTATTCTAATTAAAAGACTCACTTATCGATCCTCAATATTGTTTTTAGCACTAAAGCGCAGTTAACTCCAGACCCATTCTATTTACTGAACACGAGGCGTTAATATTTTATTTATTATATATTTATTCCCTACAGCCTCAGAGCACCTTGTATTTTGCGCTTAGATTCTGCGCAAATCGGTTTCCTTAGTAGATTCCGGGTCAAACAGCGGTTACCTTTGTGGCCAAATCGCTCTGCTTATGCTTCGACTTCTTACGCCAGTACTTCTTACGTTGTGGCTTGCACTACCTAGCTTGGTTTGGGCGCAAGCGGAAGCTCCGGCCGTTGCGAACAAACGCTTATTCGACCGCACAGTGGATGAGCTCAACTTCCGGACAATGGAAAATGTGTACGATAAAACGTTCACGCGCAATAAGTTTCCGGTTGCTCTTCGTACCCATCAAGCGCGCAAATCATTTGACGGCTTCCAGGGCAATGCTGATCTGAAGCGGTTGTTTCTGAACTATAACGACGTTTCTGAGAAATTTAAGAACCGTTTCGGGAAAGGCCGTACGGATCTGGCGGAGTTTGAAAAGCAGCTCCAGTCCATCATCATCGACAAGAACTTCGAGTTTTTCATTCGGGTACTTCCCCGCAATGAGCGGGTGGCTCTTATCCATTCGTTGCAGCGCGTCACGCAGCAGGCCGCAGCCCAGTTCAACGCGTCCGAAGATCCAGCCCCCGACGAGCTAGCTGCCGACGATGCGGCCGTGCCGCCCGCCGACGCCGAAGTAGAGCCGCCCGTTACGGCCTCCCTTGAGGAGCCTGAAGCGCAGTCTGAAAGTACCGTTGCGCCTACCCACGCTGCAACCATTCGGTCCATCGACGTCGCTTCACGCCACGATTGGCTTGATTATTCGACACTGCTGCTGGCTGGCATTTCCACCTTGGCACTGTTGCATCTGCTGTTCAATGTGCTGCCCGATTTGCGTACCCGCCTCGATGCCTTAGCCGATGAGCTAGATCAACGCCAACCTAATACTACCTCTCGCCGCCACTCCTCCTCTAGTGCTCTTCCCGAAGATCGTTACGAAGAAGAGGAAGAGCAATAAGTTAAAAAGGGTGTGGCTGGAGGCGCTAGAACCTAGGGTAGGTTCAGGGCCATTTAAGCTTCACCGTTCACCATTCCCCCATGATCCTTACCGACCAACAAATCCTTGCCGAAATTGAGCGAGGTAACATTGTCATTGAGCCTTACGACCGCGCTTGCCTAGGCACCAATTCCTACGACGTGCACCTAGGGCGCTACCTAGCCACCTATCGTGATGCCGTGTTGGACGCTCGTCGTCACAATGAAATCGACGTGTTTGAGATTCCAGCCGAAGAGGGCTTCGTGCTGCAGCCAGGTACCCTATACCTAGGTGTGACGGAAGAATACACCGAGAGCCACGCGCAGGTGCCTTTCCTGGAAGGCAAGTCAAGCGTTGGGCGGCTAGGTATTGATATCCATGCCACCGCGGGCAAAGGTGATGTAGGCTTCTGCAACACCTGGACGCTGGAGATTTCGGTTACCCAGCCAGTGCGCGTGTACGCGGGCATGCCCATTGGCCAGCTCATCTACTTTGCAGTGCAGGGCGATGTGCAAACCTTCTATAACCGCAAAGCCAACGCGAAGTACAACGAGCGCACTGATAAGCCGGTCGAGTCGATGATGTGGAAGAATAAGTTCTAACCAGTAGCAGAATAGCTAGGTAACACCTTGAGCGCCAAACTAATTTACGTAGCTGTTCAATTACTCCCCTGCTGGTTAAACTTGCCGGGTTCGTTTTTCGTTAGGTCTAGAAAGCTGCACTGCTTGCTACCTTTTGGCTAGCTTGAAGAGTAGCTGCTGACTAGAAACGCTAACGCCCCGATACCAATGAATACTAAATTTGTCACCGCCGCGCTCGTTTTTGCTGCAACTACTTTTGGCGCCTACGCCCAGCAAGCACCCGGCTCGACGGTTATGCCCCAGGATAAAACACAACCTTCACCGCGTTTGAATCCGGTTCAGACACGTGCCAAGCGCCTGTCGGATCAAATGGCTCGCGACCTACGCCTGAATGGCTACCAAGCAACCAAGTTGCGTGCTATCAACGAAGACAAAGTAGCCAAGATGGCGGCTATTGAGCAGAAATATGCCGGCAATCCTAAGCTCGTTGATGAGCAGTGCCAGGGTGTGTGCCGGGAACGGGACCAAGAGCTGCGCAACGTGCTGAGCAGCGCTCAGTATAGCTCCTACTACGATTCGCGCGCCACATTCTACAAGTTCGACCGCGACTACGCCAACAAAAACGCCGGTTCTATGATGGTAAAGTCGGTGCAAAATCCTCTGCCCGCTAGCAGCAAAGGCTCTATCATCAGCCAAGGCCGCAATACTCAGGCTACCTCTTCTTCCGACAAGTAACCTCGCTGTAAGAGAACTGTATTCAAAACAAAAAGGCTCTGCTGATTGATCAGCGGAGCCTTTTTGTTGCTAGGTAGGAGTACCGAACTTAGCTTTGTTTCTTTGATTCTTCTTCGATGTGCTCCATTAGTTCCTTGCAGAGCGCCCGAATCTTTTTCGACATCACCTCGTCGTTGGTAGCGGTTATGATGCTTTCCGCCATAGCGCCCATGGTGTCTACGTAGAAGTACTTCATATCTTCCACGGGCATGTCCTTGGTCCAGAGATCAATCTTCATGGTACCTGACTGGTCTCGGTCCCATAGAGCAATGTTGATGGCTTTGGCGAAGTGAATATCGGGGCCCGCATCGGTGGCCTGCCAGCTGATAGCCTCGGGTACTTTCTGATCGTCGAGGGCTATGCTGAAGCGGATTTCGGATTTTTTCATGAGAGTTAAAGTGCTAAATGGCTGAATGGTTAGATGATTGGCTGTTCTGAGGTGCACTAGTCACGAGAACAACCAACCATGTAACCATTCAGCCATTTAACCAACAAAGATTAAACGTAGTTATTGAGCATCACCGGCATCACGAGCATGAGAATGTTCTCGTTGTCGTCGGCGGTGGTGGGCATGAGCAGGCCAGCGCGGTTGGGCGTGCTCAGCTCCAAGGTGATTTCCTCGGAATCGATGTTTGACAGCATCTCTGCTAAGAAGCGAGCATTGAAGCCAATTTCCATGTCTTCGCCGTCATACTGGCAAGGCAGCTTCTCGTTGGCTTCGTTGCTGAAGTCGAGGTCTTCGGCCGAAACCGTGAGTTCCGAGCCAGCCAAACGCAAGCGCACTTGGTGCGTGGTCTTGTTGGAGTAGATCGAGATACGCTTCACCGAGTTCAGGAAGTCAGCGCGGCTGATGATGAGACGGTTGGGATTGCTCACCGGAATTACGTTTTCGTAATCAGGGTAACGCTCATCAATCAGGCGGCACACGAGGCGCATCTGGTTGAAGTTGAAGAAGGCGTTGGAGTTGTTGAACTCCACTTTCACCGGGGTAGCCTCGGATGGCAAAGCGCCTTTCAGTAGGTTGAAGGCTTTACGCGGAATAATCAGGTTCGCCGTTTGGCCGGCGCCCACGTCGGAGCGGCGGTAGCGCAGCAGGCGGTGGCCATCGGTAGCCACAAAGGTGATTTGGTTGTCGGCTAGCTGCACTAAGATGCCAGTCATGGCGGGGCGCAACTCATCGGTGCTCACGGCGAAGATGGTCTTGTTGATTGCGCGCGACAACGACGACGATGGAATTTCAATTGGCGCCGAGCCTTTCACCACCGGCACACGGGGGAAATCGGTAGCATTTTCACCGGCTAGCTTGTAGCGGCCGTTAGCTGAGGCAATTTCGATGGTGTACGTTTCCTCGTCCAGCGTGAACGTGACGGGCTGGTCAGGCAGGTTCTTGAGCGTGTCGAGCAGGATACGAGCAGGAGCAGCAATACGGCCAGCTTCGCGGGCTTCTACGGGCAGTTCCGTAATCATGCTGGTCTCCAGATCGGAAGCCGTAATCGTCAGCTTGCCGTCCTCAATCTCGAAGAGGAAGTTCTCCAGAATCGGCACCACGGGATTATTCGTGACCACGCCATTGATGCTCTGGAGCTGCTTGAGCAAGGCGGAAGACGATACGATGAACTTCATAGACGGGTAGTTTACTCTGGCTTTTTTGGGTAGAGGACAAAGATAGATAGATGCGCGGAAGTTTTGGCGTTGCGTAGCGAAGATTCTAGCTACTTGAGCACATACCGTTCTTAGCTTGCTTTAAGATGCAAGCTGCTAGATAGCGGATCTAAATAATTACTTATCAATCTGCTAACTAGAATGTTTCTTCCTACTGGTGCAATTAGCATAGCTCAACGATTGTACTCCTGCCCTGATTTATATAGTATTGTGCATATAATCACTTGCGTAACTCGCCTTTCCCTATTACCGGTAGCAGACCTCTGTTACTTGGTACGCCATGGATCGGCAACCAAGCTTATGACGGAGCATGACCTAGAGCTAATTCTCACTAAACTGAGTTCCGCTATTACGAATCAAACCTGACCTGCGTCCTACTCTACAGCAACAAGCATCAGGCTTCTCGCACTTAGTATCTAGCAAGTAACATCACCCAGATTTATGCTTACTGATTCTCTATACCACTTGGTTTACCAAAGTTTTGCAACAGCTCTCATGAGCGAAAAAGAGCTTGAAACGGTGCTGACACAAGCACGCTCCTGGAACACAGATCACAACTTAACCGGTATGCTGCTCTACAGCAACGGCGACATTATGCAGGTGTTGGAAGGCACGCAGGAAGAAGTTCTTTTTATCTTCAACAAGATCAAGCAAGATCCTCGTCACCGGGACGTGAACAAGCTAGCTGACGGCGCAATTGCCAAGCGAAATTTCTCGCAGTGGTCTATGGGATTCAAGGCTGTAGAACCTGCTGACTTTGAACACTTAGCTGGTTTTCTAAACGTCAACAAGCAAGACTATCTAACTCCTCAATCTGGGTATTTAGCTAGCAGCGATTCGTCTTTGCATTCCCTCTTGGCAACCTTTATAATTGACGACAGCGTCCGGTTTTGACCTTAAGTAACAGCGGCAATTAAAACGACGCATACCGTCGCTTCCGGCGCCACGCACGCACGAGCCCAAACAAACCTAGCAGCACCAGCGGCGTTACGATATTGAGTGCTTGCCAGCGCCGACCCTGTTCGGCTACTTTCACCTTATCGAGCGGACGCAACGTAATCTGCTTACCCCGCACGGCAATCAGGCCGGTTTCATCGAGCATGTAGTCAACAGCATTCAGCACGAGTTCACGGTTAGCAAACTCGGTGTTGGCAAGACGATCAAAGCCGAGCCGAAACGGACGACCCGTTTTGGGATCTAGCTCGCTGCGCACGAAGTCACCATCAGAAATGATCAGGACCTTGCCCGGCTTGGCCCGTGGCGATGTGGCAGGTTGGTATTGCGTGGTACCCGGCTTGGCGCGATTAGCGTACAACGATTGGAACTGCCCCTCCAGCAAGTAGCCAATGGGCTTGAAGCTCTGCTTATATAGTTTCTGATCGGGCTCTAAGCGGGCATCGTTGAGGTTGACGGGCACCGGCGAGGGCAACACCCGCGTGTAGCGCGAGGTAAACATCAGCGGTGTTTTGCGGATGCCAGTGGCCTTCACCGTATCGATGCTGCTCACAAACTTGGTGTACACCGCGTCGAGGTTGCGGGTGATGGGATGCTTGCTGAACTGGTTGATGAGCGGGTAAAACTGCCACGGCATGGGCTCGACTTGGGGTTTGTTGCCCACGTTGCCGGTCACGAGCGGGATGACGCCGGAGTTTAGGTCGAGCAGCAAATCGGGGTTGATGCGCACGCCGTACTTGAACAGTAAGTCTTCCAGGTTGAGCTGGTACGGGAAGGACAGCATGCCGGTGCGCGCCGCACTATCCAGGCTCACGCGCATCTCATCCATAAAGAACAGAGCATTGCCCCCACTGGTCACGAATTGATCTAGCTTGAACTTCTCCGGCTCGGTGTAGGGCATGGTAGGCCGGGCAATGATCAGAGCATCCAAGGCGCGCAGGTCGGGTACTACGTCGAGCTTCACGCGGTACACGTCGTAGCGCTCCTGCAACGAACCGAGCAGGTCGCCGGCTTCGGCGTTGCTTAGCTCGCCGTGTCCATCAACCACACCAATACGCTTGCGGCGGCTAGGTTCGAGCTGCTGAATGGTACTGGCTAGCTCATACTCCAAGCCTTCAATACTTTGGTTTAGACGCACATCGGAGGGAGCAGCCTGGTTGCCGCGTAGCAGCAGGACGTTTTTCTCCTTGGGGCCCACCGTCACGGTTGCCCATGGAAAGATGATCTTCTCAACCCGTTTGCCGTTTTCGGTAGCAGCTAGGTTAGTCGGGCGCAAGCCCTTTTTGAGAAGCGCTTGGTAGGTCTTGTTCCGATCTTGTTCCGAGGTAGCAGCGCTGGGGTCCAGGAATACGTAGTGCAGCTTAGAGCCGCCGTACACCTGCATTTCGTTCAGCGTTTCGCGCACCGATTGTTGTAAGCGGCGAAAAGCGGGCGGAAAGTCGCCGTCGAGGTACACTGTTACGGTCACCGGCTCGGGCATTTTTTCCAAGAGCTGCTTGGTGGCCGCCGACATGGTGTAGCGCTTCTCCTGCGTGAGGTCGAGGCGGAAGAAGAACTGCTGACCTAGGAAATTCAGCAGCAATAAGCCGCCGATAACCGCTAGAAAGCGGAGCAGGTCGCGGCGTTTAGGGGAAGGTCGTTCTTGCATGTTCTATGTGGGGCTACTCCCCTAGCTTTACCTCGGGTGAGGTGCAAAGCTTACTTAATACGTTCCAACGCTAGCTTTTACCAGTTGCGGCTCTGCAATGCCAACCGCGTTGCTAGCAGAAAACCAGCAATTAAGCTCAAGAAATACGTCAAGTCGCGGGAGTCGATGAGGCCTTTGCTGATGTCGCGGTAGTGCGCCGCAATACCTAGCTGGCTGATGTAGTAAGCCGTACTTCCTTCAAAGACCGAAGCCAACGAATCGAAGCCCGAATACACCAGGAAACAGCCCACCACGGCTACGAGGAAAGCAATGACTTGGTCACGGGTGATGGCGGAGGCAAAAAGTCCAATGGCGGCAAACACGCCCGCCAGCAAAGCTAGACCGATGTAAGAGCCCACCGTAGCGGCCGAGTCGATGTTGCCGACCGGATTACCTAGCTGATAAATAGAATAATAGTACAGCAGCGTTGGGATCAATGCGAGCAACGCCAACAGGAAACAAGCGAGGTACTTCCCGCCAATGATCTGCCCATCGGTAAGCGGGCGGGTGAGCAGCAGCTCAATGGTGCCCGCTTTCTTCTCCTCGGCAAACGTGCGCATGGTAATAGCAGGAATCAGGAACAGAAATATCCAAGGAGCGGTGTTGAAGAGCGTTTGCAGATCAGCGAAGCCATACTCCAGTACGTTGCTATCGGGAAAAACCCACACGAATAATCCCGTAGCGACCAGAAACACGCCAATCACGACGTACGCCACTGGCGAGCTAAGGAAGGCGTTAAACTCTTTTCTTAAGATTGAAAACATCTACTAATGATGTGCTAATGATCAATAGGAACGTCATGTCGACCAGCGGGAGACATCTCGCGTGCTGACGCTGCACCTCACCCCAACCCCTCTCCAAAAGAGAGAAGCGTAGATTAGCATTGCAGGAGAGATACTTTGGCAAGCTCAGCATGACAGCTACTGGTTGGGTAAAAGCCAAAGTTAATTCGTCAGGTTCTTAAACACTTGTTCTAGTGATTGTTCCTCCTGCCGCAACCCGAGCAAAATCCATCCTTGCTGCGCTGCCAAGCGCGAGATAGCGCCACGCTGATCGGTGCCAGCCGCAGCGCGGATGCGGTACGTAGTGCCGGTTTCAACTTCCACGCCCGTGATATCGGACAAGGCGAGCAGTGGCGCCGGGTCAATGGCTTGTTCAAACTCAGCCCGGATGATGGTTTCGCCCTTCGCGCCGGCACCTAGATCCGAAACCGGACTATCAGCCACGAGTTGCCCACGGTTAATAATGACCACACGGCTGCACAAGGCCGTGACTTCGGGCAGAATGTGGGTGGAGAAGATAACGGTTTTGTCGCGCCCTATTTCGCGGATGAGGCTGCGGATTTCGCCGATCTGGTTGGGGTCGAGGCCAGTAGTTGGCTCATCGAGGATAAGCGTGCCGGGGTCGTGGATAAGCGCTTGCGCTAGCCCCACACGTTGGCGGTAGCCTTTCGACAAAGCGCCAATCAACTTATTCTGCTCTCGACCTAGGCCCACCCGATCCACCATCTGCTGCACCCGCTGCCGTAGGGAGGCGCCGCGCAGCCCGTGCACCGAGCCGATAAATTCGAGGTACTCGTGCACATACATATCTAGGTAGAGCGGGTTGTGCTCGGGCAGATAGCCTACGCGGCGGCGCACTTCCAGCGGCTGCTCCGTTACGTCAAAGCCATCCAGCTTAACCGTGCCAATGGATGGAGGCAGGTAACCGGTGGCAATCTTCATCGTCGTTGACTTACCGGCGCCGTTTGGCCCGAGGAAGCCGAGGATTTCGCCTTTGCCCGCGGTGAAGCTGATGTTGTTCACGGCAGCTTGCGCGCCGTAGGTTTTGGTAAGATTCTGAACTTCAACCATTGAATAAGGAGCAGATGCAGTTCACCGCTAGAATAGAATAAGTGTTAGGGCAGTTGTAACTCAGCGAGTGGCGTAGGTGGGACGGGCACTAATGGCGGCGTTTGGAGTTGCTTCGCCAGCCATTGCGACGTTTGCCACTTACCAAATTTATAGGCGACATGCTCATACGTTCCGATTAACTCAAACCCCAAGGATTGATGAAAGGCAAAACTCCTTGGATTAGGTTTAATGACACCCGCATAAGCATTCACGTAGCCTTGCCGTTGTAGTAGCTCAAAAAGCCAGTTATAAAGCCGCCGCGCAACTCCTGTGCCGTGATGCGTAATATGCACATAAACAGATGTTTCGACCGACCACAAATAGGCTGCTCGCTCGCGGTGCCGGGCGGCATATGCATACCCCACAACTTGGCCTTCAGCTTCTGCTACTAACCACGGTAATACTCCCTGAAGTTTCCGTACGCGCTCCGCAAATTCGGCCGTGGTGGGCACCTCGTATTCGAGCGTGATGGTCGTATCGGTGATGTAGGGGGTGTAAATAGCGAGCATAGCCGCCGCATCGTCGGGCGTAGCGAGGCGCAACGTATAGCTATCGGCAGCCAGACCTAGGGGAGAACTCATCCGACGTAAATGGAGCAAAAGAACGCTCTTGATTGCATAAATACTTAGTCGATTTGGTAGCGCGGAAATTCATTCCGCGCTACTGTTTCTTGAACCTAGGTTACTTCGGTTGTGAGGGGCGCATTTGTATCTCGGAGACCATAGTCGCCTTCGGTGCTTCCAGCGCGTGCATAATGCTGGCAGCAATATCTTCGGGCTGCATCTTGTGCGGATCAGGTTCGGCACCGGGCTCTGCCCCACCAAAATTGGTTTCGACTGAGCCAGGCATCATGCAAGTCACGCGCACCCCATCTTGCCGTACTTCCTTGAACAAAGCATCCGAGAAGCCACGCACTGCATACTTGGTAGCGCAGTAGCCGGCCATGTTCGGGCTACCCGCCGTGCCAGCCAACGAGGCCACGTTGATGATGTGGCCTTCACCCTGCTTTTTCATCTGCGGCAGCACAACCTTGGTGCAGTAAAATACGCCATGCACGTTGGTATCAAACATGGCGTGCCAGTCGTCGGACGAGAAGCCATCAACCGGGCCCATGTTGCCAATACCCGCATTGTTGACCAAGATGCGCACCTCCGCCCCGACCTCGCGCTGCGTATCTACGTATGCCTCCTGCACAGATACTTCGTTGCGGATGTCGCACTCAAAAAACTGGAATCGTTCGTGCGTCAAACCGTCGGGTGCCGACCGGCCCCAGCCGGCTACAATGGCGCCCTTGGCGAGTAACGCCTCCGCCACGGACCGCCCGATTCCTTTACTGACGCCCGTAACAATAGCTATCTTGCCTGTTAGATCCATGCTGAAGTAATGTTTTGGAGGAAGAATTGGCCGCAAGTTAGCGGCCCTCAGTCGCTTTTACGCGGAATAATCAGTCTAGCTGCATTTCTACCCCTGCTCAGTGGTTGCGGGGAGGGCCACGAAACCGATTGTCTGAAGAGCACGGGCAAAGTAATAACGGAGCGGCGTGCGCTAGCCCCCTTCCGTGTGGTAACGGCCTACGACAACGTCGACCTGCTGCTGGTGCAAGACACCGCTACCTACGCGGAGGTACGCGCCGGCAAGAACTTGCAGGAAGACATCGAGTTGAAGGTGCAAGATGGCCAGCTGACCATTCGCAACACCAGCCGCTGCAACTGGATACGAACCTACGACACCCCCCGCGAGCTAACTCTGCACCTACCCCGCCTCACCGATTTGTTTCTGCGCGGTCAGGGCAACGTGCGCACCGTCGGCAACTTTCGCGCGGATACTATCTTCTGTCACCTCGTCGGGGCTGGCGACTTTGACCTCGACTTGACGAGTACTTACTTGTGGCTCGATTCCTATGAGCTCGGGGACATCGACTTGCACGGGCGGGCTACCGAGGTGCACTACACGCTAGGTGGTAGCGGCAGTTTGCGGGCGGCAGGTCTACAGACGCACACATTTTTTTTCAAGTCCAATAAAGGCAGCAACGGCGATGCACATATCCTGGTGTCTCAGTCGTTGGCTGGCACACATGCTGGCACGGGTACTCTTTACTATACTGGTAGCCCTACCCTGAACCTAGCTGGCAGCGGCAAAGTAGAGAACATCAAGTAGTTACCCCTATCAATCTTCCCTTAGCAGCATCCAATAAGCACTGCATAGTACAGCTGATTTTTTGCTGATTTTACTTGCTGTGAGCACACATATTTTGAGTCGCTAATAGCCCTTGATTCCTGTAGCCAACAGTCAAGCTAGAAGCTGAACCATAACGACGAACCAGAGCATTTTTCTTGTAAAAAGTTGGCTCTCTGACAACTAGCCTCTATCTTTCGTACTCACAAATCGTTCTATGCCAATGTGAATCGTGCCGCATAGGCGTAAAACTTAGAAATCAATGAGCCGATTATGATCGGCTAGTGCACATGGTGTACTAGATTTTTGAGCGATACCCTTGTGCTACTTATGCAGATAGTGGGCCTGTCCTTGGCCCGTGGTGTCGATGCTTTTTGCGCTTCCTGACTTTCTGCCCCGCCCTTTCCGTAGAACTCCCACCCACCTATCGAGCAGCCCCTTCAGGCACCTCTCACGGAGGACCTGCGCCTATTTGCTTTGCTGAATTCTTTTGTGTCGTCGGGTGAGCTAGCGCACGGCTAGGCTTGCGCATGATTGCGCCCCATTTTTTTGTGTCCATCCCTGAATAACCCCTTTGTCCTCAAGGGGCAGTCCGACGCGTGTCCGCCATTTGCTAGTGCTTCTCCCACGGACTATTCACTTCAACACTCCACTTTTTCGTCTCTTCTCTTCTTTCTCACACTCCACTACCCCGCCATTTTCGCGCCGGGCAGCATTCTTCTACAACCAACCACATCCTCTGCTTTACGGGTGACCTAACTCACCGTCAACTGCTTGACTGAACAAGGAGCGTAGGGTAACCGCTCAGATACTTGGCACCGCTGAGAAGTAGCCCTACCCTCCTTGATGCAGTTTGGCTCGCGACGAGAGTTACCGCCCGTCCTGATTTCTGTTCTTACCTCTTCGCTATGACTGCAAAAGAATCTGCTCCACAGGCTCACGTAAACAATTTCGATTTTTTACGGCTGCTCTTTGCCACGCTGGTCCTTATTACTCACTCGTATTTTCTGACGGGCGTACCAGAACACGACCCTCTCTGGCAATTCTCCCACGGACAACTGCGGCTGTCGAAGCTAGGTCTCTGGGGCTTTTTCGTGATTTCAGGTTATCTGATACTCAAGAGTTTACTGCGCAGCTCTTCGCTAAAAGAATACTACTTCAAGCGCATTATCCGAGTATTTCCTGCCCTTTGGGTGATGATCGGTATCACTATGGTAGGCGCTTACTTTTTTTCGGATAAGAGCCTAGGTGCTTACTTCACTGACCGCTCTTTCTTCTTGTATTTGCTTAACTTGGTACTGCGGCTGCACATCAACATCAACGGCGTTTTTGCCTCGAATGCCGTTCCTACCGAAATCAACGGCTCGATCTGGACGGTACCCTACGAGTTCTTTTTTTACCTGCTGCTGACGCCTTTGTTCTTTATCCGACACAGCTTGGTGTGGCTGCGCGGCGTGATGCTTTTCACCTTTGCCGGGCTCCTTCTCCTTCAGCTTACCGGCCAGGTCGATTACCCCACCTACGAACTAGCACTCCTCTCCGACCAGCTTATTTTTCTGGGTCTTTACTTCGTGGCTGGGGGACTACTCGCCTTGTTTCCGGCTTGGGTACGCCAAGCGCGACTACGCACCTATGCAGTTTGGATAACCGGGCTTGGGCTGCTGGCTGTTCTTTATTTCGGCGGCTACGCACAGGCGCAGTTCTTCCTATTACCCGTGTTCGTCATTGCTTTCGGCGAGTCCGATTATCCTGCGTTAAGCTGGATCCGTCGGTACGGTGACATCAGCTACGGGGTGTACATTTGGGGGTGGCCGGTGCAACAAGCGTTGGTTCATTTGCTGCACCCTTCCCAAACTGTACTAGCCTTTCTCAGCATTCCTTTGGCGTGGATTGTTGGGGCAGTCTCCTGGCATTTGCTGGAGAAGAAGGTACTGCGTCTGAAGCTGGCCTTACCCGCACAGCGAGTAGAAGAGCCAGTAGTAGAACGGCCCCAAGTACAAGTAGCTTTCCGCACGGCCCAGCAGGCTTAGCGTATTTTCTTTATAATCAGAAGCCCTTAGCGGCGCACATCAGCATGGCTGTGTGCGCCGCTAAGGGCTTTTAACCTAGCTTCTTAGACAGAAGGCCAACATCAGATGCTTGGCTATTACCTTGTGCTCTATCTAAATATCGCCTAGCTGCGGACGAATCAGTAGTTCTTCCACAACTGCTTGTGGAGACAGGGAATAAGCAGCAAATACCGCCTCTGCTACGTCTTCGGCTTTGATAAATCGTTCATCAGGAAAGTCTGAGCCTTCCCAGCTAGCAGTAAGTGTCGCACCCGGCAGCACTGCCGTTACGCGCAGGTTGTGCGGCTTCAACTCTTCGCGCAGGGCTTTGGTCAGGCCTAGCAAGGCAAACTTGGCAATGCTGTAAGAGCCGCCGCTTGGGTAAGCCCGAATGCTAGCTACTGAGCACATCGTAAAGATATGCCCTTGCTGGCGCTTAATCATGGCCGGGAGCAGCTGTAACGTCAGATCGTAGGCGCTGTACAGGTTCACGTCGATGAGGGCGCGAAGGGCACTGCCATCGAGCGGTTCATCTTGCAAGCGGCCCGGCGTGAAGGCACCAGTGTTGTGAATTAAAACTTCTACTGCACCACCGAGTTCTTGCACAAACGTGGCAAAACGAAGCGTCTCTTCTGGCTTGCTCAAATCAGCCGCTAGGGTGTGCAACTCCGCGCCGGGAACATCTTGGCTCAACGCTGTTTGTAAGCTAGCTAGGTCGGCGGCGGAACGGGCGCACGTCACGACGGGAAAGCCCGCCTGAGCAAAGCGCCACACCAATGCTCGTCCTATGCCCTTCGTTCCGCCGGTAATGATGATATATTTTTGCATTTCGTTGATTGTTGTCGCCGATTTTACGTAAGGAAGCGCAACTGTTCCGCCTCGTTTATTCTCATTGCTTCACCTAGGCTGCAAGTTTCCGTTTTTCCTGTTCAATTTTCCTTTTATGGTTAAGACCTTCGGTGAGTTTATTCTCTTTTTGCAGAGTATGCTGGTGCGAAAAGAGCGATTTAAAACCCTGTTTGAACGCACTATCGATGAATCGGTGATTATCGGTGTTAATTCTGTTTTTATCGTTGCTATTGTTAGTGCTTTTATCGGGGCAGTTACGTGCGTTCAGATTTCCTATAACCTTGTCAACCCGCTCATTCCGAAGTCTACTATCGGCTACATGGTGCGCGAAATGACCATCCTGGAACTGGCTCCTACCATCACGAGCATCGTGCTGGCAGGCAAGGTAGGCTCTAGCATCGCCGGCGGCCTAGGTACCATGCGGATAACTGAACAGGTCGCAGCCTTAGAGGTAATGGGCATCAACTCTGCCTCTTACTTGGTCTTCCCCCGTATCGTCGCATCGATTGTGATGTTTCCGTTGCTGGTTATTCTAGCGATGGTTCTCTCTATTTTAGGAGGCTACCTAGCAGGTACACTAACGGGTGCCATATCTGCGCAGGAATACGTAGAAGGCATTCGGACAGACTTCATTCCTTACAACATTCTTTTCGCGCTGATTAAGTCGGTTGTGTTTGCCTTCTTAGTGTCTGCTATTTCTGCTTACAAAGGCTACTTCACCACGGGTGGGGCCTTGGAAGTAGGATCTGCCAGCACCGCAGCAGTTAACAACTCGATCATCGCCATTCTGTTGGCTGACTTTGTGTTAGCCGCCATTCTATTATAAATTCTACTACTTGATGAAGTACGTTCGCTCGTACGATCATCAAGTACTCCTGACTAAGTACTTCATCCGATGATTGAGATTCATAATATCCAGAAATCATTCGATGGCAACGCGGTGCTCAAAGGCATCACGTGCACTTTCGAAACGGGCAAATGCAACTTGTTGCTAGGTGGTTCGGGTACGGGCAAAAGCGTACTGCTGCAATGCATTGTAGGGCTTATGAAGCCCGATATCGGCAGCATCACCTTCGACGGCACGGTGTTCACGAACAATAAAGTGGGCGTCCGGCAGGAAATTCGCCGCAAGATCGGGATGCTGTTCCAGGGTTCCGCGCTCTTCGACTCCATGACGGTGTTTGAAAACACGGAGTTTCCGCTGAAGATGCTCACACCTGAAATGAGTAAGGAGGAGCGCCGCGACCGGGTAGAATTCTGCCTAAAGCGTGTAGGACTTGAAAATGCTGGCAACAAAATGCCCTCCGAAATTTCGGGTGGTATGAAAAAGCGTGTTGGTATTGCACGGGCTATTGCCCCTAACTGTACTTACCTGTTCTGCGACGAACCAAACTCTGGCCTTGACCCGCTCACCAGCATCAAAATCGACGAGCTGATTCACGAAATCACGCACGAGTACAACATCACTACTGCCATCATCACCCACGATATGAACTCGGTGGTGGAGATTGGTGACCATATCATCTTTCTGCACAAAGGCCTCAAGCTTTGGGACGGCAACAAGGACGAAATCCTGAACGCCCAAGTACCCGAACTGAAAGAGTTTATCTTCAGCAGCAGCCTCGTACGCGCCGCCAAGCGTGTGGACGACGAAGGTGGCTTAGAAGCCATCCTGGCCGAAGATCCTCAGACTCAGTCCTAACCTAGGTAAGCATAACCCAAGAATAAAAAGCGAGCCGCTCCTTATTGAAGGAGCGGCTCGCTTTTTATTCTTGGTACAAGCTTCCGACGTGGGCTAGGTGATGGCGACCATGCCAGGCATACAGCACAAGCGCTTGATCGAGCGTGAACGTCTGTTTTGAGCCTGGATGGTAGAACGTCCGCTGCCATTGCTCCTCCCCTAGGTGGGCTAGCAAGTTGGTCCACCGGGTGTGCAAGGCTTCCAGCAACGTCAATGACACCGTAATAGGTGTTGCCTCAACATCAGGCAGCTCGGCCCACTCTTGCTCCTCGTAGGGGCGGATAGTCGGGTTGTCTTCGGTGAGGGCTAGCTTGAAACGCGTGTAGCTATTCACGTGCGAATCGGCGAGGTGATGAATCACTTGCCGGCCATTCCACCCACCGGGTCGGTAGGGCTCTTGCAAGCGAATGCCTCCTACGCGGCGCGCAGCGGCCGTGAGCTGCGCAGGTAGGTCGGCTAGCTGCCGAATATAAGCTACCCGCTCTGCATTGCTTAATGCTTCTGTAGGTAGCTCAGGTTGTCCGATTGGGTAGCGAAGATCAGGTTGCGAGGTCTCCATCAAAGCTGGCCGTGTATAATGCTTGTGCAAGTAAGCATTTACCAAGTTTGTTTTCTTGCTTCCGCTAATTTGAATCTCGAAAGCTAGCTACACACAAAAGGGCTGCCCCTGTAGGAACAGCCCTTTTATGTAGGTTAAACCGACGTTTAGCCGTTACGCTTATTTAGCTCGTCACGAATCTTGGCAGCCTTCTCGTAGTCTTCTTTCTCAAGGGCTTGAGCGAGCATCTTCGTTAGCTCATCCAAGGAAACTTGACCCGATGGCTCACGCGGCTCGGGCCGAGCTGGTACGGGCTTTTCGGTATCCTCTTCATCCTGATCATCATCGTCGTCGGTATCGTCGACGTTCTCATCTAGGTCACTCAAGATAATACCGGCCTCGCTCAGCACGCTTTCCACCGTGAAAATGGGTACTCCGAACCGCAAGCCAATGGCAATAGCATCGGAAGGGCGAGCATCAAGCTCGAAGGTGGTGGCCCCATCCGAGCAGACGATCTTGGAGTAGAACACTCCCTCTTTCAAATCCGAGATAAGCACCTCCAGAATCGTCACGTGCACATGCTCGGCAAATGATTTAAATAGGTCGTGCGTCAGAGGCCGATTCGGACTGATTTTTTCAATTTGAATGGCAATACTCTGCGCCTCAAACATGCCGATGATGATGGGCAAGCGACGGTTGCCGGTCTTTTCGCCCAAGATAAGGGCGAAAGAACCGGACTGCGACTGGCTAGATGATAAGCCTAGTATTTCGAGCTGGATTTTCTTCACAAGCTGCGGATGTGCTGATTTTTAATGTGCTGAGGGGAAGGAGTACGCTAGCATGTCAGTGTTTCTCTACTACACCAATCTAATATAAATCAGCATATTAGAGCACATGTCAGACAATAATTTACCCTAGCTCCTTCACGGCCTGGGTCAGTTTTGGCAATACGTCGAATACGTCGCCAACGATGCCATAATCGGCGGCCTTAAAGAAAGGTGCCTCCGGATCTTTGTTGATTACGACAATTACTTTCGACGAGTTTACGCCTGCTAGGTGCTGAATAGCGCCTGAGATACCACAAGCAATGTATAAGTTCGGCGATACGGTGATGCCCGTTTGTCCTACGTGCTCGTGATGGGGGCGCCAGTCGGCGTCTGATACTGGCTTCGAGCAAGCCGTAGCTGCGTGCAATGCTTTGGCTAGGTCCTCAATTAGATTCCAGTGCTCTGGGCCTTTCATGCCACGGCCACCCGATACCACCTTGTCAGCCTCGGGGAGGAGCACGCCACCCGCTTGCTCCTGCATGACTACCTGCTTAGGTGCGTCCGCGAAGTCAGCATCGGTGAGTTGAGCCGAGAACTGCTCCACTGTAGCCGCTTGGCCGGCGTTGTGCAGCGCCTCAATAGAGTTTTTCTTCACGGCAATGATTTTCCGGTCACCCGTCAGAATCACGTCGGCCAGGGCTTTGCCGGAGTAGGCCCCACGGCGCACCGTGAACTTACCGCCATCCACTTTGGGCAGCTCCACTACGTTGGTGGCAAGGCTAGCTTTCAGGCGTACCGACAAGCGAGAGCCTACCGCTGCGCCAATGTTAGAGTTGGCTAGCACAATCACTTGAGCTTGCTCATTCTCAGCGGCAGCAGCAATGAGCTTGGTATACGCCCCATTCACGAAGTCCTTCAGACGCGGCTCAGCATCATACAGTACTTTGCTGATGCCCTGCTCACCTAGCTGAGCTAGGTTGGCTTCCGTAGCCACTCCCACCGCAATGGCCGTAGCCGTCGTGCCGAGCAGTTGTGCCACCTGGCTACCGTAAGAAGCCACTTCCAGCGAGGACTTTTTTACCTCGCCATTATCACATTCAACTACAACTAAAACAGACATGATCTTTCAGAACTTAGGTTTTAGAACGTAGAGCTTAGACTTCTATGCATTGAGAGCGAAAAGCTTAACTGGTCACAGTGCAAGCTCTACGTTCTATGCTCTAAGCTCTATAACTAAATGACTTTTGCTTCGTTGCGCAGCAGCTTGATCAGCTCGCCGGCACTCTCGGCCGGGATGAGCTTTACTCCTTGCTTTTTGGGTGGCAGCGCATACTCGGCTACTTCCGTGCGAGCACCAGAACCTACGGGTTCTACTACTTTCAACGGCTTGGTACGGGCCGTCATGATGCCACGCATGTTTGGGATGCGGGGCTCGCACATAGGCTGCTGGCACGAAGCGACAAAAGGCGTGTTTACTTCTACTATCTCCTTGCCACCTTCAATCTCACGCTCTAGGGTGGCAGTGTTGCCGCTCATGTCAAGCTTCATGGCTGGGGCTACAGTCGGAATGCCGAGCAGCTCGCCTACCATGCCATGTACCTGAGAACCATTGTAATCAATGCTCTCCCGGCCCATCAGAATAACATCGTAGGCACCCTCTTTCGCTACGTTCGCAATCTGCTCGGCTACGAAGAAGGCATCAGTAGGCTTGGCATTCACACGAATGGCGTCGTCGGCACCAATGGCTAGGGCTTTGCGAATATTGGGTTCTGTATCGGCCTCACCTACATTGATTACCGTGACGGTACCGCTACCCTGAGCCTCTTTCAGCTCAATGGCGCGAGTGAGGGCGTACTCGTCCCAGGGGTTAATCACGAATTGCACCCCTGCCTTGTTAAACTCTTTGTTATCAGGAGTGAAGGTTATTTTGGTGGTCGTGTCAGGCACGTTGCTAATGCAAACGAGAAACTTCATCTACGGCTGCTTGAATGAACAAATACTAGGGAAACCCCCTACTTTCGGGCGAAGATACAGAAATCTACCTTCCTTATGGAAACCGCTCCAACTCGTCTGCAACAGCTTCTGGCCTTCTACGCCGAAGACCCTAACGATGCCTTCACGATCTACGCGTTGGCTACCGAATACCGCGCTACGGAACCGCAGCGCGCCATGGAATTTTATCAGAAGCTGCTCGACGAACACCCTGACTACGTGGGTACGTACTATCACGCGGGCAAGCTGCTAGAGCAATTGAATAATGCTGAAGAAGCCGAAAAAGTTTACCGCAAGGGCCTACAAGTGAGCCGCCGGGCTGGACAAATGCACGCTGCTAGTGAGCTACAGCAAGCCCTCAATCAGTTCCTAGGTCTCGATTATGAAGATGATTAAAGAGTAGGAACACGACATGACGCATTCCTCGTCTGGGTCATTTATTGCTGTACCGAGTTCCTTTCTATGTCTAGCTCAATGCGCCACGACGCCCCCGCCGTGGCGCATTCCTACACCGCTGCTTCATCATCTTGTCAGCACATTCGCGCAATGAAGATCTTACTTGTTGAAGATGAACCGAAAGTATCTGCCTTTATCCGTCGCGGCCTAGAGGAAGAGAATTACGAAGTAGAAGTAGCCTACGATGGTCATTTCGGGCGGCAGCTAGCCCTTACTCACGATTACGAGTTGATCATCTTGGATGTGATTCTGCCCAATATGAGCGGCCTTGAAGTGCTCCGTGCCGTTCGCGCCCAAGATCAACAAGTACCCATTTTGATGTTGACGGCCCTAGGCACTACTACCGACAAGCTGCAAGGCTTCGACGGAGGCGCCGACGACTATTTGGTCAAGCCATTCGACTTTCAAGAGCTCCTGGCTCGCGTGCGCGCCCTGACGCGCCGCCGCGGCACCGAAAAGAAAGGCGCCCTACTCACCCTCGCCGACCTCACCCTGGATACAGCCGCCAAAACGGTAACGCGCGGTGGTCAGCCAATCAAGCTCACTGCCCGGGAGTTTGGGCTTTTAGAGCTGTTTATGCGCCATAAAGGACGGGTATTGAGCCGAGCAGAAATTGCCGAGAATTCCTGGGAAGAAGCGTTCGATTCTGGCTCGAACGTAATTGATGTGTACGTTAATTATCTGCGCAATAAGATTGACAAAGGCTTTCCCACAAAGCTCATTCATACCGTTGTCGGCATGGGCTACGTCATGCGGGAAGAAGATTGAATTTAGAATCTCGCCCCTAGGTTAGAGCACATAGGCAAGTGACTCTTCGCTAGCCCCAAGCACCTAGCCGTATTATTATGACTATTCGCAATCGGCTCACCCTGCTCTTTTTAGTGTTGGTGGGTATTATTCTATTCGGAGCTTTGTCCGTTACTTTTCTGCTGCACGCGCAGTATACGCGGCAAGAATTTCATCAGCGACTGCGCGACCGGGCCGAGGTGACCGGCTACGTATTTCTGGAGCAAGATGAGCTACACGAGTCGGCTTTCAGCAACTTCCGCCAGCGCTACCTGCGCACGCTTACCGACGAAGTACTTCAGATCTACGACTCCCATCTGAACCCACGCTTTATCAAAGAGGATGCGCGCCTTCACCTTTCCGATTCACTGCTCGTACGCATTATTGCCGAAAAGGAACTCTACTTCACGTTGGGGCCACGCCAAGCTATCGGCTTGTTTTACCACGATAACCAGGGCGACTTCGTGATTGTAGCCGCCGCCGAGAACCGCGCGGGGCGTGCTCGCATGGAGCACCTAGCTTCCATGCTCGCCCTAGTTTTTGTTGGGAGCTTGGTAGTAATTTATGTTGCCGGCCGTTTGTTTGCTGGCCGGGCCTTGGCTCCTATTGCTGCCGTCAACGACCAGGTAGACCGCATTACGGCGCGCGACTTACACCTGCGTGTGGAAGAAGGCCGCAGCGACAAGGACGAGATTACGCGCCTAGCCCGCACCTTTAACCGTATGTTGGAGCGCTTGGAAGAAAGCTTCGAAGGCCAGCGCACGTTCGTCAGCAATGCCTCCCACGAGCTACGCACGCCGCTCACCGCTACCATCGGCGAGCTGCAAGTGCTCCTTGCCCGCGACCGAGAACCTGTTGCTTATCGTGAGGCTTTAAGCTCTGTATTAACAGAGCTACAGCAGCTTAAAACGCTGATAAATAATTTACTCGAATTTACGCAGGCCAATACGGGCACCATGACGGGTGATGAAATCCGCCTGGACGAGTTGCTCTGGGAAGCACGCGAGGCTGTAGCCCCTGACCAACGTCGGCGCATCCATATCACACTTGACTCATTGCCTCCTGATGCTACCCAAATGGAGATTTCAGGTAACCGTCAGCTGTTGAGCCGAGCGTTGGCCAACTTGTTTGATAATGCTCTGAAATACTCTGGTGACAAGCCTGTGGAAGTCCACTTTGAATACGCGGAAGGCTTTGTTTATATCCTGATTGAAGATCAGGGTATTGGTATTTCGGAAAAAGACCTCTCGGGTATCTTCCAACCCTTCTTTCGAGCTGGCAATGCTAGGGGTGTTATTGGGCACGGCGTGGGCTTGCCACTCTCCAAGAAAATTATCGAACTGCACGGTGGTAAGCTCACCATCACTTCGCAGCTAAACGAAGGCACCATAGCGGCTGTAACGTTCAAGTTGTAGCCATTCTCACTCATTTACTTAAGTACAGCTTCCTGAAAATTGGATGAAAAGTTTTGAGATGTTTCATTCCATAGTATGAAATATCTCATAATAATTATGCTTATTTCAGTAAAAATAAACATTATTCTTTTCTCTAATCCGTTTCTAATGTGTCTCTAACCTACCTCTAACTTCGGGCTCGTAGCATTGCACATCACCTATTTAAGATACCTGTGCTACGTACTATCCGTTTTACTACTGCTGTTGTGGCAGCTTTCACCACCTGCACCTTCACGAGTTGCTCGGAAGAAGCCACTGAGTTGGTCACCAAAACACCCGAACGGTCGGCGCTCCACCCCCATATGCTGCGCCATCTTACCTTAGATACCGCCCGAACCGAGGCAGTTCGTAGCGAAGTGAAGCTAACTGGGCGCGTGAGCACCAACCTCGATAAAACGGTGCAGGTGTACCCGTTGGTTGGCGGCGTGGTGGAAGCCGTACGCGTTAGCCTCGGCGACCATGTAGAGAAAGGACAAGTGCTGGCCGTGATTAAGAGCGGCGAAATTGCCGACCTGCAAAACCAGAATTCCGCCGCTGGCTCCGACCTAACTATTGCCCGCAAAAACCTGCAAGTGACAGAAGATCTATTCGGTAGCGGCCTAGCGGCGGAGCGCGATGTACTGACCGCACGGCAGGAACTGCGCAAAGCGCAAGCCAATGCAGGCAAGAGTCGCAAGCAGCTAAGCGTGTACGGTGTATCGGCCGACGGCACCTACACTTTGCGGGCACCCATCTCTGGCTTCATCACTGAAAAGAATGTCACCGACCGCATGCAGTTCAACGCTGATAATGTCGATAACCTGTTCACGATTGCGAACCTGAGCACGGTCTGGGTACTGGCCGACGTTTTCCAGGCCGACATTGCCCACGTGCAGGTAGGTCATACCGCCGACGTAACGACGCTGAGCTACCCCGACAAACATTTCATTGGGCATATCGACAAGGTCTTCAACATGCTCGATCCGGAGAGCAAAGTGATGAAGGTGCGTGTGCGCCTCGATAACTCCGACTACCTGCTTAAGCCCGGTATGCACGCCCGCGTGAACGTCTCGACTATCGAAAAGCAACGGCACGTAGCGGTAGCGCACAAAAACTTGGTTTTCCACAACGACCGCAACTTCGTGCTCGTGTTCAAAGACCCGAAACACATTGAAACGCGTGAGGTGTCGATTCTCAAAACCGTAGGCGACAAGAGCTACGTCTCGTCGGGTTTGCAGGATGGCGAGCGAGTAGTTGCTCAAAACCAGCTCTTGCTCTATAAAGAGCTAAACGATTAACAGTTGCCCGTCGTTGCGGCTTGTTCCTCCGAATGCCTGGGCTTCATCGTCTGGGCATTTTCGGTTTATGGCGGCCAATTCTTCCTAATACAGCGACTACACTATGCACGCTCCGGATGGCGAATCCCACTAATTTCTTGACTATTTCTAAAAAATAGCAACGTCTAAAACCTTCATTCCAAGCTTTAAACGAGGTTTTTTCGAGAAAATATCGTTTCTAATCTGGCTCTAATCTACCTCTAATACGCCCCTAATACCGTGGTCGTACACTTGCATATCCAAACGCTTAATCGGATATGCAACGCCTATTTTTGTTCCTGATTTCTCTACCGCTGCTAGCTGGCACCGCCCAAGCGGCAGCCACTCCAGCGCCCAGTGCGCCGGCCGATACGGTGCAGCTCACGCTGCCGCAAGCCGAGCAGCGTTTCGTCCAAAATAACTTCTCGCTGCTCGCTCAGCAGTACAACGTAACGGCTGCCGAAGCGCAGATTCAGCAGGCTAAGCTGTGGGATAACCCTACTATCTCGCTGGAGCAGAACACCTATAACCCTACCACGGGCAAACACTTCGACATGACGAGAAGTGGTGAGAGCATCGTGCAGGTGCAGCAGCTGTTCTCGATTGCGGGTCGGCGCAAAGCAGCTGGCCGCGTAGCGCAGCAGAACGCCTTAGTAGAACAATTCAACTTCCAGGATTTGCAGCGCAATCTGCGCTTCCAGCTCCGTACTACCTTCTACGATCTGTTCTTCAAACAGCAAACTGTAGGCGCTTACGACCGGGAAATCAACTCCTTCCGCCGCACAGTAGCCCAGTACCAAGGGCAGTATGACAAGGGCAACATTGCCCTGAAAGAAGTGATTCGCCTGAAGGCTTTTTTGTTTCAGCTGGAAAATGAGCGCCAAGGTCTGCTCACGGATATTGCCGGTCAGGAAGCTGACTTAAGGGTGCTGATTCGTGATAACGCAGGCACGTACTACCGCCCCCAAGCCGATCCAGTTCGCTTGCAAGGCCTAGGCCTTGGCGCTTACTCGGTGGAGCAGCTAGCCGATACCGCTCAGATTGCCCGCGCCGACTTACGGGCCCGGCAAGCCGATGTGGAGCAGCAAAACCAAAACCTGCGTTTGCAACGCGCCATTGCGGCTCCCGACCTAGCTGTAGGCTACGTCTACGACCGCGCAGGCAGCTACATCCAGAATTACAACGCCTTAACTCTAGGTATTGCCGTTCCAATCTTCAACCGCAACCAGGGCAACATTCGCTCAGCGCAGGCGCAGATTGAGAGCAGCAAGGCCCAGCTAAACCAGCAGCAGCTGGTGGTGCAGAATGACGTGCAGGAAGCGTACCGTCTCACGCAGCAAACCAACCAACTTTACCAGAATACGAACCGCTCAACCGGGGACTTCGACCGTCTCATTACGGGAATTGAGCAGAGCTATGCTAAGCGCAACATCACCATCGTGGAGTTCCTAGACTTTTACGAAAGCTACAAGAACAACTTGGTACTGCTCAATCAGTTGCGTTCCAATCGAATGCGGGCCTTTGAGCAGCTTAATTTCTCTGTGGGCCGCCCCATTTTCAGGGCAGAATAATTGTATCAGAACTCCTCATTAGATCCAAAGAATCAACGATATGAACCGCATCCCCTCCCTCCTACTCGCTGCTACCGCTTCGCTGGGTTTGCTGGCAAGCTGCTCGCAGAAACCAAAAGACGACGCGGAAACGCCGCAGAAAGCCGAAGCCGGCTTTACGATGTCGGATACTATGCTGCGTGAGTTGAGAATAGATACTGTACACGCTGAGCCCGTACGCGACGAGCTGACGCTCTCCGGCCAGATTGCCTCCGACGGTGACAAAACCGTGAAGGTATATCCGCTGGTAGGTGGCGTCGTTGAGCAACTCAGCGTGGAGCTAGGTGACCACGTGGCGAAGGGCCAAGTGCTAGCCGTAATTAAGAGCGGCGAAATTGCCGACCTGCAAAACCAAAGCTCCGCCGCCGGCTCTGACCTCGATATTGCTCGCAAGAACCTGCAAGTAGCCGAAGATCAGTTTCATGATGGCCTAGCTTCGGAGCGCGACGTGGTGCTAGCCCGCCAAGAGCTGCGCAAAGCGCAAGGCAACGTGGGCAAGAGCCGTAAGCAGCTGAGTGTGTACGGCGTATCGGCCGATGGCACTTACACGTTGCGGGCGCCTATCTCGGGCTTTATAACTGAAAAGAACGTCACCGACCACATGCAGTTCAACGCTGACAACGTAGGCAACCTGTTTACGGTAAGCAACTTGGACGATGTGTGGATTATGGCCAACGTGTTTGAATCGGATATTGCCAAAGTGCGCGAAGGCTATCAGGCCGACGTGACCACGCTGAGCTACCCCGACAAGCACTTCAACGGCCGCATCGACAAGGTCTTCAACGTGCTCGACCCCGAAAGCAAAGTGATGAAGGTGCGCGTACGTCTCGACAACCCCGGTTACCTGCTTAAGCCTGAGATGTATGCCCAAATCAGAGTGGGCAATACGGAAGGCAACAAGATGCTAGCCGTGCCCGCTAAGTGCGTGGTGTTCGACAAAGACCGCAACTTCGTGATGGTCTTCAAGGACCGCAGCCACATCGAAACGCGCCCCGTGCAAATTCTGAAAACGGTAGGCGACGTGAGTTACGTGAAATCGGGTCTGCAAGACGGTGAGAAGATCATCGCTCAGAATCAGCTACTCGTGTACGACGAACTGAACGACTAATTCCAGAGGATTCGGAAGCAATAAGCTAGGAAGTAGAAGTTAGCCTAAGTGCGCTGACGGCCATTCCCTTGCCTTTTCAGAACGGCTTCTTTTTGTTTCCTCCTTCTTCCTAGATTCTGAATTCTAGCTTTTTAGCAAGTCATGAATAAGTTCATCCAAGGCATTATCGCCTTTTCCCTTAAAAACCGCGGCTTCATCTTCCTGGTGACCCTGGTGGCCATCGTGGCTGGGGTAGTGAGCTACCGGAACACGCCGATTGAGGCGTTTCCTGACGTAACGAACACCGAAATCACCATCATCACGCAGTGGCCCGGCCGCTCGGCGGAGGAGATTGAGAAGTTCGTGACGGCGCCCATCGAAATTGCGCTGAACCCCGTGCAGAAAAAGACCAGCATCCGCTCGACGACGCTATTCGGCTTGTCGGTGGTGAAGGTCATCTTCGACGACGGCGTAGACGACGCTTTTGCCCGGGTGCAGGTAAACAACCTGCTCGCTCAGGCTGACCTACCCGAAGGCGCTGATCCCGACGTGCAGCCGCCCTACGGCCCTACTGGCGAGATTTTCCGCTATACCCTAGCTAGCTCGGACAAAACCACTCGCGAGCTGAAAACCATCCAGGATTGGGTGATTGAGCGCAACCTGAAAGCCGTACCTGGCGTGGCCGACGTGAACAGCTTCGGCGGCGAGGTGAAGGACTACGAAATCAGCGTGAACCCCGGCAAGCTACAAGACTTCGGCATCACGCCGCTAGACGTGTACAACGCCATTCAGCGCTCCAACATCAACGTGGGCGGCGACGTGATTAACGAAGGTCAGCAGAACTACGTGGTGCGCGGCATCGGCCTGCTGAATAACATCGGCGACATCAATAACACCGTTATCAAGAACGTGAACGGTGCCCCGATCTTGGTGAAAGACGTGGCTATCGTGCACGAGTCGGCGCTGCCCCGCCTAGGTCGGGTGGGCCGCGGCACCAACGACGATATGGTAGAAGGCATTGTGGTAATGCGCAAAGGCGAAAACCCATCGGAAGTTATTGCCCGCCTCAAGGATAAAGTAGCCGACCTGAACGACAAGATTCTGCCTTCGGACGTGAAGATCAAGACCTTCTACGACCGGCAGCAGCTGATTGACTTCTCGACCGAAACGGTAATCCACAACCTGATGGAGGGTATCATCCTCGTGACGGTGATTGTGTTCATCTTCATGGCCGACTGGCGCACCACGGTTATCGTGTCCGTGATTATCCCGCTAGCCTTGCTGTTTGCCTTCATCTGCTTGCGCTTAAAAGGTATGAGCGCCAACCTATTGAGCATGGGCGCCATCGACTTCGGTATCATCATCGACGGAGCCGTGGTAATGGTGGAAGGGCTCTTTGTTGCCCTCGACCACAAGGCGCACGAAATGGGCATGGAGCGCTTCAACAAGCTTGCTAAGCTAGGTCTGATCAAGAAGACGGGCCGCGAGATGGGTAAGTCGATCTTCTTCGCCAAAGCTATCATTATCACCGCCTTGCTACCCATCTTCTCCTTTGAGAAAGTAGAAGGCAAGGTGTTTTCGCCCCTAGCTTGGACCCTAGGTTTCGCCCTACTCGGCGCGCTTATTTTCACGCTGACTTTAGTGCCGGTGCTGGCTAGCATCTTGCTGCGAAAGAACGTGCGGGAGAAGGACAATTTCTTCGTCCGCGGCATTAACCACGGCGCCCAGCGCTTCTTCCGCTTCACCTATGCCCGCAAAACGGCTAGTTTGCTGGTTGCTACGATCATTGTGGCTGTTGGGGTAGGCTCCTTCCACTTTCTAGGTTCCGAGTTCTTGCCCGAGCTAAACGAAGGTTCGATCTACGTGCGGGCCCAGTTGCCGCTGAGTATCTCTTTGGATGAGTCGAATAAGCTGTGCAACGAGATGCGCCGCGTGTTCCTGACCTTCCCAGAAGTGAGCGACGTGGTAAGCCAGACCGGCCGCCCTAACGACGGCACCGACCCGACGGGCTTCTACAACAACGAGTTCCTGGTGCAGATCAAGCACACGGATGAAGTGCAGAAGAAGATGAAGAGCGCTGCCTACCGTGAGGAATTGATTGCGCACATGAAAGAGAAGCTTAACCGCTTCCCCGGCGTAGACTTCAACTTCTCGCAGCCCATCACCGACAACGTGGAAGAAGCTGCTTCTGGGGTGAAAGGCTCGATTGCCGTGAAGATCTACGGGACCGACCTAAAAACGCTGGAAGGCAAAGCCCGCCAAGTATATGAGCAGCTCAAAACCGTAAAAGGCATCGACGACCTAGGCGTGCTGCGCAACATTGGACAGCCCGAGCTGCACGTTGACCTGGACGAAGGTCGCATGGCCCAGTACGGCGTATCGAAGTCGGATGCCAACGCGGTGCTCGAAATGGCCGTGGGTGGTAAGCAAGCGAGCCAGATGTACGAAGGCGAGCGGAAATTTCCGATCCGGGTACGCTACCAAGAGCAGTTCCGCCAGACGCCTGCCGAAATCGGGGCGCTAATGGTACCGACCCAAGCGGGCAACACCATCCCCATGACGGAAATTGCCAACATCTCCGACGTGAATGGCCCTTCGCTCATCTACCGTGATGACAACCAACGCTTTGCAGCTGTCAAGTTCAGCATCCGCGGCCGCGACATGGGCTCCACGATTGAAGAAGCCCAGCGTAAAGTAAACAAGGTGCTCCAGCTCCCGAAGGGCTACTCGATCAAATGGGCAGGCGACTTCGAGAACCAGCGCCGCGCTACCCAGCGCCTAGGTCAGGTAGTGCCGATTTCGCTGGCCATGATCTTCTTCATCCTATTCATCCTGTTCGGCAACTTGAAAGACGCTGGTCTGGTGCTCGTAAACGTACCGTTTGCGCTTATCGGTGGCATTGCCTCGCTACTGATTACGCACACCAACTTCAGCATCTCGGCCGGTATCGGCTTCATTGCCCTGTTCGGTATCTGTATCCAGAACGGCGTGATTCTCATCTCGGTGTTCAAGCAAAACCTGGTGAAGAAGATGTCGCTCGACGACAGCATCCACGAAGGCGTGATTAGCCGCGTGCGCCCCGTGGTGATGACGGCCATGATGGCAACTATTGGTCTGATGCCCGCTGCTATCAGCACCGGCATTGGCTCGGAAACCTCTAAGCCCCTAGCTATTGTGGTTATTGGCGGCCTGATTACGGGTACCATCCTGACGCTGTTCATCTTCCCGCTGGTGTTTGAGCGCTTCTACCGCGCCGAGCACACGCACTACGGCGATGATCCTAGCTTGCACCCCACGAAGCACCATAAGCAGCCTAGCAACCCGGTGTTGGTAGGAGCCTAAAAATCTTAACCTGTTTTCGGAAAGGCCTTCTCGCTTCGGGAAGGCTTTTTTGTTTTCGGCCTAGTAGGGAAAGCTAGGTTGTAGCATCATGCTACGATGTCCTGCGCCAGACAGCTGAACTGTTTTCTACTACTTTCGGGCGGCATATCGCCTGACGCTTCCTTCACTGGTCAGCTGAACATCTACAGCTGACCACCTAACACTCCTTAACTACAGTACATGAAAACACTGCTCCTTAGCGGCCTCTTTCTAACCCTAGCTACTGCGGCTTCCGCTCAAACCTTCTCAAAGATGAACTGGCAAAACGCGCCCAAAAAAGCTACTATTACCGATCAGAAGGTGCAAGTACAGGTGGATGGTGGTACCGACTTCTGGCGCGTGACGCACTACGGCTTCATCCGCGACAACGGTCACTTCTACTACCAGGAGCAGGAAGGGGACTTCATGGCCAAAGTGAAGATTACCGGCCAGTATAAGGAGCTGTATGACCAAGCTGGCCTTATGATTCGGCTCGACGAGAAGAACTGGATCAAGACTGGCATCGAGTACGTGAAAGGTGTGCAGAACGTAAGTGCCGTCGTGACCCGGGAAGTGTCCGACTGGTCGGTGGTGCCCCGCCAAGACAGCCCCAAAACGGTGTGGCTCACGCTCCTGCGCAAGGGTGACTACGTGGAGATTCAGTACTCCTTCGACAATAAAGACTTCAAGATGCTGCGCCTAGCTTACTTCCCGCCCACGCCCGGCAAGAAAGTACAGATCGGTCTGATGTGCGCCGCCCCCGATGGCAAAGGCTTCCCCGTGACGTTCGAAGATTTTTCCGTGAAGCCCGTCGGGAAGTAATAGGTAGAAACCTAGCTTACTTCACCAACTCCACGCCTGATAAGAGCCTTCCCACTACTGGGAAAGCTCTTTGTTTTTCAGGGCTTTATCAGACGGACTTTGGTTCGACGCCTAGGCCTGTGGGCCAAGGCACCAAGCACCTAACTTTCTTACGATTTCTCTTCATCAAACCCTCACTGAAGATTCATCAGATTCTCACCAATTCTTCATGCAAAACCTAGCCTTACCGCTGTAAAGGCAGAAAGCATGAGCCGCTCTTTTTCACCTTCCCGGCTCCGGGCTTTCACCACCCACTTCCCCTTTCTTCCCCATGGGCAAATTCATTCAAAGCATCGTCGCTTTTTCACTAAAGAACCGCTTCTTCGTGTTCTTCATGACGGCCTTGCTCATCGCCGGTGGCGTTTTTAGCTACCTACACACTCCTATTGAGGCGTTTCCCGACGTTACCAACACACAGATTATCATTGTATCGCAATGGCCGGGGCGCTCGGCGCAGGAGGTGGAGCGGTTCGTTTCGGTGCCGGTTGAGGTAGCCATGAACTCGGTGCAGAAGAAGAGTAATATGCGCTCGATCAGCATGTTCGGCTTATCGGTTCTGAAGATCAACTTCGATGATGATGTGGAGGATTTCTTCGCTCGTCAACAGGTAAACAACTTGCTAGCTGGCGTGAATTTTCCCGATGGCTGCGACACCCACGTGCAGCCGCCCTACGGTCCTACGGGTGAGATTTTTCGCTACACCGTGCAAGGCAAAGATCGCACAACCAACCAGCTGCTCGCCGAGCAAGACTGGGTCGTGGAGCGTCAACTTAAGTCGGTGCCGGGCGTGGCTGATATTGCCGCGTTTGGCGGCACTACCAAAACCTACGAAATCACCGTTGACCCGGCCCAGCTCCAGAAGTTTGACCTCACGCCGCTCGAAGTGTACCAGGCCGTGCAGAAGAGCAATATCAACGTGGGCGGTGACGTGATTGAGAAAAACGGCCAATCGTACGTGGTGCGCGGCATCGGCCTGCTAACGAACGCCGCTGACATCGGCAACATTATCGTCAAGGATATTCACGATACACCCATTCTGGTACGCAACGTGGCGTCCATCACCGAAGGCTTCCGTCCGCGCGTGGGGCAGGCTGGCCTCGACGATAACAATGACGTGGTCGAAGGCATCGTGATTATGCGCAAGGGCGAAAACCCGGCCGAGGTGCTTGCCCGCGTGAAGGCCAAAATCGACGAGCTAAATACGAAGATTCTGCCTTCCGATATCAAGCTCAAGACCTTCTACGACCGCGACGTGCTGATGGACCATTGCACGCACACCGTTATTCACAACCTCATTGAAGGCATTGTGCTCGTCACGCTGGTCGTATTCCTGTTCATGGCCGACTGGCGCTCGACGCTGATTGTGGGTATCGTCGTGCCGCTGGCGCTGCTGTTTGCCTTCATCTGTTTGCGCCTGAAAGGCATGAGCGCCAACCTATTGAGCATGGGCGCCATCGACTTCGGCATCATCATCGACGGAGCCGTGGTGATGGTGGAAGGCATCTTTGTGGTGCTCGACCACAAGGCGCATAAGGTGGGCATGCCAGTGTTTAATAAGCTGGCGAAGATGGGGGTGATTAAGAAAACGGGCGGCGAGCTAGGCAAGGCGGTATTCTTCTCCAAACTCATCATTCTCACCTGCTTGCTCCCCATTTTCTCCTTCGAGAAAGTGGAAGGCAAGATGTTTTCTCCCCTCGCATACACCCTAGGTTTTGCCTTGGTCGGCGCTTTGTTATTAACGCTAACGTTGGTGCCGGTGCTGGCGAGCATCCTGCTCAACAAGGACGTACGCGAGAAGAACAACCCGCTCGTCAACTTCTTCGACCGCATCGTGACGAAAGGCTTTGCCTTTACCTACGCCAACAAGCGCCTGAGCCTAGCTACCGCCTTCCTGATTATGGCCGCGGCGCTGTACTCTTTCTCCTTCCTAGGTTCCGAGTTTTTGCCCGAGCTAAACGAAGGCGCGCTGTGGGTGGAAACCAAGATGCCCATGTCATCGTCGCTAACCGAAACGACGAAGATGGCGGGCAACTTCCGCCGCATCCTGCGCCAATTTCCAGAGGTGCAATCGGTGCTGAGCCAGACCGGCCGCTCCAACGACGGCACCGACCCTTCGGGCATTTACTACGTGCAGTGCCAGGTGAACCTCTACCCAAAGGAAGAGTGGAAGCGCAAAATCACGACGGAGCAGCTGATTGAGGAGATGGACCACAAGCTGAAGGAGTACCCCGGCATCATCTTCAACTACTCCCAGCCCATCATCGACAACGTGGAAGAAGCCGTAGCGGGCATCAACGCAGCGTTGGCCGTGAAGATCTTCGGCAATGACCTGCAAGCCATTGATGACAAAGCCGACTCGGTGATGAACATTCTCAAAACGGTGCGCGGCGTAAAGGACCTAGGTATTCTGCGCAACCTAGGTCAGCCTGAGATGAGCGTGCTGCTTGACCAAACTCGCATGGCCGCCTACGGCGTGAGCGCCGCCGATGCACAAGCCGTGGTCGAAATGGCCATTGGCGGCAAGGCTGCCACGCAGCTCTACGAAGGCGAACGGAAGTTTGACGTGCGTATTCGCTACCCCAAAGACTATCGCAGCACCGAAGCGGAAATTGGCGAGCTACGCGTATCCACTATTCGCGGCAGCAAGGTGGCACTGAAGGAAATAGCGACGATCAAGACGCTCAACGGCCCGGCTTTCGTGTACCACGACGGCGGACAGCGCTTCATTGCCGTGAAGTTCAGTATCCGCGACCGAGACATGGGCTCGACCATTGCCGAAGCGCAGAAGAAAGTTAACGCGCAGATTCACCTGCCCAAAGGCTATAGCATCACTTGGGCGGGCGAGTTCGAGAACCAAGTACGTGCCACGAAGCGCCTCACGCAGGTGGTGCCTATCTCGCTGGTAATCATATTTATTCTGCTGTTTATCACCTTCGGCAACGGCAAGGATGCAGGCCTTGTGCTGGTGAATGTGCCCTTTGCGCTCATCGGTGGCATCGTGGCGCTGCATATCACGCACGTCAACTTCAGCATCTCGGCGGGCATTGGCTTCATTGCCTTATTTGGCATTTGTATTCAGAACGGCGTGATTCTCATCACGGTGTTCAAGCAGAACCTGCGCAACAAAATTCCTCTCGAAGAGTCGCTGCGCCTGGGTGTGGCCTCGCGCGTGCGCCCTGTGGTGATGACGGCGCTGATGGCGATGATTGGCTTGTTCCCAGCCGCGTTGAGCACAGGTATCGGCTCCGAAACTCAGAAGCCGCTCGCCATCGTCGTGATTGGAGGATTGGTGTCCGCCACGATTCTCACCCTATTCATTTTCCCGCTGGTGTTCGATTGGGCATACCGCGAAATGCACCAGGATGCGCCAGCCGCGCCAATAGCAGAAAAACAGTTGGTGGGAGCCTAATTACCTAGCTCATTCGTTTGAACTAACCTAGGTTTAGCCGTGTGCAGACGGCGCTCCTTACCACATCCAGGTAAAGAGCGCCGTCTGCTAGTTGCTACCTACTTCTTTTCCTGGGGATTCTGACGAGTATAAATCAAACCCAGCGACAAGCCCTGGCTATACTGCACGGCTCGGTCCTGGTCGTAGTCGTAGAGCAGGATGCCAGTGAGGGCCACGTTGATGTAGCGGTTGACTTTGGCCGTGAAGCTAGCATCGAGGCGGTGGTCAACGCGGCGTAGGGCTAGCTTTTCGTAGTCGGCGAAGAGTAGGTAGCGGGCCTTCACGTTCATATTGGAGCTCAAGCCCTTATCCAGTTCAGCCAATACTTGCCCAGCCAGCACTTCGAAATGCGTGGAATGGTCTAAGTTCACGCCGTAGGGTTTTTCGCCGAGTACACCCACAAACCGCTCGGGGCGCCCAACAATGGTCAGGCGTGAAGCCAGCGGCGAAAGCCGAATCTTAAACCACTTTTTGGCCACGTACTCCATGCCGTAAGCGGCCGTAATGTAGGCCGGCGCGAAAGCCGATGAAATTCGCTGGGCCCGCTGCTGGCCGTTGGCGTCGGTGCTGTACTTATAGCCGGGTGCAAACTGCGTGAGCAGGTTCAGCGAGGCAAACATGTTCCATTGCGTGCTGATGTTGCAGCCGTACTTGGTATCCAAAAACAGGCGGTCGAGGCTCTTGCGGTAGCCCTGGTCTTTGTTCGCGACGAAGGCGTAGAGAAAATCAGCTTCGTTGTCCCAGCTATTGCGGCCCCGATGGAAGTTGGCTTTCTGATTGACTTGCGCGTTCAGCCCAATGGAGTTCACGCCCCCACCCCGCCAGTTAGAGGACAGGGCGCTTTCATTCAAATTGAATGTTGCTTTAAAGGCGGTTTTCCAAGGAGATGGCGGCCTCATAACCACGATGAGCGTATCGAGTTTGGGCCTAGGTACGGCAGGTAGCCCTGGCGACGCGGGTACGGGCAGCGTAGGCGGTACCGGCAGCGGTGTCACTTGGGCACTCGACCGACTACTAGCTAATCCGACTATTATAAAAGATAGCAACGAAGCTACCGAATAAACTCTCATGACCACGCATACAATTGCGGCCGCAAGTTACTAACGGGCTGCCGTTTCTGCATTTAGCATTCGTAATTTTATATTCTTATTGTCATAATACCATGAGTATGGATGCGGCTGGTGCCTAGACTACACGTCTCAGAGAACTGCCGATAGACTGTGCGACGCAGCAGCCCAAGCGCCCAGAAGCAGCCTTGGTAACAAGAGTTTTCAGGAAAAAGGCAATCTTCACAAAGCAAACCGGTCTTGCCCAGCACCTAGGTTTGCCCGATTCGATTCACCTCAGTTTTTTTCATGAAAAAAGTTCTTGCTGCTGGCGTTTGCCTTTTCAGCTCTTTCAGTCTTTGGGCGCAGGCGCCAACCGGTTCGGCGACGCCCGACCCAGCGCTACTGCCCTACCGTGCAACGGCTACCAAAGTCAATGATTTGGTGCATACCAAGCTCGACGTGCGCTTCGACTACGCCAAAAGCTACCTCTACGGCAAAGCCTGGGTCACGCTAAAGCCCCACGCTTACGCCACCGATTCGCTCCGCTTAGATGCCCAGGGCATGGACATCAAAACGGTGGCATTAGTCGGCAGCAATGGCAGCCAGCAACCGCTGAAGTACGATTATAACCAGCAGCACCTACTCATTCAGCTAGGCAAAACGGTAGACCCGGGCACCCCTTACACCGTGTATCTGGAATACACGGCCAAGCCGAACGAGCTGAAAGTGAAAGGCAGCGCGGCCATCAACGACGCCAAGGGTTTGTACTTCATCAACCCCGACAGCACCGTGAAAGGCAAGCCCGTGCAGATCTGGACGCAGGGTGAGTCGCAGTCGAACTCAGCGTGGTTTCCCACCATCGACAGGCCAAACCAGAAGATGACCACGGAAATCAGCATGACGGTACCGAGCAAGTACCTCACGCTTTCCAACGGCAAAATGGTGTCGCAGACGCCAGCCGGCGCCGGATTGCGCACCGACACCTGGAAGATGGAGCAGCCTCACTCGCCTTACCTGGTCATGATGACGGTGGGCAGCTTCAAGGTAACGCACGACACGTGGCGCAACAAACCCATTGATTATTACCTAGAGCCAACCTACGCCCCCTACGCCAAACAGATCTTTGGCAACACGCCCGAGATGCTGGAATTCTTCTCCACTCGGCTCGGGGTAGAGTTCCCCTGGAATAAGTACGCCCAGATTGTGGTGCGCGACTACGTGAGCGGGGCCATGGAGAACACCACGGCTACCCTGCACGGCGACTTCTTGCAGAAAACACCCCGCGAGCTGATCGACCGGCAGTACGGCAACGACGAGTCGGTGATTGCCCACGAGCTGTTTCACCAGTGGTTTGGCGACTACGTAACCACCGAAAGCTGGAGCAACTTGACGGTGAATGAGTCGATGGCGGATTTCAGCGAAGGCCTGTGGGCCGAGCACAAATACGGCCAGGATGCTGCCGACGCGCACAAGTACGGCTACCTAAACCAGTACCTAGGTAACCCAGAGAACTACACCAAGAACCTGGTCCGCTTCCACTACGCCGAGCGCGAAGACATGTTTGATGCCGTTACCTACCAGAAGGGTGGCCTCATCCTCGACATGCTGCGTGCTTACCTAGGCGACGAGGTGTTCTTTGCGGGCCTGAATCAGTACCTGAAACAAAACGCTTTCGGTAATGGAGAAGCGCACCAGATGCGCCTGGCGTTTGAGGCCGCCTCGGGCAAAGACCTGAACTGGTTCTATAATCAATGGTTCTTCAACGCCGGGCAGCCGACCGTCACCATCGATTACGCCTGGGACGCTGCCCGCAAAGTGCAGACCGTGACCATCAAGCAGCTGCAACCTGGTGAGCCATTTACGTTGCCAATTGCTATTGATTTGTACGTGAAAGGCAAAGTAGAGCGGCGCAATGTGCTGCTCCGCAACGCGACCGAGACGCTGGAGTTCCCCGTAGCGGCCAAACCCGATCTGGTGAACGTGGATGCGCAGAAAGTGCTTCTGTGGCAGAAGAAGGACAACAAGCCTTTCGCTGACTACGTGTACCAGTACCAGCACGCGCCGCGCTATGTAGATCGGTACGAGGCTATTGCCGCCGCCAAGGAACAGCAGGCTACCAATGCCGCCGCGCGCAACATGCTCGTAGCCGCTACCGCCGATAAGTACTATGGCCTTCGCATCGAGGCGCTGCAAGCACTCGACCTCGAGAACAAAGCCATGCAGAAAGCCGTGGCGCCCGCCCTACGCAAACAGCTGACTACGGAGAAAGAAACGCTCGTGCAAGCCGAAATCTTGACCGACCTAGGTCAGCTAGCTGACAAGCGCGACGAGGCCTTGTTCACCAGCAGCCTTAAAAGCCAGTCGTACGCGGTGCAAGGAGCGGCGCTGAGCGGACTGGCGGCCGTGGCACCAGCCAAAGCCCTGCCCCTAGCCAAGACCTTTGAAGCGGACAACAAGGGGAAGCTAACAGCGGCCATTGCCGAGGTGTACGCCACGCAAGGTGGCCTAGAACAGTGGCCTTTCGTGCGCCAAAAATTCGACGAAGCGGGTCCGCAAGGCCGCTTTGACTTGCTCAAAGGCTTTGCTGGCATGCTGATGCGCCTCAATGACCCCACCGCCGTGGCCGAAGGCGTTGACCGCATCAAGAACCTAGGTATTCAGTTCAAAAGCTACGGAGCAGCCGACCCAATGATTAATTTGTTGGAGGCCCTGAAGAGCAAGCAATCGGGAACTGCCGCCGCGCAGAACAAGCAAGTGATTGAGCGCGCTCAGCAGGAGATTCAGCAAGCAAAGTAAAGCACAGTATTAGAACAAACAAGCGGGGTGTCTTCTCAGATGGAGAAGGCACCCCGCTTGTTTATGGCAGCTTATTGCCAAGCTCATAATTGTACTATTTCCATTACCATCGAACTTTATCAAGCAGGTGTGCGTCAGGAAGAATGCGCAAAACGACCACTCTGCTGACCGCTGCCGTTCTTGTAATGGCGGCCCCGGTTTGCACCCTGGCCCAAACGGTAGACCCCAACGTTGGGAACACCGACACACCTTTCATCCAAAACATTCGGCCCGACCGTCCTGGCCAGACGGTTACCACCAACATGCTGCACCCGAGGCAGGTACAGCTCGAAGCCGGCGTGCTGCGCTTCGATCCAGCTGATGCCAGTTGGGGGGCTCGCCGCACGGTTTCTAACGCTTCATTGCGGGTAGGCTTTTTCAACCACATCGAGCTGCGTGCTAGCCAGGGCTATTTGCACCCGCTGCCGGGTACGTCCTCGTTTCGTGAGGGTAGTCCAAGTCCTGCCATTGCCGGTTTCACGCCGCTCACTGTAGGTGCCAAGTTCCTGGCTTCTACTAACCAAGATGCTCGTTCTCAAGTCGTACTGCTAACGGAAATGACTTTACGGACGGGTGACGCCTCTTTCTTGCACAAAAGCTATGAACCGGCCGTACGCCTGCTAGTGTCACAGCAACTTGGGGCACGCTACGGCTTAGAAGCCAACATTGGCTTTCGACAGCGCGGCTTCCAGGCCGCCGACACCAAGCTAGGTCAGTACGTGGGTACTTTAGCGCTCAACGGCCCACTCGGCGGCAACTTCGGGTTCTTCGCCGAAGGCTATGCTACCTGGCAGCGCAGCACTCGCTTTTTGCCAGGGCTAACGAGCGGTTTGTACTGGCGGCTACTCCCCGGCTTGCGGCTGGATGTAACAGCCGGTCAGCAGTTCGGCAACTTAGGTGCGGGCTTCACCTTAGGCGGTGGCTTGAGTGTGCGATTACCAAAATAAAGCACAAAGCTCCGGCTTTGCGCATCGTTGACTAAATCGACCTAGGTTCCGACCTTAGCAGTTAATCAATGACGCACGAAGCCGGAGCTTCGCGTTGCAAGCAACTACGGCCGCTGGCCTACCGACTCGGGCGCAATACGCGTGGGCGTCTGCTGACCCGAGATGATACCGCTGGCGCTCTGGGCAATACCTTGAATAACAGCTGTCATATTCGCCAGGTCCAAGCTTTCCACTTCGTCATCCACGGAGTGATAGAGCTTATCGGTCGGAATCTGGTCGGTGCTGATGGAGTGCGCCGGCACACCTAGCCTAGCTAGCGTCGCATTGTCGGAGCGGTAGAATAAGTTCTGCTCGGTGTAAGGGTCAGGCTCGAAGCGGAACGGCGAGCCTTGCAGATTTTCTTGCAGCAGCTTGCCAAAATCCGACCGTTCGTAGCCGGTGATGAAGGCGGTCTTGGGGCCGAACTGAGCCACTTTGCCGATCATCTCAATGTTGAACATCGTCACGACTTTTGCTGGGTCAAGCTGCTTGGAGAAGTATTGGGAGCCAAAGCCCCCTATTTCTTCGGCCGTAAAAGCCGCAAATACGAGCGTGCGAGCATTGTCCTTCTTTTTCTTAAAATACTCGGCGAGGGTAATAACGGCCGTGGTGCCGCTGGCATCATCGTCAGCGCCGTTGGCAATGGAGTCGCCTGCCACGGCGGGCCGAATACCTAGGTGGTCGTAGTGCCCAGAGAAAACCACCATTTCTGCGGCTTTGACTTTGTCGCGGCCCGGCAACACGCCCACCACGTTGCGCAGCTGCACGGCGTTGATTCTGGTAGTAGCCGTTATCCGGTAGGTGAGCGGCGTAGGCGACGGTGCGCTTAGAATGAATACGCTCGCATATGGCTCCGGCTTTTCGGCGCGTACAGTACTATGCCCAAAGTAGTTCGCGAATCGTTGAAAATAGGCTGTGTGCACTGGGTCGACCAGCACGATGAGATTCTCCTTCGGCTGCAACAAGGGCCGCAGTGCCTGCCCTACTTTCGCCTCCGGTCCAATAACAACGACGCGCGCCACCTGGCTATCTTTGTCCGACCAGTTCAGCTGCGGCACGCCCGAAGCTAGCAGCACCCGCTCGGCGGGCACGGGCTCACCATTCAACTCGGCCTGCACCCCACCCGACTCCATCTCGTAGGCTGGAAACACCTGTTCGAAGCTGCTGAGGCCGGGTAGCGGCTCCAAGCCAATACGCTTGAACTCGCCCGCAATAAACTGCGCAGCTTTGAGGCCACCCGGCGTTCCGGAAGCGCGGCCCTGCATGTCGTCGGCGGCCAGAGCACGCTCTACGCGCGCTACGGATGCCTGCGTGATAGTAGAGGCCGACGTTTTGCTTGCTTTGGTTTTTTGAGCGACACCTGAGTAGCTCAGCCCGAGACTAAGTAGTAGAAAGGCAATTTTCTTCATGCCCCAAAGTAAGTATTCCTACTAACCTTGATCTATTATCCGGCTAGCTTTATTTCCCTATTTACTCGAAGCTAGAAGTCATTTCAGGTCTGAGTAAACCAGGGACGGTAGAAGAGTTTGGGTTATAAATCGTCTGGCTCTCATTTACTACCAGCAGGTGCTGTGCTGTTCAAAATAGCCACGACACGGATTACATCTGCTTCCTTCTGAACGGGTTGCCCGTACTTAGTCATAGCTTCTTGCACCTCTGCTGCATGCTCCGGCAAGGCAGCTACCAATGCCTTACGGTTTAGCTTAAATGCCCGAATATGTCCGTCGGCGTTACGCACGAAGTACTCTGCCTTATCCAGCATTACGTCTTGCACTTGAGTGGACCCGTAAGCTGATTCTTGATTGGCTCGTTGTAGTTCTTTGCGCGTCAATTTCAACAAGGTAGCATAGCTGCCCTCCGAAAGCACCTCAAAATGTTCCCGAGAAAACTTAGCTTCTGGAGCATCAGCATAGCGCCGAAAGCGATGGTCTTCAACGAACGAACCCGCGTTAGTGACGTGCGTATCATGAATCACAAACTCTTGTACGCGGTCCAAACCTACAATGATCGAATCACCATTGGGTTGTAATGCGAGTAGCCCATGGCGATACAAATCGTACTTGAGCGAAACGTTGCGTACCACTTGGTTATGGTCCAAATGAACTTCCCCTTTCCGCCAGCCGGCTACCAGGAATGGGGTTCCACTCATACCATTATACCGGTGGTTGAACGTATAATAATTACGCTCTTCCCCACCGCTGTCACTGCCCGTGTTAGTTGGGGTGTAGGCTCGTAAAGCATCAGCCGTGCGTGATTCAGCTGCTTTGGCAGTGTTGGCAGCATCTTGCTCTGCTTTTTTGGGCTTCGTAGTAGTTGTTTGAGCTAGGCTTGAGCTAAAAGCTCCTAAAGCTAGGACCAGCAATAAACCCAATTGCTTAGGCATGGCAACAGTGTGCATAGTCATGGTTTGAACATTTGCTGATTTTTAAATATAAATAGAACCTATTGCATCATAGATCTACTAGTAAAGAATAAATGCAATAGAGTGCGTTTTCCTGTTAAATGTCAAAATAAGCCCTTACCTAAGCGTAAGTTCACTCAACATTTTTGTCTACTTACCCCAACGCCCATGCTAATTCCCCTTTCTACCTGCGGCCTGCTTCTGAGCGCGGCGCTACTTCTCGGTGCCTGTCAAACTTCACAACCCACAGGTTCACTCACTAGCACTACTGACGCAGCCGCCGCGCAAAAGCTAGCAGCTAGCCTGCGCAACACGCGTTGGGTACTCCGCACGCTGGCGGGTACCGCTGTCACCACGCCCGAAAACGCCCGCGAAATGTACCTGCAATTCGATGCTACCTCCGACAAAGTGAGTGGCCAAGCCGCTTGCAACCGGTTTTTCGGCCAGTTTGCTCAACCTTCGCCTGATGAAGTACGCCTTTCCAACCTAGGCAGCACGCGCATGGCCTGCGACCGAATGGCCTTGGAAACCCAGTACATGCAAGCCCTTACCGCAGCAACGCGCGCACAGATCACCGGCGACACGCTACACCTGTACGCAGGCTCGGAAAGTAAGCCATCGGCTACGTTCGAGGCCGTGTATCTCCACTAGCTTGCGCTGCTCATTTATCTACTGCTTGCAACAGCGCAACTAGGTCGCTTTCCGACCGGGATGGGCGTTTGCTCGCTTCTTCTTTCAACGCGGCAGCTAGGTCGGGTGCGGCAGTCTGTAAGGCTTTCAGATTGAGCTTTGTGGGAATGGCTGCTTTGCCGGCCCCGAGCACGTAGTAAGTAATTCTATCCTGAATATCGTCGGAACGCCGATCAGCGCCGTAGGCTCCTTTGTAGTTGGCTTTCTGTATTTCCTTGTTGTACTGCTTGAGTATCGTGTACTTACCCTGGTGCAGTACCTCCACAAATTCCCGCGACTGCGCCGGATTTGGCGCCTCTAGGAAACGGCGAAACGTGCGCTTTTCTGGTACGCGCGACAAATCATTCAGAACAAAGCTAGCTACGGCGTTGTCGTCCAGCACCATGGAGTCGCCTTTGAGCGGGTCGCGCATCAGCAGGTGCTGCCCGAGCACATCATACTTCAGCGGCACGGCCTCCAGCACTTGTTTCTGCCGAGTCGTAACGGTAGCCGCTAGCCACCGCGGTACCAAGTAAGGCGTACCAGTTACGCCCTCGTAGCGGTTGTCCATGGTCATGCCGGCCGAACCCTTCGCAATGGAGTTCAGATTTTCCTGGATGTTGGCGGAGCTATTAAGGTTATTGTTCTGACAAACAGCAGTTTCCGCACAGATCAGCCCTACTAAGGCAAGAAACAGTTGCTTCATATTTGGTCAACAATGACAGGTGTAAGCAGTTGAACTGCAAGCATTACAAGCCTAGCTGTTGCTGCTCCCACAGGCGCATTCACGGCTTGTCTACTGCTTGCAGTAGTGCCACGGCATCTTCTTCCTTGCCAATCGACTGCTTACGACCTGCTTCCTTAAGTGCGGAGGCCAGTTCGGGCGCAGCCGCCTGCAAAGCTTTCATCTTCAGCTTTACGGGTACTGCCGAGCCGTTTGGGCGCGCTAGGTAGTAGATGACTTTGTCTTCAATGGCCTTAGGGCTCTCATCGTAGAGATAGGCACTTGCATAGCCAGCTGTCTGGATATCTTTCTTATACTGCTTCAGCAGAGTGTACTTGCCTCGGTGCAATACCTCCACGAATTCCCGCGCTTGATCCGGAACGGGCGCTTCTGAGAAGCGACGAAATTCCCGTCTTTCTTGCGCTTGTTCGGGATCCGTCAGCACGAAGCTAGCAATCAGATTATCTTCTACTTGAAGTGAATCACCCTTTTGTTGGTCGCGTATTAACACGCGCTGCCGAAGCACATCGTACTTCAAAGGGACGGTGTCCATCACGGTTTTGCTACGCGTGGTGATAACGGCCGAGAGCCAGCGTGGCACGAGGTAAGGCGACCCGCTTATTCCCTTGAAGGGGCTGTCGTCGCGCATGGCGTCCAGGCTCTTCGTGTACTCATAGATTTTAGAAGGGTCCTGTAGATTGTTAGTTTGGGGGTCCGGACTACCGACCGAAACAGGGCTTTGACATACAGCTACTTGAGAGGCGAATAGCAGCCCTGTAGCACAAAAGAATAGAAGTTTCATAATAGTTAGTAATAGTAATCTAAGGCCAATATACATTACTTTATAATGAAAATGGATGCCTTAGCGCTGTGGCCAAAGCATCCATTTTTCACGGCTACGCCACTAACCTAGCCTAGGGTCAGCACCAGATCATCGGCATTCACCAGCGTACCCTCGCTGAGCTGCACGGCTGCCACTTTGGCGTCGTCGGGGGCAGTGATGGTGGTTTCCATTTTCATGGCCTCAATGATGAAGAGCGGAGCATTGCGTTTCACCTCTTGGCCTGGTTCTACCAGCACTTTCGAGAGCATGCCTTGTAGTGGCGCGCCCACCTGACGACTGTTGTTCTTATCGGCTTTGGGGTTACGTACGGCCTTCACTTCCACCGACCTGTCGCGCACGTCGAGGTTGCGGGTCTGGCCGTTGAAGGAGAAGAACAGCGTGCGGTTGCCTTCGTCATTCACCTCACCAATGGAGCGCAGCTTGATGATAATGGACTTACCGCGGGCAATATCGATGATGGTTTCTTGCCCCGGCTGCAAACCGTAGAAGAACACCCGCGTAGGCACCGGCGATACGTCACCGTACTCCTGCACGTGCGCCCAATACTGCTCGAATACTTTCGGATACAGCAGATACGACAGCAAGTCAGTGAACTTCACACCTTTCCCGAATTGCTCCTGGAATTTAATCCACTCAGCATCGAAGTCGATGGCGGCGAGATGCTCGTTGGGACGGTCGGTGAAGGGCTGCTCCCCTTTCAGGATAACGCGCTGCACGTCGGTGGGCCAGCCGCCTTCGGGCTGCCCAATATCACCTCGGAATAAGCTCACGACGGACTCTGGAAAGTTAAGAGACTCGCCGCGCTCCATTACGTCTTGGGTGGTTAAGTTATTGGTCACCAAGTACAGCGCCATATCGCCTACCACCTTCGAAGAGGGCGTTACTTTGATGATGTCGCCGAAAAGGAAGTTGACGTCGGTGAACATCTTCTTCACCTCCTCAAACCGGTCACCTAGCCCGAGAGCTACCGCCTGTGGCCGCAGGTTGGAGTACTGGCCACCCGGAATTTCATGCTGGAATACTTCCGACGTCCCGGCTTTCAGGCCTGACTCGAACGGATAGTAGTACTCCCGCACCGTTTCCCAATAGTTCGAGAATTGGTTTAAGCTTTCTTGGTTGAACTCCCGGTGTCTCGGCGTGTGGCGGAACATTTCCACCACCGAGTTAAAGTTGGGCTGCGAGGTAAGCCCCGACATCGAACCTAGGGCCACGTCAATCACGTTGACACCCGCTTCTACCGCCTTCATGTAGGTGGCCGCCTGCAACGACGACGTGTCGTGCGTGTGCAAGTGAATCGGAATCTTAACGGTGTCGAGCAGGCCCGTAATCAGCTCGGTGGCGGCGTAGGGCTTGAGTAGGCCCGCCATGTCCTTGATACATAGAATGTGCGCGCCGGCGTCTTCCAGCTGCTTCGCCAGACGCAGGTAATAATCTAGGTTGTACTTGCCGTGCTCCTTGGTGTCCAGAATATCCCCGGTGTAGCAGATACTAGCTTCGGCCAGCGCCTTGGTTTTGTTGCGCACAAAGCCAATGCAGGCGTTCATACCCTTCATCCAGTTCAGCGAGTCGAAGATGCGGAACACGTCGATGCCGGTTTCCCAGGCCTGCTCCACAAACCGCTCGATGAGGTTATCCGGATACGCCTTATAGCCAACGCCATTGGCCCCGCGAATCAGCATTTGCAGCAGAATGTTCGGAATGGCAGTCCGCAGCTTGCTCAGTCGCTCCCACGGATCTTCGTGCAAGAAGCGCAAGGCCACGTCAAACGTTGCGCCGCCCCACACTTCCATAGAGAAAGTTTGCGGGTGCATTTTGGCGTAGCGCTCCGCCACCTTCATCATGTCGAAGGTACGCATACGGGTGGCGAGCAAGCTCTGGTGCGCGTCGCGTAGGGTGGTGTCGGTGTAGTGAATAAGCGCCTCGTTGCGCAGCCACTTCGAGAACTCCTCCGGACCTAGCTCGGTGAGCTTGTCTTTGGTGCCAGGCGTATACGGCGCGGCCGGGTCGTAGTCGGGGCGAATGGCCCGCCGAAACTCACGGGTAGGGTCCACGAGGCCTTTTACGTCGGGGTTGCCATTGACTACGATGTCGCTGACGAAGTTGAGCACCTTCGAGCCCCGGTCCTGCCGCACCTTGAACTTGAAGAGTTCGGGGTGGTCCTTGATGAAGTCCACATTAGCCTGCCCACTCACGAACTCGGGGTGCGAGATGATGTTTTGCAGGAACTGGATGTTGGTGTGCACCCCGCGAATGCGGAACTCATCCAGTGTGCGGGCCATGCGCGAGGCTGCATTGGCTAGCGTGCGGGCCTGCGCCGACACCTTCACCAGCAGCGAGTCGAAGAAGGGCAGAATCTTAGCCCCTTGGTACACCGAGCCTTGGTCTAGACGAATCCCGAAACCGCCCGCCGAGCGGTAGGCGATGATGGTGCCGTAGTCGGGCTTAAAATCCTCCTCGGGGTTTTCGGTGGTGATACGGCACTGAATGGCCACTCCAATCTTGGGCGGCTTCACGTCCGGACCTAGGTTGATTTCGGGGTCGGTTAGCCTGCCGCCGTCGGCGATGTAGATCTGGGTTTTAATTAAGTCGACCCCCGTAATCATCTCCGTGACCGTGTGCTCCACCTGGATACGCGGGTTCACCTCGATGAAGTAGATGCGGTCTTCCTCAGGGTTTACCAAGAATTCGACCGTGCCTACGTTGTTGTAGTTCACCGCCTTACCTAGCTTCAACGAGTACTCGTAGAGCTTCTCGCGCAGGTGGTCGGGCAGGTTAATAGCCGGGGCTACTTCCACCACTTTTTGGAAGCGGCGCTGCACCGAGCAGTCCCGCTCGTAGAGGTGCACGATGTTGCCGTAGCTATCGGCTACTAGCTGCACCTCAATGTGTTTGGGGCGCTCCACGAACTTCTCCAGGAACACGGTATCGTCGCCGAAGGCTTTCTTAGCTTCGTTGCGCGCCTCAAAGAAGCCTTTTTCTAGCTGCTCGTCGTCGCGAATCACGCGCATGCCGCGCCCACCGCCACCCGATGCGGCCTTCAGCATCACGGGGTAGCTGATGCGGTGCGCTTCCTCCCTGGCAATCTCGAAGCTGGTCAGGTCTTGGATGCTACTCTCAATGATAGGCACTTCGCACTCCACGGCTACCCGCTTGGCGGCCACTTTGTCGCCGAGGGCCTCCATTACTTCCGGCCGCGGCCCCACGAACACGATGCCTTCCTCGGCACAACGCCGGGCAAACGTGGCATTTTCGCTCAGAAAGCCGTAACCCGGGTGAATTGCACCAACGCCGTTCTCCTTCGCTGTTCGCAGAATTTCCTCAATATCGAGGTACGGTTTCAGTGGCTCCTCGTCGCGCCCAATCTGGTAGGCTTCGTCGGCTTTATAGCGGTGCAGCGAGTAGCGGTCCTCGTAGGTGTACACGGCCACGGTAGCAATACCTAGCTCGCTCGCGGCGCGTAGTACGCGAATGGCAATTTCGCCCCGGTTGGCGACCAGCAATTTGCGAATGTTCATAGGGGGATTTGGCAGAAAAGTGTATTGCGGCGTAAGCTACTAAAGCACACCAAAGCGACCAACTTTAAGCGAGAATCTCCTATTAAATTGACCAAAACATTAGTTATTTTTCAAAATAAGGAGAGAATTACACGAAAAATTGAAGCAAAACTGCGCCAAATCAGATAAACAGCTATTCTTACTTGCGCATCTATAAGCAAGGCTGAAACACCGCAATAGGTGCGCTTTCACATAGGTATTCCAGAAACCTTCGTCCGACAGCTGAGTTGTAGGTACGTCTACCCTACCGCTCTCACCCATGGATTTTGCCAACCAAAACATACTCGTCGTCGGTGCGTCTTCCGGCATCGGTCTCGCTACCGCCGAGCTGCTGCACCAGATAGGCTACCGGTTGTTTACTGCCTCGCGCCACCTTTCGCCTGAGTTAGCAGCGTTGCAGACTACCCATTTAGAGCTAGACGTCACGCAGCCGTTGGCTTCTACCGTGTTCGACGCGCTGCCGGAAGTGCTGCATGGTGTCGTTTATTGCCCCGGTAGCATCAAGCTGCGCCCCTTCGAACGGATTTCACTGGATGACTTCCGGGCAGATTTTGAGCTAAATGTACTCGGAGCCGTGCAGGTTTTGCAGCCTCTCGTGAAGCGGCTGAAGAAAGCGAATGGCGCTTCCATCGTCTTGTTCAGCACTGTTGCGGCGGGCACTGGCATGAGCTTTCACTCGAGCATTGCTACAGCCAAAGGCGCTATCGAGGGGCTGACCCGCGCCTTGGCCGCCGAGTATGCTCCTAGCAATATCCGGGTGAATGCCGTCGCGCCTTCGCTCACCGATACGCCCCTTGCTGCCTCCTTGCTTAACACACCGGAGAAGGCCGAAGCCGGCGCCAAGCGCCACCCACTTCAGCGTATTGGCCAGCCCCAGGACCTCGCCTACGCGGCTTCGTTCCTGCTTTCGGCGCACAGCTCGTTTATCACCGGCCAGATCCTACCCGTGGATGGTGGCATGTCTCGATTAAAATAAAGACCTAGGTTATGGCGAAGATCACCCTGTTCTGGCATCGCCGCGACTTGCGCCAGCACGACAATGCAGGTTTGACAGCGGCTCTACAATTAGGCTACCTCGTGGTACCCTTATTTATCTACGACCGCGAAATTCTGGACCAGCTTCCGAGCCGCCGGGACGCCCGCGTGACGTTTATCTACGATGAGGTGGAACGCTTGGCCCGCCAAACAGAACAAGCCAGTGGCAGCTTCTTGGCTTATTACGGCCGCCCAGTAGAGGTTTTCGCGGAGCTTTTGCGCGAACACGAAGTGGGTGCCGTGTACACGAATGAAGACTACGAGCCCTATGCTACGGTGCGCGACACGGACATAGCTGAGTTATGCCAGCAGCACGGCGCGGAGTTCAAGGCTTTCAAAGACCAAGTGATTTTCGCTAAAAGCGAGATTCTGACTAAGGGTGGCGCCCCGCCCAAAAACTTCAGCGCCTACCGCGACGCGTGGCTAGCTGCTCTGCGCGACGAACACTTGCAGCCCTACCCATCGGCGGAACTGTTCAAGCAGGATACCTTAGCTTCTCTCTCCAACGCGCCCACCCGCCCGACACTGGAAAGCATGGGCTTTGAGCGATACGAGCAATTCGTTGCCGCCGCTGAGCTGCCATCCGAAGACCTAGTGCGCAATTACCACAAAACCCGCGACCAGCCTGGTTTGGTGAACAGCAGTACTCGCCGCTCGGTGCATCTGCGCTTCGGCACGTTGAGCGTGCGCGAACTCATGCGCCAAGCCAAAGAACTGAACCCGAAGTTGCTAGCCGAACTCGTGTGGCGCGACTTCTTCATGATGCTGTTGTGGCATTATCCGTTCACGGCTACGGAAAGCTACAACCCACGCCTGCGCAACGTACCATACCGTAACAACGAGGAAGAATTTCAGGCCTGGTGCGAGGGCCGCACGGGCTACCCGCTCGTGGATGCCGGCATGCGCGAGCTGAACGAAACGGGCTACATGCCCAACCGCGTCCGCATTGCGGCGGCTGGCTTCCTGGTGAAGCACTTGCTGATCGACTGGCGCTGGGGCGACCGGTACTTTGCTGATAAGCTGCTCGACTACGACATGGCCCAAAATGTAGGCAACTGGCAATGGATGGCAGGCACGGGAGCCGTAGCCGCGCCTTGGTTTCGGGTGTATAGCCCGGCCAGTCAGCAGGAGAAATACGACGCTGACCTAGCCTACATCAAAAAGTGGGTGCCGGAGCTAGGTACCACCGCCTACCCGGCTCCGTTGGTCGATCATCCCTTCGCCCGCCAACGGGCCGTTGACACGCTCCGCGCTGCCTACCAAGCAAGTACTTAATCGCGCTTTTTAGTACACAAACTCAGGCCGGTAGAGCAACCTTCCGGCTCGTCCGTTGGTTGTAAGTATATGGAGAAAGAACGCATCAAACAGGCTTATCTTGATTACGTGCTGCGCAAGGGCGAGCCGCCGATTTCCGTCTTCAAACTCACGCAGAAGCTAGGTATTCCGGAGGCGGAATTTTACCGTTACTACGCCACCTTCGACGCCATTGACCGCGACATTTGGGGCGACTTTGGCCGGCAGGCGCGGGAACGGGCGGCGCAGGAACCCGTGTGGAATGAGTATGGCTCGCGCGAGCGGCTACTAGCTTTTTATTTTACGCTCATCGAAATTCTAAAGCAGAACCGCAGCTACGCGTTGCAGTCATTGCGCCGCTCTATGCCAAAGGTACCCGGCTTCACACCCCGCGTGCTCGATGACTTCCGCCAAGATTTTGAGGTGTTTGCCGAAGATCTGTTGCGCGAAGGCCGTCGCACCGAGGAAGTAGCAAGCCGGCCACTGGTGCAGGAGCAATACCCACGCGCTTTCTGGCAGCAAGTGTTGTTTGTGCTCGGGTTCTTTGCCAAGGACGATAGCCTAAACTTCGAGCGCACCGATGCCGCCGTCGAGAAAGCCGTGACCTTGAGCTTCGACCTAGTGGGCCGCAACTCCCTTGACTCCGCCTTGGACCTAGCTCGCTTTCTACTGCACCGCCGCTAGGGTGCAGCGCGAAGCGTCCGCTTCGCACGTCGTGAAACGATAATCTTATTGAACCGACCTAGGTGCCGTTCGTGCAACGATGCGCCAAGCCGGCGCTTTGCGCCACAGCGCAGTTACCTTACTCCTACCATGTCCGATTCACAAGAGACTATTCCCACCCCGGAATCTTCCAAACCGTTAGTTTCTCTCCCCACCACCAAAGTAGCGCGTGCTGCTCGCTTTGCTAAGACTGGCCTGAAGGTTGGCACCAACTACGTGAAGCACTACGCTAAACGTTCGGTGGGCGTCAACAGCACCACCGAGGACCTTCACGCTGCCAATGCCGCTGAGCTCTACGGTGCCTTGAGCGAAATGAAAGGCTCGGTGCTAAAAGTGGCCCAGATGCTGGCGATGGAGAAGAACATTCTGCCTAGTGCCTACGCCGACCAATTTGCGCAGGCCCAGTACCAAACGCCCCCCTTGTCTGGTCCGCTGGTTATCAAAGTATTTCGCGATACCCTAGGTCGTTCGCCTTACGAGGTGTTCGACGAGTTCGACATCAATGCACGGCAGGCCGCCAGTATTGGGCAGGTACATTTTGCCCGTAAAGACGGTAAGTCGCTGGCGATAAAGGTGCAGTATCCTGGCGTAGCCGACAGTATCCGCTCGGATATTCGCTTGGTAAAGCCAATTGCGCTGCGAGTGCTCGGCCTGGCTGAATCGCAGGTGCGGCCGTACTTGGAAGAAGTAGAAACTCGCTTGCTAGAAGAAACCGACTACAAGCTAGAGCTACGCCGCGGAACCGAAATTGCTACGCAAAGTGCGCACATTCCTCATCTGGAGTTTGCGCGCTACTATCCCGAATACTCATCCGCCCGCATCCTGACGATGGACTGGCTATCAGGGCAGCACTTGAAAGAGTTTTTGGCAACGAATCCTTCCCAAGCTGTACGCAACCAGTTAGGGCAAGCGCTTTGGGACTTCTACGCTTTCCAAATCCACACGCTGCGCCAGGTGCACGCCGACCCGCATCCTGGCAACTTCCTCTTGCGTGCTGACGACGGCGGTGTCCTGGGTGTACTAGATTTTGGCTGTGTAAAGGATATTCCGGCGGATTTCTACGAGCACTTCTTTGCGCTTTTGGAGCCTGGTGTACTGGCTGACGAAGCGCACCTAGCTTCTTTGCTCACTCAACTTGAAGTTCTGCGCTCAGATGATCCGCCTGCCCAGCGCGAGCTGTACTTGCGCACCATTGGTGCGTCGCTGGAGCTAGTGGCCCGCCCCTTTCAGCAGCCCACCTTTGACTTTGGCGATGAAGCGTACATCCAGTCGCTCTACGCGCTCGGTGACGACCTCATGCAACAGCCCGAGCTTCGCCAGCAGCGGGAACCCCGCGGTTCGCGCCACTTCATTTACGTCAATCGTACCTATGTGGGGCTGTATGCATTGCTTTCTGAGCTGAAAGCAGAAGTCCGGACGGAGATGCCGATTCTTTCCTCGGCAGTTAAACCGTAAGCCGTTTTCTTGGTTTAGGGCTACATCGGCAGTTTAGGCGTCACTCATGATATATGCTTGTCATTCCGGAGAATGAGGGCTATTCTTGAAGGGCTCCTGAACTGCCGGTTTTGTTCTACCACTTCCCCTTACCTGTTCCATGAAAAAATTCTGGACTCTCTGCGCTGCGCTTTTGAGCGTAGTATCCGTGGCGTCGGCCCAATCGATGAGCTGCTGCGCCAAGCCAAATACTGCTACTGAGGCATTTGCCATGCTAGCCTCCAACGAAGACTTCTCTGGTGGCCACGATGCTCCCCTACCCTATACTTACGAAGGCCAAGGTGAAAACATCGAATTCAAGACGCCCGATGGCAAAGCCGGCCATGGATTCGAAATCAAGAGCAGTACGCCTTCCACTAAATACCTGTTCGTCATTCATGAATGGTGGGGGCTGAACGACTACATCAAGAAGGAATGCAGCACGTTTGCCAACGAGCTGAAAGGCGTCAACATTATTGCGCTCGATCTGTACGACGGTCAGGTAGCTAGCACGCCCGAAGAAGCCGGCAAGCTCATGCAAGGCGTGCAAACCGACCGCGCTCAGAATATTATTAAGGGTGCCATTCTGTATGCCGGCCCCAAGGCGCAGGTTGCCTCGGTGGGCTGGTGTTTTGGCGGCGGTTGGTCGTTGCAAACAGCTTTGCTCGCCGGCTCCAAAGACGTAGGCTGCGTGATGTACTACGGCATGCCGGAGAAGGACGTCGCGAAGCTCAAGACTCTCAATACGGACGTGCTAGGCATCTTTGGCACCCAAGACAAGTGGATCAACCCTGAAGTAGTCGGCCAGTTTCAAAAGGACATGACCGCTGCCAAGAAGAAGGTAACCATCAAGAGTTACGACGCTGACCACGCCTTCGCTAACCCTTCCAATCCGAAGTTCAACCAGAAATATGCCGCCGAAGCGCACACCGCCACGGTCGACTACCTGCGTAAAAGCTTCAAGCTAAAGGCTTAGCTTTTCCTACAGCAAAGCGTAACTACTAAAGCCCCACCGATGAATTTCGGTGGGGCTTTTTGTATTCACAGACGGCTGTCATTCCGAGCAGAGCGAGGAATCTGGGTCACGAGCTTAGGTTTGATAACTCAGATTTCTCGCTCTGCTCGGAATGACAAAAGAAAGTCTAAAAACTCTTAAATTTAATTACACCCTTCTACCCACCCGATTATGAGCAGCTTACCTAGCCTTTTAGCCGAGTACGGCGAAAGCCACCAGAACCCGACCAACAAGCGCGTGCACTGGATTTGCGTGCCGCTGATCATGTTCAGCATCCTAGGTCTTTTGTGGTCGATACCCGTTCCAGACTTCATGCGTGCGGCTGGCCCGTGGGTCAATTGGGCGACCTTGGTGATGGCGCTGGCCGTGCTATATTATCTGCGCCTTTCCCCACGGCTAGCGCTAGGTATGGTGCTTATCTGGGCAGTCATGGCAATGGGCTTGCGCGTGGTGGAGGCCAGTGCGCCGCTGCCGCTTTGGGTGGTGTGCCTGCTCATCTTCGTGCTGGCCTGGGTTGGCCAGTTCTGGGGGCACAAGATTGAAGGCAAGAAACCTAGCTTTCTGAAAGACTTACAATTCTTGCTTATTGGTCCCGTTTGGCTCCTGCATTTCGTGTATGAGCGCCTCGGCTGGCGCTACTGATTATACCTAGGTAGCACGCAAAAACGCCAGCCAACCTGTGGGCTGACCGGCGCTTTCAAATATAACTTAACAATTAACAAGCAGTCTTCAACGCCCAGTCGTTGACGGTAGCAGTAGCTAACAGAGCGGCTAGTTCGTCCACAATTTCCGTTAGCTGTTCCCACGAGTTCAGCACGAAATATTGCTCCTGCAAGCGTTCCTCTGTGTAGTTCGTGTCCAGTACCATCGCTAGGTTGAAGGCCTGGCGAGGGGTATCCTCGTGTACGCAGTGGTGGGTTTCGAGCGACGACGACAGCAGACCAGCGCCGTAGATGCGGGGCTTGCCATCTTCCATCACCAGCCCGAACTGCACTGTGTAGCCGTAGAGTGCCCGCAGACGGCGCAACGCTTCGGCATCGTGCAGGTGTTGTAGGGCCGTTTTACCCAACAAATGCAGGAAGTTGGCAAAGGTAGCATCCATGAGCAGCGGCACGTGGCCAAACACATCATGAAACAGATCAGGCTCCTTCACGAAGTCGAACTGATCCATGCTGCGGAGCCACATCGTAGCCGGAAACTGACGCTCTGCCAGAAAGGCAAAGAAAGTGGCATCATCTACGCGGCCGGATACGGTCTTCAATTCCCAGCCCGTAGCCCCGCGCAGCCGCTGGCTTACTTCCGAGAACACAGGAATAGCATGACGATTAAAGCCAATACGAGCTAGCCCTTCGACAAACGCGGAAGCCGCGCGTTTGTGGAGCACAGCGGTCTGGCGGTCGAACAGTACCTTCCAGACGAGTTGGTCTTGAGCGGTGTACCGGTCATAGGGTTGCTGAAACATGGTCGTAAAGGATATAGAGAGATAAAAAAAAGCCCGTCCTCTTAGAAGAGGTCGGGCTTTAAAGTTTCAGAGGATTAGTTGCATTTGCTTCTAGCTTCCGTACTGACAATAAAGCCCGACCCCAGTGCGCTTAAAGCGCTTGGTAATCATATTACTTAGGCATTGCACAGCTTGGTTTCGCATAGTGATAGCAAAGGTATAAATATTTATAAATAGGTTGTACACCCTATACTTAAATTTCTAGGGAGCTTTGTTAACAATTTGATAAAAAGCTCAACTTATCCCTGTAATAATTTGGGCCACCTGGCTCATATATTATGATATTTTAAACTAACCCCCTACATTTTCAAGGGGTATTACCGGAAAAAGTATGCATAATGAAACATGTATATAATTTTTCAGCCCCTTATTAGTTTACGTACAAAAATAGGGGCCTGTTATAAGCAACTTTTCACCGCCCACAACAAGCCCTTGTTTTAGCTCCCTTTCAGCGAAGCTAGCTTACTTCGTTACTCTAACTCCTGCCGCACGGCGTATACTTTGCGTAGGTTGCGAATCAAACGCGCTGACTCGGCAAAGTTGAGCGTCTGTTGTCCATCGGAAGCGGCTTCTTCGGGCTTTTCGTGAGCCTCGTAGAGGATGCCGTCGGCGCCAGACATTACGCCCGCCAAAGCCATCGGCGACACATAGTCGCGGATACCGATACCGTGCGAGGGGTCGACCATCACGGGCAGGTGTGTTTTCTCCTTTAGAATTGGAATAGCATTCAGATCGAGCGTGTTGCGGCTGGCGGTTTCGAAGGTCCGAATGCCTCGCTCGCATAAAATCAGCTTTTCATTGCCACCCGAGAAGACATATTCGGCTGAGGATAGCAGTTCTTCGATGGTGCCCGAGATGCCGCGCTTGATTAGCACCGGCTTATCGACGCCGCCGAGGGCATCGAGCAGATTGAAATTCTGGGTATTACGAGCGCCCACTTGGAACACGTCCACGTAGTCGTGCATCTCTTCTACCTGCGACACCTGCATCACTTCCGTCACGATTTTGATGCCTCGCTCGCGGGCCATTTGGTGAAACTGCTTCAGACCATCCATACCTAGGCCCCGAAACGAGTACGGCGACGAACGCGGCTTGAACACACCGCCCCGCATCAGGCGCACGTCGTTGTCCACGAGGTGCTGCATGATCTTCTCCATCTGCTCCTCGCTCTCGATGCTGCACGGGCCAGCCACGATGCTCAGCGAGCCTTCCCCAATACGCACGCCATCACCTAGGTCGAGAACGGTGGGGCGCACGCGCCACTTGCGGCTCACCAGCTTGTAGTCGTCGGAAACGCGATGAATGTCGCGAATACCGGGCAACTGGCCTAGAGGACGCAAGTCGAACTCGGTTTTGCCGATGCCCACCAAGTAATACGCCCGCTGGGTGGTCACCTCCGTGACTTTGTACTTGATGCTTTTAATGTAAGCGATGATGTCCGCTTTGGCAGCTTCGCTGATGGATTGTTCTAGCTGAATGAGCATGGGTGGTGGTATTTTCCTCAGTCATCGGGTGCAAGCTCCAGATGACCGAGTGGGGTTAGTTTAGAACCGATTCAACAAACTCTCGCGCGGCGGCGGGCGCATCTTCCTTGCCTTCCAGGGCCTTGATGAACGCTGAGCCGATGATAGCGCCGTCGGCGTAGCGGCAGGCGCGGTTGAAAGAATCTTTGTCGCCAATGCCGAAACCAATGAGGCGGGGGTTGCGCAGGTTCATGGCAGCAATCCGCTCGAAATACGCTTCCTGCTTCGCGGGGTCTTGCGTGGTGCCACCGCCCGTAGTGCCGGGGCCCGACACGAGGTACAGGAAAGATTCTGTCAGAGCGTCGATGCGACGAATACGCTCAGGCGAAGTTTGTGGCGTAATCAGGAACACGGGCCGCAGGTTGTGGCGGCGGAATACGTCCTGATATTCTTCTTCGTACTCCACCAGCGGCAGATCGGGTAGAATCAGGCCATCAACGCCCGCGGCGGCAGCTTCGCGGCAGAAGTTTTCCATACCGAACTGCATCACTGGGTTCAGGTAACCCATAAGCAGAATCGGCGTTTCGGGCACGCGCTGCCGAATGTCTTTGAGTTGGGCAAACAGCACCCACAGGTTCATGCCGTTGAGCAAGGCCGCCGTGCTACTGGCTTGGATGACCGGACCATCGGCCAGCGGATCGGAGAACGGCATGCCGATTTCGATGAGGTCGGCGCCGGAGCTAGCTAGGGTTTCGATGAGCGGCACGGTGGCGTCGAGCGTAGGATAGCCGGCCGTGAGGTATACGTTGAGCAGATGGTTCTGCTTTTTGGCAAAAGCTTTGGCGATGCGGTTTTCCACGGAGCAGCAGCTTAGAATTCGTAGGAGTTCAGTTTATCAGCGAATTGGAGGTAGGTAGCCAGGTCTTTGTCGCCGCGCCCCGAGAGGTTCACGACCACAATATCCTCCGGACCAGCACCTAGCTGCGGCAAGGCGGCCAGCGCGTGCGCCGTTTCCAGAGCCGGGATAATACCTTCCAATCGGCTCAGCTCAGCCACTGAATACAGCGCCGACTCATCGTCGATGCTGATAAAGCGCGCCCGACCCGACGTGCCGAGGAAGGCGTGCAGCGGCCCAATCCCCGGGTAATCTAGCCCCGCCGACAGCGAATACGGCTCCGTAATCTGGCCGTGCTCGTCCTGCATGAGCAGCGTGCGACTGCCATGAATGATGCCCGGCTTGCCCAGCACCGACGTAGCCGCCGAGTGCCCCGAGTCGATGCCATGACCGGCTGCTTCTACCGCAATCAGCTTCACCGAAGGCTCGTCGAGGAAGTGGTAGAAAGCCCCGGCCGCATTGGAGCCGCCACCCACGCAAGCCACCACGTAGTCAGGCAGCTCACGACCTAGCTCTTCGTTGAGTTGCTTGCGCATCTCCTCGCTAATCACCGATTGCAGCCGTGCCACCAGGTCCGGGTACGGGTGCGGGCCCACGACCGAACCGATGATGTAGTGCGTGTCCACAGGGTTGCTGATCCAGTCGCGGATGGCTTCGTTGGTGGCATCCTTCAAGGTTTGACTTCCGCTCACGGCCGAGCGAACTTCGGCCCCGAGCAAGCGCATGCGCTCCACGTTAGGGCGCTGCCGCTCCATGTCGATTTTGCCCATGTACACGATGCACTCCATGCCCATCAGCGCGCAAACCGTAGCCGTAGCCACGCCGTGCTGACCGGCGCCGGTTTCGGCAATGATGCGCGTTTTGCCTAGGCGCCGCGCCATCAGGATCTGCCCAACCGTATTGTTCACCTTGTGGGCGCCGGTGTGGCACAAGTCCTCTCGCTTCAGGAAGACGCGCGTACCGTACTTTGCCGACAAGCGCTTGGCTTCGAATAGCGGCGTGGGCCGGCCTACGTAGTCGCGCAGCAGCTTCTGGTACTCCTGTTGAAAGCCAGGATCAGCTAGAATTTGCAGGTAGTTCTCCTGGAGCTCCTCCACATTAGGGTAGAGCATTTCGGGAACATAGGCACCGCCAAACTCGCCGTAATAGCCACGGGCATTCGGTTGATAGGTCATGGGGAATTCGGGTATGAGAAGCTAGGGTTATGTTGTTGTTGCTGTCATTCCGAACAGCGTGAGGAATCTGAGTTTAACGGCCAGAATAGCTGGCCCAGATTTCTTACTGCCCTCAAAATGACAAGAGGTAGTTAGTTCTTGGATTTGTTGCGGAGGGCTAGGAGCATTTCGCAGAGCAAATCCACGTTTTTCAAGCCGGGCGATTTTTCAAAGCGGCTGTTCAGATCTACGGCGAACAGGCCGGGTAGCTGTAGTTCTTGCAGCTTCGGCACATGGCCGATTTCGATACCACCAGCCAAGAAGTAAGGCACCGAAAGCGGGTAGCTTTCCAGTAGGCTCCAATCGAAGGTGTGGCCGCTGCCGCCGCGCAAATCGGTTTTGGTATCGAACAGAAAGTAGGTGCAGCTCGAAACGTAGGGCATGAGCGTTGCAAAATCGAACGTCTCGCCCACCGGAAAGGCTTTCATCACCGGCAGCCCCGTGGCCTGGATTTGGGCACACTGTTCCGGCGTTTCTTCGCCGTGCAGCTGCACCAAGTCAAGGCCATATTGCCCGGCCAAGCGGAGGATGATTTCGGTGGTTTCATTCACAAACACGCCTACCCGCTTGACGTGCAGCGGCAAAGCGCGCAGCTGGCGCGGATCAAGAATATCGGCCACATACCGCGAGGAAGACGACACGAAGATGAACCCTAGAAAGTCCGGCTCCAGCAGGGCTACTTCGGCAATGTTTTCGGCAAACTTCATTCCGCACACTTTGATGCGGAGCTTGTTATCTGCTTCGTTTTTCGCAGTAGTACTCGTATTCTCGACAATGGCCATGGGCAAGGAATAATGGTGAACCTAGGCTACGGACACTTCAGTGGTCGTGCTAAGTTCCTGTACCAGCGCCGCACAGGCTTTTTCAGGCCGACTGTGGCGCATAAAAGCCTCACCCATTAAGAAGCCGCGGTAGCCAGCATTGCGCAGGTGTACTAGGTCAGCCGCGGAGTTCAGGCCGCTTTCCGTCACCTTCACAAACTCGTTAGGAACGCGCTCGGCTAGCGCCACCGACGTATCTAGGCTCACGCTGAAATCGTGAAGGTTGCGATTGTTTACGCCCACCAGGCTCACTGCGTCGGGGTGCAGGGTGCGGTCGAGCTCTTCGGCGTTGTGCACCTCCAGCAGCACTTCCATCCCAAGGCTGCGGGCAAACTGACCTAGGTTCTTCACCTCGTCGGCGCTGAGCACAGCCGCAATCAGCAGTACTACATCGGCGCCAATACTTTTGGCTTCCAGAATCTGGTACTCGTCAATGACAAAATCTTTGCGCAAAATTGGGCAGAAGTTGAAGCGCCGAGCCACCGTCAGGTCTTCGTTTTTGCCCCCAAAAAACTCGGTATCGGTCAGCACCGACAGGCCCGAGGCGCCTGCCTGCATGTAGCCGATGGTGGTGCGCTCGACCGGCGCGTGCGGGTTGATCCAGCCTTTCGAGGGCGACTTGCGCTTGAACTCGGCAATGATGCCACTCAGATCTTCACGCAACAAATATTTGCGCAAGCTCAACGGCGCGCTGCCAAAGTACAGGCTGCGCTCCAGCAACTTGGTTGGCACGAGGCTCTGACGCTCGGCTACTTCGCGGCGCTTGTGGGTAATGATCTGGTCGAGAATGGTGGGGGCAGTACTCATATAGTAAGGAGTGAGAAGTTCGAAAGTAGATTCCGGCAGCGGCGCGCGGAGAAAACGCAAGGGTGCGTGGAGGTCGTTCCGTTAGACGTTCATCAATTGGCGGAACGACTCGCGCGCCCGGCCGCTGTCCAACGATTCACGAGCGGCGGCCAAGGCCTCTTCAAACGTGAAAGCGGGGTTGGAGCACTGCAAAGCGAGGGCAGCGTTGACAGTGACTACGTCGCGCTGAGCTACGGTGCCGCGGCTTTCCAATACATCCAGGAACAGCTTGGCCGATTCGGCTACCGTGCTGCCACCGGCTAGGTCGGAAGGCGCGTGCGTGGTTAGTCCGAGCGTTTCGGCCGTCACGACCCGCTCGCCGGCGGATGTAGCGAGCTTGGCCGCGCCAGTCAGGGATATTTCGTCGTAACCATCTAAAGCATGAACGATGGCGTAGCGCGTACCGGTTTGCTGGAAAAGATAGTTGTAGAGGCGCAGCAGCTCTACGTTGAACACGCCAGCAAGCTGGGCATTCGGCTTGGCCGGGTTTACCAGCGGACCTAGGATGTTGAAAAACGTACGCACACCTAGCTCCCGTCGAATGGGCGCCGCAAAACGCATGGCCGGGTGAAATGCCGCCGCGTGCAGAAAACAGATGTTCGCCCGATCAAGCTGCTCGCGCAACTTACCAGAAGGCGCTTCAAAGTCGTAGCCGAAATGAGCCAGGATATTTGCCGAGCCCGTCACCGACGATACCCCGATGTTGCCATGCTTTGCCACCTTGTAACCAGCACCCGCCACCACAAAGCAAGCAAGGGTTGATATGTTGATGGTGTTCTTGCCGTCGCCGCCGGTGCCCACAATATCCACCACTTCGTGGGTGCCGAGCTCCGGGTCGCGGCACAGGTCGAGCAGCGCGTCGCGGAAGCCCGCTAGTTCGGGCACTGTGATGGGGCGCATCAGGTACACCGAGATAAAGGCAGCGGTTTCGGCCGCGTTGGCGCCGCCGTTGCCTATCCGAAACATGGCCTCACGGGCCTCATCGCGGGTGAGGGTTTGCTGATCAAAAAGGGTGGCTAAGATCTGTTTCAAGGTACTGGTTGGTTGACTGATGAACTTGGCTGAAAAAAAGACGAGTAGTTTAGAGCTAGCTCCCCTCCTTTTTTAAGGAGGGGTTGGGGGTGGTTAGACTAGAGCTAGAAATCTAAAACTAGCTTCTACTCCTAACATCGTTCAACGACGTTAACCACCCCGCCCTTTGGGCACCCCTCCTTAAAAAAGGAGGGAAACTAGCCTCTGGTTCCTCTCCCTAATCTTTCCCTTCCAACCAGTTTTTCAGCATTTGGTGGCCGTGTTCCGTCAAGATGGATTCAGGGTGGAACTGCACGCCGCGCACGTCGTACTTGCGGTGACGCAGGGCGAGCACTTGGCCGTTGGCGTCGCGGGCGGTTATTTCCAGTTCCTCGGGCATAGTGTCGGGCGTCACCACCCACGAATGGTAGCGGCCAACCTTGAACTGCGTTGGCAAACCCTGGAACAGCCGATCTTCGCCGGTGATGATGTCGGCATCCGTGGCAATACCGTGCAGCACCGCTGGCAGGTTATACAGCTGGCCTCCAAAGCTTTCCGCAATGCCTTGGTGACCTAGGCACACCCCTAGCATGCGCTTGGTCGGTGCGTAGCGGCGAATTACTTCCGGCATCAGCCCCGCTTCCGATGGCACACCCGGCCCCGGCGAGAGCAGGATAGCGTCGTACTCATCTACTTTATCGAGGTCGATTTTGTCGTTGCGTACCACGTCGGTGCTGTCGCCGTAGCCTAGCTCGCGCAACAGCTGCACGAGGTTGTAGGTGAAAGAGTCGTAGTTATCGAGAACGAGGATTTTCATGGTCTTGGGTCGTTTGTCGTGCTGAGCGGTGTAGAGACACATACTTGTGTCTCAATCGTTGCTGATGTTGTTTACCAGGTTTCGTTCTGGCGTTTGTCGTTCAACGAGGAGACACAAGTATGTGCCTCTACCCTGCTATGCTACCGTTATCTTCTCGCCCACTGTCGCGGCGGCCAGCAGGGCTTTGCGCAGCGCGGCTAGCTTGTGGTGCACTTCGTTGAGCTCCGAGTTGATATCCGAAGCGGCCACTACGCCGGCACCAGCTTGATAATACAGTTGGTTGCCGGTGCTCAGGAAGGAACGAATCATGATGGCGTGGTTGAAGTCGCCATTGAAACCTAGGTGCCCGAGGCAGCCACCGTAGTAGCCGCGGCCGGTGGGCTCCAGGCCGTCGATGAGCTGCATGGCGCGGTGCTTGGGGGCGCCAGAGAGCGTGCCAGCAGGAAAGGTATCGGCCACCACTTGCAGGGAAGCCGCATCGGGCGCCAGCGTAGCATTTACTTCGCTTACCAGATGAATCACATGCGAGTAGAACTGGATTTCGCGGAACACCTTCACTTTCACCTTATCACCGTGGCGGGCGAGGTCGTTGCGGGCGAGGTCCACGAGCATCACGTGCTCGGCGTTTTCCTTGGGGTCAGCAGCTAGCTTTTGGGCGAGGGCCGCGTCTTCGGCGTCGCGGCCAGTGCGGCGGAAGGTGCCAGCGATGGGGAACAGACTAGCTTCGCGCCCTTTGATGAGCAGTTGCGTTTCGGGCGAGGAGCCGAAAATCTTGAAGTTATCGTAGTCGAAGTAGAATAGGTACGGCGACGGATTAATGGAGCGCAGCGCCCGGTACACATTGAACTCATCACCCACAAACCCTTGCTGAAAGCGGCGCGACAGCACAATCTGGAATACGTCGCCCCGGCGGCAGTGGTCCTGGCCGGCAGCCAGCACCTTCAGAAACTCTTCGTCGGTCTGGTTGGTGCTTTCCTCCCCTACCGGCGCAAAGCCAAACTCCGGGATGCTCGGATTGCGAATCAAATTCACCAAACGCGTCAGGCCGTCGTGGTCCGTGGGCTCCTCCACTGGTGTGTGCTCAAACACGTACAGCTCGTTGCGGAAGTGGTTCAGGGCAATAACGTAGCGGTACGTGCCATAGATAATGTCCGGAATCTGGCCGGCCGCTTCCTTCTCCCGGTTCAGCGTGAGGTCTTCGAAGTATTGCACCCCTTCGTAGCCAATGTAGCCAAACAGCCCACCCGTAATGAAATCGAACTCCGTAGGCTCGGTGTCGAAGCTTGCGGCAAACTCCCGCAGCCGATCCAGCGCCAAGCGCGGCTGCGCGAGGGTCTCGGCAGTGCTAGTACCATCGGGGAAGGTCTGGCGCAACTCGCCGCGGCTCACCTCGAAGCGCGCCAGCGGGTCGAAAGCTAGGTAGCTGAAGGCGTTCTGCTGGCCGTGGTAGTCAGAGCTTTCCAGCAACAGGCAGTTGGAATACTGGTCGCGCAAGCGCAGGTAAAGACCTACCGGCGTCACGGTATCAGCAAGCAGACGGACGTGGCGAGTTTTGAGTGCGTATTTCATATGATGGACCTAACCCCTAGGCTTCTACAGAAAAGAAAAGCGGATGAAGTAGTTGTGACGCGTTGGTTGAAACTGGCTTAGAAATAAAAAAGCCCGGCTGGTTGGCCGGGCTTCCTTGAAGGTCGATGCGAAAGTTGAAGAACTGACTTTAGCGCACGCACAGGGTATCCCGTCCGGAGTTACGGAGAGGCCACCACCATGCATTTTGAGTCAGTTGGAAAGTCATTGCCGAGTTTTGTTGGGCGTTGATGGCGCAAAGATAAAAGCACCTAGGTTGTATGCAAATTATTTTTGCGCCGGTCCGCTGAGGTGTGGTTGCCACCAGTGGCGCTTCGGCGCGTACAGCCACTGGTACGCGGCCGGAAACTCGCGGCGCCAAAACCACTCGCTGTGCTTGCCATCGGGGCTCACCTGGTAGTTGATGTCTTTAAGCGCTGCCCCTAGCTGGCGTAGCGAATCGCGCATGGCCTCCATGAGCGGCACCATCGTTGGGCCTTCCTGGGCGCCCGCCACGAAGTAAAAGCGCATCGTCTGGCGAATCTTGGTGCCGCGCACAAACGTAAACAAGGGCTGTTGAGCAAACCAAAACGCTGGCGAAAACAAGCCCACTTTGCTGAACACATCTTGGTGTTTCAAGGCTGCGTACAGCGAAATCAGGGCGCCCATCGAGGAGCCCGCAATGCCCGTGTGCTCACGCCCGGGCAACGTGCGGTAATGCGTGTCGAGGTAGGGCTTGAGGGTTTTTACCAGAAACTCTACGTAAGCATCACCTTCGCCACCACCTAGCTTTTCGTTGCGCCACGGCGAATATTCATCCAAGCGGCGTTTGCCGTCGTTGTCTACCGCTACCACAATGCAGCCTGGGTCTTGGCCATTTTGCTGAAGTTGGCTCAGCGTTTCATCGACGCCCCACTCGCCCGCGTAGGAGGTGGCTTCGTCGAACACATTTTGGCCGTCTTGCAAATACAACACGGGGTAGCGCCGCTGGCTCGTGGCATAATCGTTAGGCAGATACAGCCACACGCGCCGCTCACGACCGAGCTGCGGAATGATGAACGATTCGGTGAGCACCGTTACGTTCGAGGTTATGGTGTGTGGCGTTTGGGCCTGGGTTTCGAGACTTAGCACTAGAAAAATTCCTGCAATTATTCCTCGCAGAAGATTGCGAAAGAAAACCCAGCGGTTCGCCGAAGTCTCCCTCTGCGTGGTCCTGCATTTTCCGCCGCAGTCTTCTGCGAGAGTGTTCTTTACCATGTGATTCGCACCGTTTCCGATGCATTGCGTACTGTTACAACTGGGTTGCGGGTAGTTTCGCCGGTGAGGCTAGCTGGTTTCTGCAAGTGAAATACGCGCGTGGTTGGGGCTAGGCTCTTGCCGGCCGCCTGCACTGTGCGCAACTCATCAAATCCGTGGAAAACGACTTCCACGTTTTTGAATTTCGACTTAAATCCACCTTCCACTTTCCCCAATTCCAAGGAGCGCGCAGTGGGATTCAACGTAATGGTGCGCCGGAAAGATTCCCCTTTTTCGTGGGCATACGTGGTTCCATCATCTTCGTAATATACAAAGCTCGTCGGTACATCACCCTTATAGATATGCAAATAAAGCGTATCCAGTGGAGCTTGCGCGGTGTACTGCACGGGGCTTTGCATCGGAATAATACTACCACCGCGCACATACACGGGCAGCCGGTCGAGGGGCGTGGGCACGTAGCTAGCTTTGCCGCTCGCGGCGGGTTGGTCGTTGTAGAAATCGTACCAGCGGCCCGCGGGCAGATACACTTTGGCCGCCGCTAGGGTGCTGCTCACCGGCGCCACCAGCAAGCCCTGCCCGAACTGGTACTGGTTCTGAAAATCGGGGCTATATACCAGCGAGTCGTTGGGATAATTGATGGCCAAGGAGCGCTGCACCGGCATGCCATCCTGGGTGGCTTCGTAGAACGCGGAGTAGAGGAAAGGCAACAGGTTGTAGCGCAGCTGAATGTAGTTGCGGTTGGTTTCCGTGTTAGCCTCTCCAAAGCTCCAAGGCTCCGCCGACTTGGTATCGACGGCCGAGTGGGCGCGGAAGAAAGGCGTGAAGGTGCCCAGCGAAATCCAGCGGGTGTACAGCTCGGCGGTAGGCGGTGGCGTCGCCGTGAAGCCGCCCACGTCCATACCCGCATTCGGCATCCCGCTCAACCCTAGGCTGTTGACTAGCCGCACGCCGGTAAGCATGTGCTCATCAGTGCTCACATTGTCGCCGGTCCAGATGGCGGTGTAGCGCTGCAGGCCCGCGTAGCCCGCACGCGTGAGGATGAGCGGCCGCCGGCCGTTCATGAGTTTGCGCGTGCCTTCGTAGGTGCTGCGCGCCATCTGCATGCCGTACACATTGCGGGCAGCGTTGGTGGTAGCACCGTGGCCTTCGTAGTTAAACAAGATATTGCTAGGCAAGTGGTTGCCCCACGTTGCCATTTCGTTCATGTCGTTCCAGAAGCCATCTAGCCCGGCATCTACGTAGCCTTTGAACTGCTCGCCCCACCACTGCCTAGCCGCGGGCAGCGTGAAATCGGGGAAGTTGCACCAGCCAGGCCACACCTCGCCGCGGTAGTTGGTACCATCGGGATACTTCACGAACAAGTTTTTCTTCAGCGCGTCTTCGTAGGGCGCGTAGCCTTTCTCGGTCTTCACGCCCGGGTCCACAATGACAGTGGTGTGCACGCCCATGCCTTTCAGGTCTTTCAGCATCTTAGCCGGTTGCGGAAAGCGCTGCGGGTGCCAGGTAAACACCTTATAAGCATCCATGTAGTGGATGTCGAGGTAAAGCACATCCAGCGGAATCTTCTTCTCGCGGAAGGTCTGCACGATGCGCCGCACTTCGGTGTCGGGGTAGTACGTGTAGCGGCTCTGCTGATACCCTAGGCTCCAAAGCGCCGGCATCGGCATGCGCCCCGTCAGGTAGGTATAATCCTGGATAATCCCGGCTGGCTTCCGACGACCAATGAAGTAGTAGTTCATCTCGCCACCGTTGGCCCCAAACGACGAAAACCGGTCGTTGGAGGCCCCAAAGTTGAACTGGCTGACGTAGGTATTGTCGAAGAAGATACCGTAACCTAGCCCATTGTGCAGACCGATATAGAATGGAATGGTGGAGTACAGCGGGTCGACGTTGGTACCGTAGCCATAGTTATCGGTGTTCTGGTTGATGTAGGCTTGGCCGCGGCGGTCGAGCGGACCGGTCTTCTCCCCTAGCCCCAAGAACCGCTCGCCGGGTTGCAGCTTTTTGTACGCCGTGATTTCCTCGCCAACCCAAGACGTACCTAGGCCGGGCTCGTCTTCGTTCAGCAGCTTGCCATCGGCGGCGTAAAAGCTGAAGCGAGCTGGGCTTTTTTGAATCACCAGCCGCACCGAATCGGTGGTGAGTGTTAGGGTATTGCCTTCGTCCCGCACTTGCAGGGCAGCAGCGCTAGGTTGCGCCACGACAGCATAGGAGAAATCTTGCGCTAGCGGCTTCGGGCTCAAGCGCACCCGCAGAATGGAGGGTGAGTAGGCAGTCACCTCACCTGTCGCATTAGCAAAGGTCAATCGTAAGGTATTACCGGCGGGTTCGGCACGCTGTACATTCCCTAAGGTTTGCAGGGCCGGAAATTGTGCGTAGGCGGCTGAATGCATAAGCCCTCCTAGCAAGGAGGTGACTCCTACGCGTAGAAGAGTAGTTTGAAGTGATTTCAAGACCTTCTGGTATTGAGTTGGAGAGGATGTTAACCCGAAGAAAAAGAGCTTCTTGCTTCCATTTTCTGGGTTGAGATGTCAGGCAACGTTGGCTACCCACGGTGCTCTGACTCTAGTAATAGTCGGACAACTTTCCCCTCTCCCTAACGCGCTAGCAAAAAATCAAACAAAAGGGCCCCGTTATGATTTTAGCATCCTTAGCCTACCTTGATACCCTGTTTTTAAAAAAATGAAAATCGGAATCGAATTCGCATTATGAAATCTTTATTTATTATAAATTCGTATCTCTTTTCTGCCCACGCCTTTTGCTCCATTTATGCCCGCTGCTCATCGTACGCTTTACGCCGCTTGGAGCGACGACGCGCTAGTACAAGCGCTCAGTAAGGGAGATGCTAAGGCATTTGAGGAAATCTATACACGCTACTGGTATCCGCTCTTCGAAGTCGCGCATCGTAAGCTCAATTCCCGCGAAGCTGCCGAAGAGCTTGTGCAGGAATTATTTACCGCTCTCTGGCACAAACGGGAGGTGCACACCATCAGTAAGCTGAAGCCCTATCTGCATTCAGCCATCAAGTACCAGATCATTGACGCTATCAAGTCAAAGATTACGCACGCGGGCTACCTTGCTTACACGCGCCCACATTTATCGGACCTAGACTCTACAACGGAAGAGGTAGTTGCGGTGGCTGACCTGTCGTTGGCGTTGGTTGCTAGCGTGCAACACCTGCCGGAGCACACGCAACAGGTCTTCCGCCTGAGCCGGTTTGAGCACCAGTCAGTTCCTGAAATTGCTGTACGGCTCAACTTATCGCAGAAAACCGTGGAGTATCACCTAACGCGGGCTATGAAAATGCTGCGGGTGAAGCTGAAAGACTTTCTCCCCTTGGTGCTTTTCACTTTTATCAACCATTTCTAGCTTTCTGCTTTCGCACACAGTCACATCGCGTGGTGCGAAGAAAGTTTTTATAGTACTTATAACCAGACAATTATTACAACCTAGGATTGTCTTTTATTTACAAGAGTAATTTTTTAACAACTTTTTTTCTTGAGGGGCTAGGGGTCGAAACGGATTGATCGACTTAATAGGCATACGGAGATTTTCTCTGCTATTCCTAGCGCATGAACCCAGCACAACTACAAGATCTTTTGCGGCGTTACCAGCAAGGCGACTGCACGTCCGAAGAGCGACAGGTAGTCGAAACCTGGTACGAGGAGCTAGGTACCCAAGAGAAACCTCAACTTCCGGAAGAGGAACGGCAGTTTTTACAAGCAGACCTCTGGAAGCGTATCGCTCACGAAACGGTATTAGTAGATACCCCTCTTACTACGAGTCAACCGAATAGCTGGTGGCGAACTGCTCCCGTCCGGTGGGCCGCTGCTGCCCTGTTAGCTGTAGGGCTTGGTACTGTAGGTCTTCAGCTAACACAGAACCCCATAGTCGCGCCCCAACAGCCCGCCATAACGGCTATTGCAACGACCCCAGCCTGGTCACCGGATGAGTTACTGGTTTACACCAATTCTACCAAGCAGCCCGCTACCTTTCGCTTGCCCGATGGGAGCATGGTGTTTTTATCGCCGAACAGCCGCTTGCAGTACCCGCAACAATTCACTGGCCCCAGTCGGCAGGTATATCTGACGGGCGAAGCGTCGTTTGATGTACAGCACGACGCTGCTCACCCATTCCGGGTGTATACGGATAAGCTGGTCACGACCGTCCTAGGTACTCTTTTCACCGTACGTTCTTACGCCAATCAGCCCCAGGTACTAGTAAAAGTGCGCCGCGGGAAAGTGCGCGTTACCCCTCGCCTGCCGGATTCGAAGCACCCAGAAGTACTATCGCCGACGCTCGCCAGCCTGGTCGTACGGCCGAATCAGCAGGCCGTTTATTCCGCCAAGGCCCAAGAGCTAACAAAGGAACTGGTAGCTCAACCAGTAATGTTGGTAAATCAACCTTTTGCCTTCGATGACCGCCCCGTTTCAGAAGTTTTGGCAGCATTGGAAAAAGCATACGGCGTTGACATCGTGTATGACGAAAACAAGCTAGCCAACTGCACGGTAAGTCTTGTGCTCAAAGATGAGTCGTTGTTCAACAAGCTAGCTATTCTCTGCAAAACGCTAGGTGCTTCTTACGAGCTTTTGGATACCCAGATAGTTGTCCATAGTCAAGGCTGCAAAAGCTAGCCTTTCCGTCTTCTTCCTTCAAACTAATACCCCACACCTTTTATGGCGAAAGTCGCACACCTTTTCTCCCCCACTCTGCTCTAGCAGCACATTGTTTTGCAGACTTGGTGCAAACGTTTGCGAGGTAGCATCAATTTCTGCAAGATTTTCAGCAGAGACCTCACCCTAATTCATCCCACATTCATGTCCTCTTCGCTACCATCCTCACGCTTCTCTTGCACCGTCAAGAGGCTGCTGCTTACGCAGGCGCTCAGTTTAAGCCTATTTACCAGCATTGCAGGCGCGCATCCTTCTAGTGCGCAACAATTGCTGGATCAACCCATTACGCTACGCGCTAAGGGTGAAACTATCAAGTCCGTTCTGGGGAAAATTGAAACCCAAACGGCTACTCATTTCCTGTATAGCCGCGAGCTGATCGGAGCCAGCCGCCGAGTATCCATTGATGCGGTTGACAAGCCTCTGGCCGACGTGCTCAACGACATGTTGGCGCCCCTGCAAATTCGCTACGAACTGGTGAAGGATGGCATCATCCTCAACCCCGTCGCTGCCGATGGTACCGTTACGGGCCGGGTAGTTGACGCCAAAGGTGAAGGCATCCCTGGTGTAACGGTTATCTTGGAAGGCACGACCCTAGGTGCGTCTACGGATGCTACCGGCGCTTATACGATTTCCAACGTACCCGCTGGCTCCTACACCCTTATTACCTCGTACGTAGGCTACAACGCCAACCGCATTCCGGTGAACGTAACCGGCGGCCAAACAACAACGGTAGCCAACTCTACCCTAGCTGAAAACACGACCCTGCTCAACGAGGCGGTGGTCGTAGGCTACGGCACCCAGCGCCGCCAAGACGTAACGGGGTCGGTAGCTACTGTTACATCGAAGGACTTTGTACAAGGCCAAGTAACGAACCCTGAGCAGCTTATTCAGGGCAAAGTAGCAGGCGTACAAATTACCACTAACGGCGGTGCCCCTGGTTCGGCTTCTACCATTCGTATCCGGGGTGGCTCGTCGCTGAACGCCAGTAACGACCCGCTTATCGTTATTGATGGCGTGCCGGTGGAAACCAACAACTTCACTGGTTCATCCAACCCGCTCAGCCTCATCAACCCGAACGACATCGAAACCTACACCGTGCTGAAAGACGCTTCGGCCACGGCTATCTATGGTTCGCGCGCTTCGAACGGGGTTATTCTTATTACCACCAAGAAAGGCGTACAGGGCGAGAAGCTAACGGTAAGCGTTAACTCTCAGACGTCTATCGCGCGCCGCTACAATTCGGTGCCAGTGCTTTCGGCCGACGATTTCCGGTCAACGGTAAACCGCGTGGCGCCTGGCAAAACGGGCTTGCTAGGTACTGCTAGCACAAACTGGCAAGACGAAATCTTCCGCACGGCTACTACCTTCGATAACAATGTCAGCGTGGGTGGTGCCGTAGGCAAGCTGCCTTTCCGCGCTTCTTACGGTAACCTAAGTCAGCAAGGCATTCTGATTACGAACCGACTGATTCGTAACACGGGCTCGCTTAGCCTGAACCCGGTGCTGCTCGACAACCATTTGCGCGTGAACGTGAACGTGAAAGGTTCATGGATCGACAACAACTTCGCCGACAATGCTGCCGTTGGCTCGGCCGTGGCGTTCGACCCGACGCAGCCTGTAAATAGCGGCGTGGAAAGCTACGGTGGCTACTTCGAATACCTGCAAAGCGCAGGCGGTGCCCCTCAGCTAAACGTACCGCGCAACCCCGTGGCGCAGCTTCGCCTGACGCGCGACCGGAGCACCGTGAAGCGTAGCATCGGCAACATCCAGCTCGACTACAGCCTGCACTTCCTGCCCGATCTGCACGCTAACGTAAACCTAGGATACGACATCACGCGCAGCAACGGCTCCAAGCTGATTGGCTCGAACTCGGCTGCTACTTACGTGAACGTGCCACTTGACCCCGCCAACACGAGCGTACGGGGTGGTTCATTTAACCGCTATACCCAGAACCGCGACAACAAGCTGCTGGAAGCTTACTTGAACTATACCAAGCAGTTCGGTAGCAACAACCGCTTAGAAGTACTCGGCGGTTACTCCTACCAGGACTTCATTCGGGAGGAGCCGGCGTTTGCTACCTACCTAGGCGACCAATCCACGGTGTTCAAAGCCGCTGCTACGAACCCGTTCCGCACTCAGTATACGATTATCTCGTTCTACGGCCGAGCCAACGTAACGCTACGCGACCGGTACATCTTCACGGGTACACTGCGTAACGACGCTTCTTCGCGCTTCTCGCCCGACAACCGCAATGCGTTGTTCCCCGCCGCCTCCTTCGCATGGCGTCTGAAGGAAGAGTCTTTCCTGAAAGACAATACGACGCTTTCTGAGCTGAAATTCCGGGTGGGTTACGGTATCACCGGTCAGCAGGATATTGTGGCTGCTGCTGGTAGCGACTATCCCTACATTCAGCGCTATTCGCGGAACGTACCCACGGCGCAGTACAGCTACTTCGACCAGACGACGGGCACGTATGTCTACCTGACGCCTTACTCACCGCAGGGCTTCAACCGTAACCTGAAGTGGGAGCAAACCGCTACTTACAACGCTGGTATCGACTTCGGCTTCCTAGATGGTAAGCTGAACGGCTCGATTGATGCCTACTACCGCAAGACCAAAGACCTGCTGGCCGTTATTCCAATCCCGTTGCTGACCAACTTCACCAACCAGCTCGTGTCGAACGTAGGTTCTTTGGAGAACAAGGGTATCGAATTTAACCTGAATGCCTCGCCCGTACAAAACGAGCACTGGAACTGGAGCCTGAATGCTAACGCCACGTACAACGTGAACAAAATCCTGTCGCTCGGTACGCAAGCGGCTGATTTCGTAGGCATCGAGACCAACAATGGTGGCACGGTAGCGGGTGGTACGGGTACCAACATTGGCATCTACAGCGTGGGGGCACCTTCTTCCTCTTACTACGTGTACAAGCAAGTGTACGGGGAAAACGGCAAGCCTTTGCAGGATGTGTACGCTGACCTCAACGGCGATGGCAAAGTGGACGTGAACGACCGTTACCTCTACAAGCAATCGGCGCCGCGTGTTATCCTCGGTTTCAGCTCAAACCTGAGCTACGATCGTCTGAGCCTAGCTTTCACGATGCGTAGCCTGTTGGGTAACTACAACTACAACAACATCAACTCGAACAGCGGTAACTACTACGGCATCAACGGCTCAACCAACTTCCTGAGCAATGTGACCAAGGACGCCAACAACACCGGCTTTACCCTGACGAGCCAACAGCGTTACTCTTCGGACTACTACATTCAGAATGCTTCGTTCCTGCGGATGGAAAACATCACGCTGGGCTACAACGTGGGCAAGGTGTTCCATGAAAAGGGGAATTTGCGCTTGACTGCTGCTGTTCAGAATGCCTTCCTGATTACGAAGTACAGCGGCCTCGACCCCGAGATTTTCAACGGGATTGACAACAACATCTATCCCCGGCCCCGCACCTTCACCTTCGGTCTGAATCTGAACCTTTGATTTTCCCACCCTCTGTATATGAAACTCTTTAATTCATCCCGTCATACGCTAGCGCTGGCTCTAGTCTCTTCGGTCTTGGTAGCCGCTTCTTCGTGCACCAAGGACCTGGACCGCGTGCCAACCTACGATCTTAGCACGGAAACTATTTACAAGGACCTAGCTGGTTATCAAGCCGTAGCGGCGAAGGTATACAGCGGCTTTGCCGTAACAGGTGGCCAGGGTCCTGATGCCACTACCGGTGACATTCAAGGTATCGACCAAGGTACTTCCGACTACATCCGGCAGCTGTGGAGTGCCCAGGAGTTGACCACTGACGAGGCCGTTATTGCCTGGAATGACCCAGGCGTACAGGACTTTCACAACATGAACTGGACTACCAGTGGCGTGTTTGTACGAGGCCTTTACAGCCGTATTCTCTACGAGGTAACGCTGTGCAATGGCTTTCTATCCGAGGCGACCGATGCGAAGCTAGCTGATCGTAATATCACGGGAAATGATGCTACCACGGCGCGGGCTTTGCGGGCAGAAGTGCGCTTCCTGCGGGCTCTCTCCTACTATCACGCGTTGGATTTGTACGGTAATCCGCCGTTCGCCACGGAGAACGACGAAATCGGTGGCACTACGCCGCCGAAGCAAATCAGCCGAGCCGATCTATTTAAATACATCGAGCAAGAACTCATAGCTATTGATGCTGACCTGGTAGCACCTGGCCAGAACGTATACGGCCGGGCTGATAAGGCCGCTGCTTGGACGTTGCTCGCCAAACTCTACCTGAATGCGCAGGTATACACGGGCACGGCTCGCTACGCCGATTGCGCTACGTACGCAAAGAAGGTAATCGACAGTGGCGCTTACTCGCTCACAACGCGTTACGCGAACCTGTTCCGCACTGATAACAACACCAGCCGCGAGATTATCTTCCCGATCGTGTACGACGGCAAGCGGACCCAAACCTACGGTGGTACTACCTTCATTACGCACGCCGCTATTGCCGGTACGGCCGATGCTAACTGGAACCCTGCTCGCTACGGCGTAGGCGGCGGTTGGGGCGGTATTCGCACCACAGCCAACCTCTACCAGCAGTTCCCAGATACGGCTGCCGATAGCCGCGGTAAGTTCGTGACGGGTGGTCAGACGCGTGACATTGTCTTGCAGACCGACTTCAAATATGGCTACGTGCCGATTAAGTTCAAGAACATTTCCTCTACCGGCGTAGCAGGCACCGACCCTACATTCGTCGACACCGACTTCCCCATGTTCCGCCTAGCCGACGTGTACCTGATGTACGCGGAAGCAGCCCTACGTGGTGGCGGCGACCAAGGCCTAGCCCTAACTTACGTGAACCGCGTACGCACCCGCGCCTTCAACAACACGGCGGCCGGCAACATCACCGCAACGAACCTGACGCTGGACTTTCTCCTGAACGAACGTTCGCGCGAGCTATTCTGGGAAGCTACCCGCCGCACTGACCTCATCCGCTACGGCCGCTTCACGGGCTCTACTTACCTGTGGCCCTGGAAAGGTGGCGTAGCAGCCGGCACGAGCGTACCGGAGTTCCGCAACTTGTTCCCTATTCCCTCAGCCGACTTGAGCGTGAACCGCAATCTGGTTCAGAACGCTGGCTACTAAGCATTTTGTAGTATTTCCCCGCTCCCGCTGGGGCGGGGAAATAACTTTCCTACTTCCCACCTCCTAGTTAGATAATCATGAAAAATTGGCTTACCCAAGCGCTGGCGGGCCTGTTTGCCATAGCAACGCTTTCTTTAGCATCTTGTGAGAAAGATGAAGTAAAGGCCACGCTAAAGCCTAACAGCACTCCTACGCTCACGGCTTCTACCAACACGGTAGCACTGCTCCAGGCAAACAGCGCGCAAACTGCCGTTACCTATACCTGGACGCCCATCACTGCCTTCACCTGGAGCGAGGTTGAACACCCCTATAATCCGACTGTTACCTACAATATCCAAGTAGATAAGCAAGGCAACAACTTTGCGGCGCCCGTATCAATTGGTGCTGGTGCAGGTCCTACCACGGTGCTCACCGTAGATGCTCTGAATTCGAGCCTGACGACCCTAGGTCTTACCCCGGGCACAGCGACGCCGCTGGAAGTGCGTTTGCAGGCTAGCTATGCTGCCAACAGCCCGTTATTTTCACCAACTGTTCCGCTCACGGCTACCATCTACAAGGCATGCGTACCACCTAACGCAGATACGTGGTCGATTATCGGACCCGCAGGTGTTGATTGGGACACGGATGTACAGCTTACTTACAATTGCGACCTGAAAGCCTACACCATCACGCGTGCGCTGAAGGCAGGTGCGTTCAAGTTTCGCTTAAACAAGGCTTGGACCACCAGCTACGGCTCTACCAGCACAAGAAATAGCAGCGGTACCGCTCCTATCGACACAAATCCGGGCAACGACATTATGGTTACAACCGCTGGCACCTACACCATTATTCTGGATCTGAATAATAAGACCTACTCTTTGAAGCAGTAGTTAAGTGCACAGCATCTAGCTCCAACAAAAAAGCCGCTGACGATCAGCGGCTTTTTTGTTGGAGCTACCAGGAGCTAGGGTCTGTTGGCTAGGTTATTCTAGGCGAACCGATTCAATATCTAAGCTAGGTGCCGTGCCATCGGGGCCGGCTACTACAATCAATTGCAGGACCTCAATGTCACTTAGTGTCAAAGGCTTTGGTGCGGCTGTGGTCTGGAAAGCGAACGGTAAAAAGCTAGGATATGGCCGCGGGATCAGCAATAACGCATCGGGTTGAAGACTGGCGAGTGGAACCCGAATTTCGCGCATCTCTTCGCTAACCGGCACAGCTGCTGAATAAGCAGCAGCTTCTTTGGTTGCCAGCACTAGCTTCACATTAGCCCCCGGCTGACTGGCCCGCGCCTTCACCACCAGCTCTTTGAAGCCGCTGAGTGCAGTCGCACGCGCTTGGAGCTTCTGACCTAGGTAGGCACGCAAGGCAATAGCCGGACCGGGCTCGTTGGCGAGCTCACCGCTACGGGGTGTGGGTACCAATAGACGCAGGTTCAAGGCGCCAGCAGCGCTGGTTACGTAGTCGCTGTAGCTGCTGCGGGCGAGTCTTGCCACGTCTACTTGCTCTTTGTCGGCTTGTGCGTTGTAGAGAGTTAAGGGCGCGTTAGCAGCTACCACGGGCACCTCCCAGTGTTCGGCGTGGAAGTAGTCCCAGTCGCGGGGCGTACCGGCAAAGCCACCGGGGAAAGTTAGGGCTTGCTCGGGCTTGCGCACCACTATCCAATACTGAAGCAGACCCGCGCGCAGTAGTTCGGCAGGTACGGTGGCCGTAGCCGTCAGCAACGTGGGGCGCGTCATGGTCAGCGTGCGGGTGGCACCGTAATACGACCGCGCTACGAGTACTACGCTGTCGGCAGCTTCCGCACCGGTTACCTGTGCTTTCACCTCTAGTGGCTGCCCAGCCGTAGCCTGCACAACGGGTGTATGAACTACTTGGACCGGCAGTTTAGTTGGTGGCGGGGCCACAAACTCACCTAGCTTGCGGTTACTCACAGTAGTTTGGGCGGTCCAGGCAGCCGTGTTTTTGCCAGGGCTAGCAAGCAAGTAGGCGCCAGGTCGCAGCACGACATTGCCACCGGTGGCGGTAGCCCGAAACGTATTACCCTCGCTCAAGCCCTGCACGGTGAAAGTTGTACCTAGGTCGGGTAGGGCGACGCGCATAGGCTGGTTGTTCCATATGATTTGCGTGACGATTTTTTGCAGCGAAGTACGCTCAAAGGGGTCACGCAGCGCCACGGCATCGGGCATCACCTCCAGGCGCCACACACCGGGAGCTAGCTTATCCAAGAAGTAAGCGCCAGTGCCTTGATACGCTACAATTGGCGACGAACCTACGCCCGCCACGTGCTGCAGACTAACGGCTTTGCGGGGCGCTGTTTGGGTGGTGCTGGTATAGAGAAACTCTTCGGCCGTGTTCATCTCGCTCAAGCCTTGCCGGTAGCTCACGTGGAAGGCGTCGAACACTGAGTCGGCGGGGTAACGAGGGAAAGCCTGGTTACGCTTCACGTCGTGAAATACCTTCGAGGCGATGAGTAAGCTCATAGCTTTGGAGGGCGTGTAGGCTAGGTTCAAGTAGTGGGTCTGGTATTCCGTGTTGGCGTACGCTATGACCATGGGGTCGTAAGCAAACTGCGTAGCCCACTGGAATCCTGCTTCGCGGAAGCTGCGAGCCATAAATGGGTACATCACCGGCTGCAAAATATCGGCCGACTCAAACTCGTACACCATCTTCGCCCGGCGCTGAAAACGAGCATCTTTCTGGTAAGGAATCGGGTACTGGTCGACGAAAGGCAGAAAATTACCGCGCAAAGTGTGCCCGCTTACCAGCCCCTGCGGATACCACTGGAAGGTCAGCCCATCCACATTCGCGTTCAAAATGGCTTCGTGTACGCTCGGATTTTCGGCGATGTTATAGAAAACTGGCTTGCGGCAACCCGTCGCCCGAATGGCCTGCGCCATGCGGTTGGCAAATGAGGTCACCTGCTCCTCGGGTTTGTGGTAGCTAGGTTCGTTGCACACCTCAAACGCAATGATGTCGGGGTCCTCGCGGTTGAGCAGCTTGGTGTAGGGGTTGCGGTGGTTCAGAAACTGCGTGAGGTAGTTCTCCTGCGCCTTGATGGCTCGCGGATTGGTATAAGCCTGCTGCTTGTTGTAGATGCTAGAAAAGCCTGTCCCCGTGTTGTTTGGCTCGGGGTAGGCATTACCCCAGTAGGCAATGGGCGTCAGGATGGCTTTGATACCACGCTGCTTGAGCTGCGCCAGCAGGTAATCGAGCAGGCGCAGATGCTCATTATCCTGGAGGTTGCCGAGCGTGTCAGTGATTTCAATATCCCACACGTGCACCCGAAAGGCATCCAGACCGAGGCGGGAAAGATGGTACACGTCCTGGGCAATGGCCTGCTCGTGCGACACGCCTAGCTGCTGGTGCGCCCGATACGCATAGGCAAACGGCGTGGTATAGTTTACCCCGAATAAGGCCACTTCCTGTTTGCCTTGCTGCCAGCGCAGCACGCCTTGCTTATCCACGTACACGTCGCCTTGCTTGCGCTGGGCGGTGCGCTGCGCCACGGCAGTATGTGCAACGGCACCCCACACCAAGCAGAATAGCAGGGTGATAAAGCTCTTGTTCATGCAAATAATTAACTGGTTGATTGAAAGATTTGTATTCGTTCGCGACACATCCTCTACCTTATCAAGGCGAGGTAGGCAGCCGCCCGGCTTCTGGCTTAAAGGCGCAAACAGCACGCAGGACCTAGCTTTTCTCGGCCTGACTGTTTCTCTTCCGCCTGTCCCTCTCCCCTATTTTCTATAGTCGGGTAAAAAGGCTTCATCCCTTGTTAGCCTCGAAAAAGAGAAGGAAGCACCTCTATATTTTTATCTACCAAAATCTTTTCCGTGCTTCGCTACTTCGGTTGCCCCGGTATCGTACCTAGATCAACCGTTTCTTTGTTTGCCCACTCTGTTTTTGCCTTGCCCATGATCCTTATTGCCGACGGCGGTTCTACCAAAAGCAACTGGTGTCAGCTCGATGACGCCGGAAATCGTATTTACTTCAACACTGAAGGCTATAACCCCGATTTCGTTTCGACGGAAGACGTGCTGGTATCACTCGACAAAAACCTTCCTGACACCTTACCGCGCGACCAAGTGCAACGCGTGTACTACTACGGCGCCGGCGTATCGTCGCGGGAAAAGGCAGAGAAAATTGCCAAAGCCATGCGCCAGACGTTCCACAACGCCGAGGTGCACGTCGACCACGACTTGCTGGCCGCAGCCCATGCCCTGCTCGGCGACGAGCCAGGCTTTGCAGCTATCCTCGGCACGGGCACCAACTCCTGCGTGTACGATGGCGAGAAAGTCTCTTACAACGTCGATTCACTGGGCTATTTCCTGGGTGACGAAGGCAGCGGCTCCTTCATCGGCAAGCGCCTGCTGCGCGACTACATGCGCAAGCTGCTGCCCGATGGCTTGCAGGAAATCTTCTGGGAAACCTACAAGCTGGAGCGCGACGACATCTTAGATCGGCTCTACAACCAGCCGTTGCCCAACCGCTTCCTGGCTAGCTTCTCCCGGTTCGCCTACGACCACAACAACATCAGCTACTGCCGCGAGATTGTAGTAGAAGGCTTCCAGGCGTTCTTCAAGAACATTGTGCTGCACTATCCTAATTACCAGTCGTACACCTTCAACTGTATTGGCTCGGTAGGCTACAACTTCCGCGACGCGCTGACGCAGGTGGCCAGCGAGCACGGCATGAAGGTCGGCAAGATCATCCGCTCCCCTATTGATGATTTGGTGACGTACCACACGGATTACAAGAAGTAGGACCTAATAGGAAACTACCTAAAGCAAAAAGGCCGGCCCCACATGGGAGCCGGCCTTTTTGATTGGTGATTCGTGACTTCGCACTGATTGCGCGGCGTGAAGTCACTCACGGCATCCTTAGTGCCGCACCAGCACGCGGGTGGTTTGCTGCAGCGAGCCAGCGCTCAGGCGCACCAAGTACACGCCATTTGCTAGGTTAGCGGTGGGCAAAGCTAGCTCGTGCGCGCCGATGGCTTGGCGGCTAGTTGTGGGCAAGGTATACACGGTAGCCCCGAGTAGGTTAGTCACCGCCAAGCTGACGGGTGCGGCCGAAGCTAGCTCATAGCGCAGGGTAGCCGTGGCGTCGGCAGGATTGGGAGCGGCACTCAGATGCAGCAAGTTCTGCTGGGCTGATTTGGTGGCGAGCACCCCAGGGCGCGTGATGCGGCGCGACGTGTACACGGCGTACTCGCCGGGCTGCAAGGTAATAGCCGCGTTGGGGTCCGTCACGACGCGGGTAGCCCCAGTTAGATAGTTGTACCAAGTGCCAGCCTGCTGAAAGCCGGGGTTCACGTTGGTTGGTACCACGTCAAAGTTGCCGACAACCGTCACGTTCAATCCAGGGCCAGCTAGGTGGATAGTTTTGCCAGCACCCGCGAGCTGCTGCGTATAGGTAGTAGGCGCCTCAAACACCGGTTCATTTACGCGTAGCGCTATTAGGCTGCGGTACACGTCGTAGAGCTGCTTGCGGGCCGGCACTTGCTGGTAGTCCCAGCGAATAGGCTTGTTAGCCGTGCGGCAATTGTCGTTGATCGTGCCGTCCGTGCAGCGGTTGATGCTGAAGTCGTAACCTAGCTCCCCAAACTGCCATACCATCTTCGGGCCGGGTACGGTGAAGAAAAAAGCCGCGGCCATTTCGTCGCGAGCGAGGGCCGTGTTCAGGTCCTTCACGCTGTAAGTGCCAGAACTGTTGCCATAAGCCACGTTCTTGAAGGTCAGGCGCTCCTCATCGTGGCTTTCCATGTAGGTCACGAGGTTGGGCTGGGTCCAAGTGCGGGCGCCGTAGTAGCCGCCGCTGAAATCAGAGCCACCTAGGTAGCCCATCGTAGCCTCGTTGTAGCTACCATTCATATTGCCCCACAACATCAGACCTAGGTCGGCCAGTACTTTCTCCTCGTCATTGTTGCCGAGGTGTTCCAGAATGATGAAAGCATCGGCACTCACGGCCGTAATCGTGTTGCGGTAGTCTTGCCAGATATTTATCCGCGACTGGTCGTACTGGTTCCACTCATCTACGTTTGCGCTTTGCTTCTGCGTAAAGCCCTTGGAGAGGTCGAAGCGGTAGCCATCGATGTGGTATTCCTGAAGCCAATACTCCATCACGCGCTTGCTGAAGTATTTGGTGTAGGGGCTTTCGTGGTTGAAATCGTAACACACGTTGAAAGGGTGCGTGGCATCTTGGTTAAACCATGGACTATTAGCCGCAGGCTTGCCAGTGTTGCCGTTGAAGTAGAGCTGTACCATGGGGCTTTGCCCGCAGGAGTGGTTCAGCACCATGTCCATCACGACGGCGATACCGCGGCGGTGACACTCATCGATAAAGCGCTTGAGGTCGGTTTTGGTACCGTAGTACTTGTCGGGCGCGAAGTAGAACGAGGGGTTGTAGCCCCAGCTTTCGTTGCCCTCAAACTCGTTGAACGGCAGCAGCTCAATTGCATTGACCCCTAGCCGCTGCAAGTAGCTAAGTGTGTCGCGTAGGGTCTTATAATCATGCTGCGCCACGAAGTCGCGCAACAGCAGCTCATAGATAACAAGGTCGGTTTTCTTGGGCCGCTGAAAGTTGGTCACCTGCCAGTTATAGCTAGCTTGGTCCGTTTGCAGCACCGCCACGTTGCCCGTCGTCAAGCCCGTCGGATAGGCTTTTAGGTTGGGGTATGTAACAGGCGGAATGTACTGGTCGTCGGTAGGGCTCAGAATCTTTTCAGTGTAGGGGTCGGCAATGCGCAACTGTCCATCTACCAAAAACTGGTAGGCGTACTCGCGGCCCGGCGCGAGGCCGGTAATATCGAGCCACCAATCTTTGCCGTCTGGTGTGCGATTCATCATCTGAGCGGGCTGCCAACCGTTAAAATCGCCGAGCACGTACACGAATTGCTTTTCAGGCGCCGTGAGCTTCAGGCGCACCGATGTGCTGGAAAGATAAGTGACGCCATCCTTGGTGCCGGCGGGCAGGGCGGCCGTAGGCACATCAGACGAACGCACAATAAATACCACAGAGTCGGACACCGTTTGCGCGCCGCTGTTGCCCTGAATCCGCACGACGTTGCGGCCAACCTGGGTCAAAGGCAGTGAGTACGAGATACTAGTGACACCATACTGCCCGGAAAGCAATGCCTTGTTCAGGTACACTTCCATGCGGGAAGATGCCGAGGCCGCGCCGCTTACCGTCACGGTGGCACCCGCCATCACGAACTGCGGGTTACCGCCCGTGACTGGGCTCGTGATGCGCACGGCATAGCCGCCCTGGAACACGTCCACAAAAATATCAGCGCCCCCGTCGCCGCGGCCGATGGTGTTGCCGGCCGCGTCCTTAAACAGCATACCTAGGCGTAGAATCTGTTCGGCAGCGGGCACGTTGTAGAAGGTGCGCGGCGTCAGCGTAATGGTGTACAGGTTCGGATTGGTGGCGCTGCGCGTCATCAGCGCGGCGGGGTCTGGCTGGTTGAAGCTTGGGCTTTTCACGTAGCGCCAGTTGGTATTGCTGGTGCTAAGGTTCGTAACGACGCCGGTCCAGATGTACACGGGGCCGGTGAAGTTGGCGAGGCCACCGTTCCCTTGGGTCGCGTCGAAGGTGAGTGTGACGGGCGTGTCGTCGCGAAAAAAGTAAGGCTGCGTCGTAACGACTTGCGCTTGGGCCGCAGGCAGGCCAAGGAGCAACAGCAACCAAATCAAACCCGAGAAGAGTCGAAGTTTAGGCATAGAATAGAGAGGTGAATGGGTGGAAGATGGTAGAAGGAAGTACGGATTCTCGCCTGATCCGTCGAGCTGCCGCTCATCTTTGTTTGTAGCTTTGAGGCGGCTTCGGCTGAACTGACGGAAGTTAGGCTTACTGTTTATTGTAAGTCGAACAACTTCCCATCTTCCCTAGGCTAGCTTTTAAAGTCTGCTCATGCTGCGTTGCCCCTTCTCTCCTTACGCTACTTCGTGGCAACGTTTGCTCCTTTTTCTTGCTGGCATCTACTGGTTCACGGCGGCGCGTACGCAAGCCCAACCCTCCCTTTATCAAGCAGATACTAGCCACCACGCGATACGTCACACTGACTCCATTGGTCAGCGCGTCACCACCCAGGCAATGCTACTGCGCCCACCTGCCGATTCGCTGCGGGTGGGCCGGCGGCTGCCTTTGCTCGCGGGTGGGCTAGCAGTAGCCTACACCGGAGGGCTAGTGCTGCTGGGCGAGGCTTGGTACACGGGTCCGCGCACAAAGCTGCACTGGTTCAACGATTTGCCCGAGTGGAAGCAGCTCGATAAAGCCGGACATTTTTGGGGCGCATTCCAAGAAAGCCGGGGCGCCGTAGACATGCTCCGCTGGGCCGGCCTCCCTGACAAGCAGGCCATCTGGTACGGCGGCTTCGTGGGCTTTCTGCTGCAAAGCCCCATCGAGCTGCTCGATGGCCGCGACCCGGCCTATGGCGCCTCAGCCACCGACCTAGCTGCTAACTTCCTAGGGTCGGCGGCGCTCATCGGGCAGCAGCTCACCTGGGGCGAAGTTCGCCTCATGCCGAAGTATTCCTTTCACACCACCCGCTACGCCGAGCTGCGCCCCAATGTGCTCGGCAAATCGCTGGGCGAGCAATTTTTGAAGGACTACAACGGCCACACGTACTGGCTTTGCGCCGACCTAGCTGCTTGGCTGCCTGCCCAAAGCCGTTGGCCCAAATGGCTGCAGCCAGCCGTTGGCTACGGTGCCCAGCAGATGGTGTACAACGACCCTGGCAGCAATGCCGCCCTAGGTTTGCACGCCTATCGCCAGTACTATCTCACCCTCGATGTCAATCTGCTTCGTATTCCCACACGTAGTAAGCTTCTACGCCGCGTGTTTTACGTAGCTAGCATTTTTCACCTGCCGGCACCAGCGTTGGAATTCAACAACCGGCGAGGCTTTGTCTTGCGCGGATTGTACTGGTAGCTTCGTTACTCTAGCGAAGTGACTTTCCCGGTCGCGCAACCGTTACCTTTATCCCACACCCAGCAACAAGTATATGAACGTAGGAGACCGAGTACGCCTGCTTACCGGGCGCGAAGAAGGCATCATCACCCGCCTGCTCGACAACGACCTGGTAGAAGTAGCCATCGATAATGATTTCACGATTCCGGTAATGCGCCGCGAGGTGGTAGTAGTTGCCGCAGAAGAACAAAAAGCGTTCGGCCAGACCGCTAATGCCATTGCTGCCGAGCGCAATGCCGCCGCCGCTGGCACCCGCCAGTCTGCTCCTGGCACTTCTGCCAAGCCGGCTCCGGCGACAGCAAAAGCAGGAACGAAAGCACCGGCTCCCGAGCCCGTACGCGTGCAGAAAGGGCTGTACCTAGCCTTGGTGCACCAGTCTCCGGAGCTGCTGGCGACGCACCTCGTCAACAACACCGACAGCGACTTGCTGTTTACCTACGGCGAAGATCGGGACGGGCAATACCGCGGCTTGTCGTCGGATAAGCTAGGTCCGAAAGCAACGAGTCGCCCACTGGCACATTGGCATTTAAAAGATTTTGAACAATGGCCCGCTGTAGTCATTCAGCTCCTGCCCCACCGCGTGAACGGCGACACAGCTTTTGAACTGCTGACCAAGCGCCAACAGTTTAAAGCGGCCACCTTCTACAACAGCCGCCAACAAGCTCCTATTCTGCAGAAAGAAGCGTATCTCTTTCAGCTCGACGAGAAGCCTGCTGCTCCCGTCGCGCTGGCTCCGGAGAAGCTAGCCGAGCAGCTTAAGCAGCAGCTTACGGGCAACACGCCCCCCAAGCCCGCCGCCGTGGCTCCTGTGCCGGAGCCTGCCAAAGCCATCGTACCGCCCCCCCACGAGTTCGACCTGCACCTGGAGGCGCTCAGCCCGGAAGCCTTGAAAGCGGAGCCACCAATGAGCAACACGGCCATGCTCAAGCTCCAAATTGATGCATTTGAAGATGCCCTGAGCCGCGCCCTTGCTACCAACATGCACGAAATCGTGTTCATTCATGGCTCCGGCAACGGAACCCTGCGCAAGGAGATTCATAAGCTTTTGAGCCGCAACAAAGACATCAAATTCTTTGAAGATGCGCGCAAAGAGAAGTTCGGCTATGGCGCCACACTGGTGCGCCTGAAATAGTAGGGCGCTTACCTAGGTACAGGCCGCTGGGAGTACCTGCCGAAACAGCCAGCACATAGTTATTTACGCCGCAGGCCATGACCAGAGGCGAAGGGGTCCAGTACCAAGCGCGAGTAGGTGGGAAGTGAGCAAAAAATAGTTTTGCCCATATAGAAGTCATGTAGAGCCCCGCGGGGCATGTCGGGTGTACTGGAAACTCTGCTCAGTAGGAACTTCTTACAACAACTGCCCATAAGATGCTCCACGGGGCTCCGCATGCTGCTTTTTAACTTACTGATTATACGCTGTAGAGCGTACCACTACCAAGTCTTTCATACTTACGCGTTTGCCACGGATGTAAACACGACTGTTGCAACCGCGTAAGTAGTAGACTAGCGCATCCACTTTAGCTTTCTGGATTTCTAGGTTGTACCTTGCCTAGTGAAGCATACTATCTATTGTTCGTTTCTGCAGTAATGTCTACTCGTTCTCAATTGCTACCGGCTCTCCCCAAAGCCCCCACTGGTATTGATGGTCTTGATGAAGTTACGGAAGGGGGTTTACCTCGTGGCCGTCCCACATTGATTTGTGGAACAGCAGGCTGCGGCAAGACGCTTATGGGCGTTGAGTTTCTGACGCGAGGCATCCAAGAGTTCGACGAGCCCGGCGTGCTAATGGCTTTCGAGGAGACAGCCGACGAGCTAGCCGCTAACGTCACGTCGCTTGGCTTTGACCTGAAACAGCTGCAAGCCGACAAAAAGCTTCGCATCGACCACGTGCACGTAGACCGTTCCGAGATTGAGGAGACCGGCGAGTACGACCTCGAAGGCTTATTCATTCGGCTAGGGTACGCCATCGACAGCATTGGCGCCAAGCGCGTCGTGCTCGATACCATTGAGTCACTGTTTTCTGGCTTTACGAACCAAGCCATCCTGCGCTCCGAAATTCGGCGGCTGTTCCGCTGGCTCAAGGACAAAGGCGTCACGACGGTCATCACGGCCGAGCGTGGCGAGGGGCAGCTCACCCGACAGGGTTTGGAAGAGTACGTGTCAGACTGCGTGATTCTGCTGGATAACCGCGTCGTAAACCAGATTACGACTCGTCGCCTGCGAATTGTGAAGTACCGCGGCAGCACGCACGGCACCAACGAATACCCGTACCTCATTACCGAGGACGGCATTTCGGTGTTGCCCGTTACGTCCCTCAAACTGGAGCACGAAGTATCAAACGAAGTGGTGTCAACGGGCGTGCCGGGCTTAGACGAGATGTTTACCGGCGGTGGTCTGTACCGGGGCAGTAGCGCGCTCATCACCGGCACGGCAGGCACGGCCAAAACGACGCTCGCTGCCGCTTTTGCCCTAGAGTCCTGCCGTCGCGGCGAGCAGTGCCTGTTCTTCGCTTTTGAAGAATCGCCTCAGCAGCTGATCCGCAACATGCTTTCCGTAGGCATGGACCTGCAACCGTATATCAAGCAAGGGCTACTACACATTGAAGCCTCACGGCCAACCCTCAATGGCTTAGAGCAGCACCTAGTCACGATCCACAAACTGATTGGCGAATACAAGCCTAACACGGTTATTATCGACCCCATCAGCAACCTAGTATCGGTGGGCACCCTGGTAGAAGTGCGCGGCATGCTCACTCGCCTAATCGACTATCTCAAGGTACAAGGTATCACGGCCTTGTTTACGGCTTTAGTAAGCGGCCGCAACACCAACCTAGAGATGACCGAAGAAGGAGTTTCCTCGCTGGTAGACGTCTGGATTCATGTGCGTGACCTCGAAGGCATCGGGGAGCGCAACCGCGGTCTGAGCATTCTGAAAGCACGCGGCATGTCTCACTCCAACCAAGTGCGCGAGTTCTTGGTCACTAGCGAAGGCATTCGGCTGCTCGACGTAGTCCTAGGGCCAACGGGCATTATCACGGGTGCTAGCCGTCATACCCAGTTCTTGCAGGAGCAGGCACAGGCTATGTCCGCTCAGCAAGAAATTGAGCGCCGTGAACGAGAGTTGGAGCGGAAGCGCCGGGTACTGGAAGCCACCATTTCCAACCTACGCACTGAGTTTGAGTCAGTGGAGGAAGAACTCCGCCGTACTAACCGCGAGGAGGAAGAACTCCGCGAGAATCTCACAGTAGGCCGTCGACAGATAGCCGGGCGGCATCCTTCCCAGCAAACTGAGAAATCGCCCGCATCCCCTACTAATTCCTAATTACCCCACCATAGGGAATGCCTTCGGCCCCCTACCTCTGCCCATGGACGAAGAAATTTGGGAACTGCGCTTGTACGTTGCCGGCCAAACGGTTAAATCGGTTACAGCACTAGCCAACCTGAAAAAATACTGTGAGGAGCACCTGAAGGGGCGCTACCAACTGGAAGTAATCGACTTGTTGCAACATCCGCAACTGGCCGAGGGCGACCAGATACTTGCTATTCCGACGCTGGTACGCAAGGTACCCTCCCCCATCCGCAAAATTATAGGCGACCTGTCGAACCAGGAGCGCGTGCTGGTTGGGTTGGATATACGACCTCTTGACCCGAAGTAAGCCGCGCACTATGGAACCAGAGCAAGGCCAGGGGCCGGGCGGTGCTGAGTACGTGCTGCACCTGTATATTACGGGCGCTACCCCCAACTCGACGCAGGCAGTACGCAACTTGAAGGATATCTGCGAACGGTATCTGGCAGGGCGCTATGAGCTTCAGATCGTCGATATATACCAACAGCCAGAAATGGCGCAGGAGGCACGCATTGTTGCGGCTCCCACATTAGTCAAACGGAGTCCGGGTCTGACACGGTGGTTGGTAGGTGACTTGTCAGACCGTCGTCGGGTGTTGGCGCTGCTTGGTCTTTCCCCTGACCCCAACGACCCTTATCTGCATGGCTGATCGTCCGCCGCTTACCGCCACTGAGCTAGCCCAGGAAAATGAGCTGTTGCGTCAACAGTTGCAAGAGGCTGAGGATCTTATTACGGCCATTCGTACCGGCACTATTGATGCCCTAGCGGTGCAGGCGGCCGAAGGACCGCGCATTTTCACCTTAGAAGGCGCCGATCAGAGCTACCGTACCCTCATTGAGCAGATGAACGAGGGGGCGCTGCTGCTGAGTCAGGATGCCACGGTGCTTTACTGCAATGCCTGTCTAGCAGGCTTGCTTGGGCGGCGCATGGAAGCCATCATGGGCACCTCCTTTCGGAGTTTCGTACCCGCCGAGCAGCACACCTACTGGGAGCTGCTGTTAGCCGCAGGCTGGGCTGGGCGCAGCAAGGGTGAAATGCCTTTGGAAACGGCCGATGGTCTGCTCCAGCCTTTTGCACTCGGCCTAAATGTGTTGTCCTTCAACAACACACCCATGCTGGCCGTCATCATCACCGATTTATCGGACAAGCGGGAAATCAACGCTATCCGGGCTCGGGTGGTGGAGCAGAACGATTTGCTGGCGCGTACCAACGAGGAATTGCAGGTACAGGCTCGCGCCCGCCTAGCCGTAGAGCAAGCCGCCGCCGAAACGAGCCGTATTCTAGAAGGCATCCCGCACATTGCCTGGACGGCTGGCCCAAACGGAAGAAACACCTACCTCAACCAGCGCTGGTTTGACTACACGGGTCAACCATCTCCTCACACCTCCTACGACATCCGTACTCAGTTTCATCCTGCCGACCTAGATTCGGCTATGGAACACTGGCGGCATTGCTTGCAGACTTCGCAACCACTGGAAATGGAGTGCCGCATTCGCAACGCGGCGGGTGAATACCGTTGGATGCTGGCCCGGGCGTTGCCGTCGCGCAACGAACAAGGGGAAGTAATTCAGTGGATTGGCACCTATACCGACATTCACGAGCATAAGCTAGGTCAGCAGCGGGAAGCAGAAGCACAGCAACAGTTGCGCGCCAACAACGAGCAGTTGGTGCGCGTGAATGTCGACCTCGACAACTTCATCTACACGGCCTCCCACGACCTGAAGGCCCCGATCACCAATATTGAGGGGTTGGTGTATGAACTGCAAGATCAGCTACCGAAGGAAGGCGAGCTAGGACAAACCGTGGCGCCCTTACTAAGCATGATGCAGGAGGCCGTAGCTCGCTTCCAGCGCACACTTTCGCACCTGAGCGACGTTATTAAGCTTCAAAAGGAGCATCATCAGCCTGCCACCCAAGTAGACCTATCTGCCATTATCCAAGATGTGCAACTGGACTTGCAGCCGCTGATCAAGCAAACTAGTGCGCAGGTGAAAGTGGATGTTACGGCGTGTCCGGCAGTGTCATTTTCGAGCAAGAACCTGCGTTCGGTGGTGTATAACTTGCTGAGCAATGCTGTCAAGTACCGGCATCCACAGCGCACTGCCCAGGTACACTTACGCTGTTATCAGACGGAGGGCTATGTGGTGCTGGAGGTGCAAGACAACGGCCTAGGCTTAAACAAAGAGCAGCAAGCGGAGTTGTTTCAGATGTTTCGGCGCTTTCACGTTGGAATTGAGGGCTCTGGCATCGGCTTGTATATGGTGAAGCGGATGGTAGAGAATGGTGGCGGCATGCTCACCGTCAGCAGTGAAGCGGGTGTTGGCTCTATTTTCTCCGTTTACTTTCGTCACGAAGTGCCCTCACCAGCGTAGAAGTGCTTACATAGTATCTACAAGCGCCTTCTCCTTAAGCTCCAATGCCCAAATTACCCTGTATTCTGCTGGTGGATGATGACCAAACCACTAACTTCCTTAATCAGTTACTGCTAAAGAAGCTTGGTGTAGCCGAGCAGGTTTTGGTAGCGCAGGACGGACAGGCAGCTCTTGATATTCTGAACCAGCAGGGCGACTCACCGGTCTGTCCAGTGCTCATCTTGTTGGACGTGAACATGCCCGGCATGAATGGCATTCAGTTTTTGGAGGCCTACCAGCAGATGTCCCTAGCGCAGCATCAAGCCATCGTCATTATTATGCTCACCACCTCCCTGCATCCGCGCGACGTAGAGCGGGTGCAGCGATTGAGCATTGTAACAGACTTTATCAGCAAGCCGCTCACGGCGGAAAAGATGCAAGCAATTTTGCAGAACCACTTCTAGCCGCTTACCTCGCCTACGGAGCTGCTTGGTCATGGGAAGCTAGGCAGGCATTGCCGCCTAGCTTTAGACCCGGTTTTCATCGCCAGATACTACTGAAAGCACTTGGCTGGACGAGCTTGCTGTGCGGCTTGGTACCTTTTACGCCGCAATGGGCGACATCCGATTTGTGGTAGCCAGGGCGCGGCATCGTACCTTGCGGCTATGTTTCGCACCCTCTTCTTCAGCTTACTTCTTGCGGGCCCTACGGCGGTTCTTGCTCAGTCATATTTACCCATTCCGCGCAATCTTGCGGCTACGTATGCCAAAGGCACGCGGGCACAAAATGGGCAGCCCGGCCCTAGCTATTGGCAGAACACCGCCGACTACGCTATCAAGGTCAACTTCGATCCTTCTTCTCGGCGCATCCTAGGTTCGGTAGCCATTGACTATCTGAATAATAGCCCAGATACGCTCCGGCAGATCCTCTTCAAGCTGTACCCCAACTACTACCAGAAAGGTGCGCCACGCGCGGGCTCGGTGAAGCCAGAAGATGAAAACGACGGCGTGCAGATTCAGCAGATGAGCATCAATGGGCAGGCGCTGGATGTAAGCAGGCTGCGCATCGACGCCACGAATATGCTGGTGCCGGTAGTGAAGCCCATCGGCCCTAAGCAGAAAACCCAGGTGCTGGTCACCTACAGCTACACGCTCAATCAGGGCTCGCACATGCGCACCGGCGAGATTGAGCCCGGCGCTGCTTTTGTGGCCTACTTCTTCCCGCGTATCGCCGTGTACGACGATATCGACGGTTGGAACCGTATCCCGTACACCGGTTCGGCCGAGTTTTACAACGACTTCTGCAACTTCAAAGCCGATGTGACGGTGCCCAAGAACTTCGTAGTGTGGGCCACTGGCGACCTTACGAACGCCGACCAGGTACTCACCAAGAAGTACGCGAAACGCTTGGACGATGCCGGCAAAAAGGACGGCATCACAACCATCATTGATGCCACTGACCTAGGTCGGCGCGATATTACGGCTACTAAGCCACAGAATACCTGGCACTTTGAGGCGGAAAACGTAACCGACTTTGTGTTTGCTACTGCCGACCATTATGTGTGGCAGGCCAGCAGCCTGGTGGTTGACCCGGCCACGAAGCGCCGTACCCGTGTGGATGCAGCATACAATCCCAGGCATAAAGATTTTGAGGAAGTTACGGCGTTTGCGCGCCGTACGGTGGAGGCTATGAGCTACACCTTTCCGAAGTGGCCTTACCCCTACTCGCACGAAACCGTATTCGACGGTCTCGACCAAATGGAATATCCGATGATGGTGAACGACAACCCGCTCGACAAGCGCGAGGACGTCATCACCCTCACCGACCACGAGATATTCCACACGATGTTTCCCTTCTACATGGGCATCAACGAAACCAAGTATGGGTGGATGGACGAGGGTTGGGCAACCATTGGAGAGTGGGTTATTTCGTCACTCATCGAGCCGAAGTTCACCGATGAGTACGGCGTGACACCCTACGCGCGCGCCGCCGATACCGAGGCCGACTTGCCCATTACGACGCTCACTACGCAGCAAAACGGCACGCCCTTCTTCCTCAACTCCTACCCTAAGCCGGGCCTAGGTTACCTCTACGTGAAGGACTTACTCGGCGACGAGCTGTTTACCAAAGCCCTCCACACCTACATCCGGAACTGGAATGGCAAACACCCTATGCCCTTCGATTTCTTCAACAGCATGAATGCTGGAGCTGGCCGCAACCTAAATTGGTTCTGGCAGCGCTGGTTCTTCGACCTAGGCTACCCCGACCTAGCTATTGCAAGCGTCACTAAACAGAGCAATGGCTACGCCGTCGCGGTAGAATCGAAAGGCACTAAACCCGTTCCGGTTGACTTAACCGTAACCTTCGCCGACAATTCCACCCAGAAATTTCATCGCACTATCGAAGTGTGGGAAAAGGGCGAAAAGTCGGTAAATGTGACTTTTTCGGCGGATAAGGAGGTAAAGAAGGTGACGCTAGGAAGCACGTACGTACCAGATAGCTACCCAAAGGATAATACGTGGGAAGGGAAATAAGTACTTATCTCAAGCAACTTAGTTATACATCTTGCAGTCGCTCGGCACAACCAAGCGACTGCAACGCGTTCAAGAAAAGCTAGTTAGTTTACCGAATAGCTCAACCCTTCATCGTACTTGAACAGCGGATACCCCGCCCCTTCTTGGTACCCTGGCACATCTTCCTTCTGGTTCTTAGCCGCTTCTTCGGAAATGGGCGTGGTGAAAGGCATTTTGCCGGTGGGGTTAAACTTACCGCTAATAACATCTAGCAAGGCTTCCGGTGTGGTGCCGAAGGTAGCTACTACCCCTTTGAAACGACCCTTCGTATCGTTGTTGTAGATTTCGTTGATCACCCATGGACTAGTGTAATTCACGGCAAGAATAGTTGGCTTCTTGGCCGTCAAGGCGTTGATGTAAGCGACATCTACAGCATTTTTAGACAGCGACAGATACAGCGGCGAACCATCGGAGGCGAAGAGTGGCTTGCCGCTGGGTTTTAACCACAGTAGAATAACATCCGCTTCCTCGGGCGTTTTTACAAACTCTAGGGTAGCTTGCTCGCCGTTGGCAGCATACACGTCACCAGGGCCAGCATCGGGGGTGCCGTATCTTTTCTGGTAGGACTTGAAGTAAACTTTGGTTTTCCCCTTGAGCGGCAACGCTTTGGTATCGTTGCGCAACAACACGATAGACTTGCGTAGCGCCACATTTGCCCTGGCCGCAAACTGCGGGTTGTTCACAATTTTCTCGGCGGCATCTTCGTCCACGTAGGGGTTCTCGAACAGGCCTAGGTCAAACTTCTCCAGCAAGAGCCGCCGGATCGAGTCGTCAATTAGGGCCATATCCGTGGGGTTGGTCTGCACGGTTTTCAGCAGTTCGGCAGGGTCGGCGGTGCCCGCGAACAGGTTCACCCCCGATTGCAAGGCGCGATGGTAGCGCTGGGTAATCGACCAGCTCTCCGCACCCCAGGGCATCATCTCGATTGGCCCGGTATCAGAGTTGATAATGCCTTTGAAACCTAGCTCCATACGTAGCAAGTCGTGAATGACGCCTCGGTTATAAGCATAAGCAACCTCTTCGTACTTCGTCCCGACGGGCATCGAGTAGTAAGGCATGATGGCCGAAGTGCCCGCTTTGATGGCAGCTTTAAATGGGATAAGGTTGTTGGCCAGCATGTTGCCGGGAAAGACCTCCGTTTTACCCCAGTCAAAGTGCGGATCTTGGCCGTCCTTGCCGGCGCCACCACCCGGAAAGTGTTTGGTGGTCATGGCCACGGAAGTAGGACCTAGCTTTGGTCCCTGAAAGCCGAGTACTATCTGGGTTATCATCTGGCCAGCCCACTCGGCATTTTCCCCGAAGGTGCCATCGACGCGTTGCCAGCGGGGTTCGGTGGCGAGGTCGGCCATGTACATGTAGCCTTTGCGCAACCCGGTAGCGGCCCACTCCTGCCGGGCAATGTCGGCAAATTCGCGCGTCAGCTTGAGGTCGCGCATGGCCGACAGACCTAGCTCGCCGGGCCAGGTTGAGAAGGCGGTTTGCCCCACGCTGGTGCCTATGGCTGCCGTGGCCGTCACGTGGTTGCGCGGGTTGGAGGCCACAATGGCCGGAATGCCCAGCGGTTGCTGCTCGCAAAGCGCCTGGAGCTTATTGGCCCACTCGGCCATCGTACGGGCACTCGTGCTGGCCCGCAGAATAAAATGCCGCAAGTGATACTGCGTTACGGCTTTGGTGGTGCCGGCGGCGTTCATTAAGGGCACAGGTAAGGGCTTGCGCGTGAACATATTGGTGGTAGCCACCAAGTCTTCCTCGTTGAAGTTGCTGGTAATCGGCTCCTTGTTCTTGGGTGCCTCAAAGGCCCAGTCGTTTTGCAAGCGGGTGGTGCTGATCAGCATAAAACCCACCTTCTCCTCCACCGACATACGCGCTAGCAGGTCCTTGCTGCGCGCCTCCGCCGACAAGCGCCAGTCTTCGTACGGGTCAAGCTTGCCGTTTTTGTTCAGATCCTTGAATTTCAACGTGCCCACCTGAATAATCTTGGCCGAGCGGTTCCCTAGGTTCGGTTGTGGTACGCAGTTTTTGGTTTGGCCTTGCGCTGAGCCACAAACGCTGAGCAACGCAAGACCAATCCACCAGGCGCTCCTGCCACTTTTCCGCGGGACGCTGAGTGAATCAAGAGGTGCTACAGCAAATGATGAAGGGGTAAAAATTTGCATAGTTGTTGGTGGGTTTGGGGTGGGATTGGCAGACCGGCACACTACGGCAAACCTAGGTGCAGGGAGAGCATGTAAGTACGTGAAATTCCCGGATGTACGTCACGGCGAATGAGCTCTATACAACTGATGAACAAGCAACTAAAAAGGCCACCCGTTTGGGTGGCCTTTTTGACTATAGCTAGCAAGCTAGGTTCTATAGGTGTGCAATCGGGTCGGCAGTGCCGTCTGGATCGTTTTTCACAGTGCCGCTTGTAGTAAACGACTTGCCCCTCATCAGCAGCACGCCGGCCATGTGCGGTGTGGCCATCGAGGTTCCACTGATCGTATTGTAGCCCCCGTTCAGCCACGTCGACTGAATACTTACACCGGGCATGCAGTAATCAACAGGTGGGTTGCCGTAGTTGGAGAACGAAGCCCACGAATCTGTGTTATTCATGGCCGAGATGGTGAAGATGTTAGCTCCATTCACGCGGCCCGGGGAAGAAGTGGTAGCGCTCGTTGACTCATTGCCAGCAGCCAGAGCAAACAGTACGTTGGCAGAAGCTTTAGCAACGGCATCATCTAGCGCTTGCGAGACGCCACCACCTAGGCTCATGTTAGCTACATCGCCCACTTTGCCGTTGGCAGCTACATAATCGACGCCAGCAATAACGCCAGAGTTGGAGCCACTACCACGTGAGTCGAGCACGCGCACGGCTACCACGGTAGCGCCAGCAGCCACTCCTACCACACCAATGGTGTTGTTTTTGGCGGCAATAGTACCCGAAACGTGGGTACCGTGGCCGTTGCCGTCGTCAGGAGAGGCATAATTGGCGCCACTAGTCAGAAACGATTTGCTGCGGGCCACATCTACGTTCAGGTCAGGGTGGTCGAGGTCGATACCCGTATCGATGATCCAAGCAGTTTTGCCGGTGCCGTCGCCAGTGCCCACGCGGGCAATGCCGTACGGCGTGGTTTGAGTAGGCTGCGTAGTGCCGCCCCCGGTGCTTGGTTTACCGAGCGCAATAATCTGATCCTGCTCTACGTATGCTACGCGGGCATCTTTGCGCAGCTCCGCTACTTCGCCGGGGGTGAGCGAGGCAGAAAAGCCTTTGAGCACGTGGCCGTATGCCAGGCCCATAGCTTCCTGCTTCACGCCTTTTTCCTTCAGCAAGCCTTGGCCTACGTTCTTTACTTTCTTCACTTTCGTGTCGTACGAATCGCCAGTCGTAATTTCTACCGTGCCATCCTTTAGAACGACTATGTACTGACCCGCAATCAGATCTTCGCCGGTTTTGGCGTCGTTGCTGCTTTGCCCTACAACTGCATCTGAAGGGCTAACCTGTTCGGTGGAGCAAGCCGTGAACATAGAAGCACCTGCTACGACTGAAGCACCTAGCAACCAAGAGGCGAAGCGGGGATTTAGTGGTTGTCTTTGCATTTTGTGAGTGGGTTGGAGAGAGAAGAATGGTGTGACACCTGGTGTTGAAGAGTTGAGCGGAGTAATTAAATACCCGTATCAGCCCCCTACTTTCCAGGATTGAGAATGTGAAATGTAGGAATCTTTACACACCATCCATCATTACCTAGTCCAAGCCCAATTGGGATAGTACCAAAATCAGCCATTATCTAGTGTCAAAATCCGCCCTCTTTGCCGAGAAATACCAGATTTAGAAATAACACCAGTATTTGTGACATTCAAAAAACTAAATACTATTAGTAGCTGCCTTACGCTTCTCAACTGCGCGCACCTGATGCATCGCATTAAGCCAGCTACGGCTAGCTTTTGCCGTCGCCGACTAACCCTATAGCCTAAGTGGCGCGTGGCTAATCCATTCTATTCGCCTACCTTTACCCCGTGATGAGTCGCTCCACCGCGGCGCCAGCTTCAAACCTGGTGACGAGGAAAGTCCGGGCAACGCAGAGCACCCTGCTTCCTAACGGGAAGGATGGGCCGCAAGGCTCAGACAGCCAGTGCCACAGAAAATTACCGCCTACGTTGCTTTCGGGCAGCCGGTAAGGGTGAAAAGGTGCGGTAAGAGCGCACCAGCGGCTAGGTAACTAGTCCGGCTGGGTAAACCTCAGGGGTTGAAAGACCAAATAAGCGGGCACGCGGACTTTCGGGTCTGCACCGGGCGGCTCGCTCGGCGTCCGTGGGTAGGTTGATGGAGCCTTTTCGTGAGAACTGGCCTAGATAAATGGTGGAGACGCAACTTCGGTTGTGGACAGAACCCGGCTTACAGACTCGTCACCCTCTACAACGCCCCCCACAACCTAGGTTGCGGGGGGCGTTTGCATTTCAGCCCAACTTGGGTACTCGCACCAATTCAATCATTTTTGTACAAAACTTTGGCCATTGGATAATACGCGGTTTGCTGCGTAGGCGTCAGCGCCACCGACAGGATCAGTTAGTTCTGGCTTTCCCTACTAGGATAGTAGCGAGTTGTTGCGTGTGCAGTAAGCGTATAAAGCACTATTTCAAGTACGCTGAAGCAGGTTTTTACCACTAGCTCCCCACTTGCGCAACCGGCAATAAAAGGCTTACATTTAATCATCGCCCTTGCTGATAGCGTGTGTTCAGCTCTCTTGCTACACCGCTCCCGAGTCACCACCTTTTGCAAGCCCTACTACCTAGGGCAATGCCCTGCTTGTGCGGGCTACTTGCTTGCGACTCATCTTTCCACCAATTCCCACCCATTATGAAACGTATTTTTACCTCCCTCGTGGGAGCGGTTGCGCTATGCTTGCTCGGCCAGACTTCCACCCACGCCCAAACCTATCAGCAAGTCTGGGCCGATGAATTTAACACGGGCATCAGCTCTAGCTGGGTGTTCGAAACTGGTGGCGGTGGCTGGGGCAACAACGAGAAGCAATATTACCAGCGTGCAAACGCTAGCGTTGTCAACGGCATCCTGCAAATCACGGCGAAAAAGGAAACAGTTGGCGGCATGTCCTACACGTCATCCCGCATGAAAACGCAGGGCCTCAAGGAGTTTAAATTTGGTAAGATTGAAGCACGCATGAAGCTCCCACTCGGCCAGGGGCTGTGGCCGGCATTTTGGATGCTGGGAAGTAACATCAACACCGTCAGCTGGCCGGCTTGCGGCGAAATCGATGTGATGGAGCACATTAACGCCGAAAACAAAGTGTACGGCACCGTGCACTGGGACAGCAATGGGCACGCCGAGTACGGTGGCAACCTCGTGACTACGCCGCAAGACTACCACGTGTACAGCATAGAATGGGAGCCTACGTATATCCGCTGGTTCGTGGACGGGGTTAAGTACCACGAAATCAACATCACCAACGGTACCGGCAGCACCGAAGAGTTTCAACGCCCCTTCTTCCTGCTGTTGAACCTAGCCGTCGCCGGCAACTGGCCCGGCCAAACGGTAGACGAGAGCAAGCTGCCCGCGACCATGTACGTCGACTACGTGCGGGTATACCAGAAATCTGGTACCACCACTCCTACCCCTACCGCAAACCTGATTCAGGCAGAGAGCTACAGCTCCATGAACGGGGTACAACTCGAAACAACCTCTGATACGGGTGGCGGCCAGAACGTGGGCTACATTGATCAGGGTGATTGGATGGCTTACAGCAACATCAACTTTCCGGTGTCGGGCAACTACACGCTGGAGTACCGCGTGGCGAGCCCCAGCGGCGGTACGCTGTCGTCGGATCTAAACTCTGGCTCCATTCAGCTAGGCAACACGGCTGTTCCGGCTACAGGCGGCTGGCAAACCTGGACGACGGTTTCCCGCACGGTTTACGTCAATGCGGGCACGTACAGCTTCGGGGTGTTTGCTCAAACTGGCGGTTGGAACCTCAACTGGATTCGAATCACGCCACCTGCTGGCGCGGGTACGAGTGCGGTACTTACGACCCAGAGCAGTTCAAAACTCAATCGGGCCGACCAGCCCCTACAGCTGTACCCGAACCCAGTAGTCGACAAGCTGTACGTATCGGCGCCTGACCTAGCATTAGACGGTAGCCTGTACCAGATTCTGGACGCGCAAGGTCGAAAGGTCGGCAACGGTTCTTTTGCCAGTGGCACTGCTGATGTCGCGACTTTGCCGCCTGGCATGTATGTGCTGGTAGTGCAGGCTAATGGGCAGCAGCTTACCCAGCGCTTTATCAAATAGCTTCTGCTTTCCTCTCCTAACAGGCTACCCATATTGGGTAGCCTGTTTTTACGTGCCCATCAGCCAGAATGCCAGGATATAGCTAGCTTTTTTCGTTGTGTTGTAGCTGCCTGCCTCTAGCCTAACAGGGGAGTCCTCTTTTCTAACAGACAGCCCAAAAACTAGTAGGCTACGTGTGATGTAAGTGCTTAAACACACTTTCTGTTGCGCTTGCGCCGTTTTTCTTGGGCTCTTAAGGCTTGCATTTACCCCCACCAAGCCAATACCTTCGTTGCATGTCGCGTGCTTTAGGAGCTTTGTTTGCGCACAAGTAACGTCAGCCAAAGCACCTTCTTTGACTTGGCTCGTCTACCTAGCTCTGCTAAGCCAAGTACATTTGCCGCAAGCTGTACTCGCTATTTAAGTTGATTCAGTACTGAGCGGTGCGGCATCCTTCGTTTTCCATCCTTTCTACCCATGCACAAAAACCTAGTTGCTGTCCTGATTGCTTCCGCGCTCGGCACCACCGCCTCGGCGCAAAAAACTATCACTTCTGCTGCTCCTAAGTCGTATTCGGCGGTTGGTAAGCAAGTACAGGTGTATACCACCGCTGCCAGCACTCAGCAGCGCCTCACCGCTGGCGAAAAGCTTTCCTTCCAAGAAGTTGGGCAGCCACTCGAAACCCAGCCCACCATCTTTGTTGATCCCAACCACGCCTTTCAAACGCTAGTGGGTATTGGCGGCGCCCTCACCGATGCTTCGGCCGAAACCTTCGCCAAGCTCTCCAAGGCGCAGCAGCAAGAGTTTATGCAAGCCTACTACAGCCCCACGAAAGGCATTGGCTACACCCTAGGTCGCACCAACATTGCTAGCTGCGACTTTTCCAGCGACAGCTACGCCTACATAGCCGACAACGACAAGGAACTCAAGACCTTCAACGTCAAGCACGACGAGAAGTACCGTATTCCTTTCATCAAGCAAGCCATAGCCGCGGCTGGGGGCAAGCTCACAATGTACGTGAGCCCCTGGAGCCCGCCTGCTTGGATGAAAGATAACAACAGTCTGGTGAAAGGGGGCAAGCTGAAGCCCGAGTTTCGCCAGAGCTGGGCTAATCACTACGTGAAGTTCATCAAAGAATATGAGCGCCAAGGCATTCCGATCTGGGGCCTAACGGTGCAGAACGAGCCCATGGCGAAGCAAACCTGGGAGTCATGCATTTTCACAGCCGAAGAGGAGCGCGACTTCGTGAAAGGGTACCTAGGTCCGACCTTGCAAAAAGGTGGGCTAGGCGACCGGAAGCTGATCGGCTGGGACCACAACCGCGACCTAATGTACCAGCGGGCCAGCACGTTATTCGACGACCCTGAGGCTAGCAAATACTATTGGGGCCTCGGCTACCACTGGTACGAAACCTGGACCGGCAGCGGCATGCAGTTCGACAATGAGCGCCGTGTGCACGAAACCTACCCCACCAAGAACCTCGTCTTCACCGAAGGCTGCATTGAGAAATTCGACTTCTCGAAAGTGAACGACTGGGCGCTGGGCGAACGGTACGGTAACTCCCTTATCAACGACTTCAACGCGGGCACCGTGGCGTGGACCGACTGGAACATCTTGCTCGACGAAACCGGCGGCCCTAACCACGTGGGCAACTTCTGCTACGCCCCGGTTATTGGCGATACGAAGTCCGGCAAGCTCATTTACACCAATATTTACTACTATATCGGCCACTTTTCCAAGTTCATCCGGCCTGGTGCGAAGCGCATTGCCACCGCTTCCAGCCGCGACGTGCTGCAAACCACCGCTTTCCTGAACACGGATGGTAAAGTGGCCGTGGTGGTCATGAACAGCACCGACAAAGAGCAGGCTTTCCAACTTTGGATCAAAGGTCAGGCGGCCAACGCTACGAGTCAGCCTCACTCCATCATGACGATGGTGGTGAACTAACGCGTAGCGCGAAGCCTCAGCTTCGCGCTATATCACTGGCAGCCGCCAAAAAGAAAGCGAGGCTTCGGAAGTAACTTCCGAAGCCTCGCTTTCTTTTTGGCTGTTCAGACCTAGCCGAGCAAGTTAGTCTACTAGTTCAAACGTGTCCTGTAGACGAATATCACTCGATGCGCTGCCGATCATTAGGCGGAACTCGCCGGGCTCGGTGGTCCACTTCATATCGGGGTTGTAGAAGGCTAGCTTGTCTTGGTCGAGGGTGAACGTTAGGGTCTTGCTCTCACCAGGTTTGAGCATCACTTTTTGGAAGTCCTTTAGCTCTTTCACCGGGCGCGTCACGCTGGCTACCACATCACGCAGATACAGCTGCGCAACTTCCTCACCGGCGTATTTGCCCTTATTGGTGAGCGTTAAGCTTACGGTGAGCTTATCCGCTTTTCGCAGTTGTTTCGTATTGATCTTCAAGCCGCTGTACTCAAATGTGGTATAGCTTAAGCCATAGCCAAAAGCAAAGCGCGGCGAATTCGGCATATCGAGGTAAGCCGAGCGGTAGTTGGTGTCCTTGTCGTTGGCGGAGGGGCGGCCAGTGCTTTTGGCAGCGTAGAAAATGGGGATCTGACCTAGAGAACGAGGAAAGCTCATGGGCAGCTTACCGGCCGGATTGTAGTCGCCTACGAGCACGTCGGCTATGGCATTGCCAGCTTCCGAGCCGAGCCACCAAGTGTAGAGAATAGCCGGTGCATGGTCGGCTGTCCAGTTGAAAATGAGCGGTCGGCCAGCCATTAGGAGCACCACGACGGGCTTACCAGTTTGCACAATAGCTTTAATCAATTCCTCCTGCTGGCCGGGCAAGTAGATTTCGGCTCGCGACTTGGCCTCGCCGCTCATGTCGCGGGCCTCCCCTACCGCCATCACGACCACGTCAGCTTGTTGGGCCGTTTTTATGGCGTCTGCAAAGCCGGCCTGCGAGTCACCGGTAATGCCGCAGCCTTTGGCGTAGAGCAGCTTTGCCGTTTTCCCAAGCTTGTTTTGCAAGCCTTCGTACAAGCTCACCACCTGTGTCGAATCGGTCGATACATTCCAGAAACCTAGGTGCTGCGTCTTGCTCTGGCCCAACGGCCCAATGATGGCCACGGTCTTCGCCTGCTTCGACAGGGGCAGCACGTTGTTTTCGTTTTTCAGCAGCACGATAGATTTGCGGGCTACCTCGCGGGCAATAGCGCGGCTCTGCGGGTCGGCCAGTACCTGCTTTTCGCGCTTCTCGTCAGAAAACTTATAGGGGTCATCGAAGAGACCTAGCTCAAATTTCTTGCGCAGCACGCGGCGCACGGCGTCGTTTAGCAGCGCTTCCGGCACTTTGCCTTCGCGCACCAGCCCGGGCAGATTGGGTAGGTAGCTGCGACTTTCCATATCCATGTCGCTGCCTGCTGTAATGGCTTCCAGCGCGGCTTCCTTGTTGTCTTTGGCGTAGCCGTGGGCTATCATCTCGCCGATGGAGCCCCAGTCACTCACCACGAAGCCCTGGTAGTTCCACTGCTTTTTCAGGATGTCGCGCTGCAAGTAGCTATTGCCGGTTGCCGGAATACCGTTCAGCTCGTTGAAGGAGTTCATGAACGTAGCCGCGCCGGCATCGGCGGCGGCTTTGAAGGGAGGCAGGTACACTTCCCACAACATCCGCTCACTCATATCAACAGCGTTGTAGTCGCGGCCGGCAATGGCGGCACCATAAGCAGCAAAGTGCTTGGCACAGGCCATTACGGCATCCGTGCTACCTAGCGTTGAGCCCTGAAAACCGAGCACGCGGGCTTTGGCAATCAGTGAACCTAGGTAGGGATCTTCCCCGGCTCCTTCCATCACGCGGCCCCAGCGCGGGTCGCGGGCAATATCCACCATGGGGGCAAAGGTCCAGTGCTGACCAGCGGCGGCGGCCTCGCGGGCAGCTACGTGTGCTGACTGCTGAATGGCCGCTAGGTCCCAACTAGCGGCCTCGCCCAAAGGAATCGGGAAGGTTGTTTGGTACCCGTGAATTACATCGAGGCCGAATAGCAGCGGAATTTTCAGGCGCGACTTCAGGGCCTCGGCTTGCAGAGCACGAGTGCGAGCGGCGCCTTTCACATTCAGCATTGACCCAACTTGGCCCTTTTGGATCTGACCTAGCTTGTTGTTGTCGGTCACGGCGGGGCCGGTAGCGGCGTCGCCAGTGTACTGGTTGAGCTGCCCGACCTTTTCCTCCAGCGTCATTTGCGCTATCAGCTCATCGAGGCGCTGATCAATGGTTTTGGTGGAGGCAGTACTCGATTTTTTGGTTTTCTGGGCTTGCGCGGCAACTGGTGATAAAAGCAGCACGCTGGCTGCTAGGCTCGCGCCCAACAGGAGGCGGGAAAGTTCAGGCATACGAAATGGTTGGATAGGTCAAGACCTAGGTTCCTCAGAACACACTGCTGTGTATTCCGACAAACCTAGGTCTTGAACCGGTGATGATAGTTTTTGACAATTCGCAGGCGGCAACCGGTCAGACGCCTAGGGCGTTGGACCGGTGGATGACCTTACTTATACTGGTAGAAGCGCACGTAATCCACCACCATCTGCTGCGGAAAAGTGGTGGTATTAATCGTGGCGGGGCTAGGGCTACCGAGGAAGTCGCCTCCTATGGCCATGTTCAGAATCACGAAAAACGGATTATTGAACGGGTACGGCGACGCGTCGCTGCTAGTGAACGTGTAGTACTGTTTGCCGTCGAGGTAAAATCGAATTTGATCTTGGCTGCGAACGGCACTGAAGAGATGATAGTCGTCGGAGAAGTTGCCGCTGGGCAGCGTGGTTTCGGTGCCTTTGTAGCGATGGTCGGCTGTGCTGGAGCCAAAGTGCATGGTCGAGAGAATCTTGTTTGGCTCCTGGCCGCGCAACTCCATGATGTCAATTTCGCCGCAGACGGGCCAGTTGTTCTGGTCGATGTTGCTCCCGAGCATCCAGATAGCCGGCCAGATGCCCTGACCTTTGGGCAGTTTCGCCCGCACGTCGATCCGCCCGAAGGTAAAGCTCTGCTTGCCCTTCGTAATCAGGCGCGCCGAGGTATAATCGCGCCCGCCTTGGCTTTGCTTCTGCGCCTGAATAATCAGGCTGCCGCCGCTCACGTAGGCATTCTCTACCGAGTTGGTGTAGTACTGCAATTCGTTGTTGCCCCAACCACCGCCCCCGGTTTCAGCGGTCCACTTGGTGGGGTCAACGGCGCCGCCCCCATCAAACTCGTCGCTCCACTTTAGCTCCGTGTACTGGTCGTAGTCTTTAGCAGTGGCATTGACTTCGGTGCTGCCAGTAGGGTTTGGTGCCGGCGGTATATCGGGCTTTTTTGTTTCGGTGCAAGCCAGCAGGCCCAATGCTAGCCAGAGACTGGTTCCAGCCATACAGGAGCGCGCAAAAAAAGACGCGGGTTTGTTTTTCATAGAATGGAAAAGCGAAGCCGGACTGATCAGTTCAGTCCGGCTCCTAAGAACTATTTAGCGACTAGCTTCATGTCGAAGACAGTACCGTTGTTCTTACCCGAACCAGCCCGCAGCACCATGTTTTTGTCGGTGATGGAAATAATGCGGTAGTTCAGGTCGGGAGCGTCGGTGATGCCGATGAAGGAGCCAGTTTTACTCAGAACAAACTGGGCTAGCCCAGTTCCATCGGCCGGGCCGAAGGTGAAGGCGGAGGTAGTAGAACGAGCTGCCTGGCAGCTGCCAGGGCTACCAGCGACGAAGGTTTCCGCTTTCGCGTCGTATTTATATTCGTTGGCAGCCGAGAAAGTAAACTCGTCGTCGGCCTGGCAAGCAGGCAGCGCGCCCGCTACACCACCCGGATAATACTGCTTCGGGTCTGCTTCGGTACCAACCGTAATCGTTTGATCTACTTTGTTGTCGAGCACCCACGTTTTCTGGGTGCCGCCTGTGAGCAGTTGCTTCACCCGCGTTACGGCGTCGAAGGGCACCAGCGTTACTTCCGTTTTGGTGCTGTTAGCCAGCGTGCCGCGCAGACGCAAGATCGTGTTGCTGGCCTCAATGATGTCGTACGTCTGGCTCGTAACGGCTACACTCTCACCGATGAAAGCGTCAGCAGTACCCAGCACGATCTGACCTAGGCCGCTGCTGTTTGGCTTATAGACGAACGACGATGAGCCGGCTTTCTCCGATCCGCAGACGTTGTTGGCCGCGTAGGTCATGGTGAACGACGTGCCGCTGAACGTAAACTGATCATCGGCCTGGCAAGAAGGCAACGAGTTGGCCGCCGAAGAAGACGTCACGTTGTTGTTGGCATCGAGGCGCTTGATGGCACCCGCCGCCGCCGAGAACGTCCAGACCCGCGCGGAAGGCGCACTGCCCTGGCAGCCAACTAAGGCCGAGAAGCCCGTGTTGCCGCACGCAGTAGGTATTACCACATCGGTTTGAGGCGTGGCACTAAAGCCGCCCTTACCCGACGCGTTCAGGCGTACTTTGTACGTGCCGGGCGTGTTATACGTGTGCGTTACGGGTGAGCCCTTGCCAATGGTGCCGTCGCCAAATTCCCACTGCGTCACAAAAGCGTTCTGACTGTTATCAGTAAAGGTGACGGCGACCGGAAACTGAGTTGAGTTGACGGCGCTGCTGAAGCTAGGTGCCGGCAGGGTACCTTCCAGCTTGCCGTGGTCTTCTTTTTCGCAGGCAGTAAAGAGCAGCGGACTGGTAAGTAAAACCCAGACCGCTTTAGTCCATGTATGTTTCATACAGATGAAAGCTGAAATCGTCGGAAAAAAGCGGCTTAGTAGCCAGGGTTTTGTTTGAGGCCAGGGTTAGCATCTAGCTCAGACTGCGGGATGGGCAACACCAGGTTGGTTTCGGTGGGCGTGCCCCGCTGAATACCGATACTCCGCAGGTAGTTTGCTTGCGCTGTCATCACGGGTATCAGGCCGTAAGGCGTTCCATTGTAGCGCTTTAGATCAAACCAACGATCAAACTCGAAGGCTAGCTCATATTTACGCTCCCGCAGAACAGCACCCGTAAAGTCGGAGGTGCTAGCGGTCAGGTCCTTCGCCGAGGCCGTGTTAATGTCCAGTCCGAAGGCGCGGCGGCGTACTTTGTTGATAGCTTCCAAGCCTTCCGTCGTTGGCCCCACGGCTTCGGCCAGAATTAGGTACATCTCAGCTAGGCGGAGCACCGGCACGTTCAGCGGCGAATCCCAGATGTTGGTATTCACCTTGCCCACAAACCACTTCTTGCAGTTGTAGCCAAACGGCGAGCCAGTAGCCCGCGCCGACTGCTTACCGCCGTCGGGGTACACGTCGCCGGGCACCCACACGGTGGCGGCTTTGCGCGTATCACCTGCCTCGTAACCCGCCACGAAATCAGGCTCCGGCACGTTGAAACCGTAGCCGCTACCCGGCGTCTGGTTGGCACCACGGGGCCCGAAGAACTCGTTCATGGCCGAGCCGACGTTGTTGCGTTCGTATTCGTTGCGACCATTCACGTACTGCACTTCAAAGAGCGACTCCTTACCATTTTGGTTTTCGTTGGCCACTTTGAAGTTGTCAGCGTAGTTGGCCCACAGCGTTTTGCCCGAGTTATTGATTACCTCGCGGGCACGCTGAGCAGCCTCGGTTTTCTTGCCTTCCGTGATGTACACCTTGGCCAACAAGCCCGTAGCAGCCCACTTAGTAGCCCTACCTAGGTCGGCGCCGCTGTAGGAAGTAGGCAGGTTGCCAATGGCATCAATCAAATCCTGCTCGATTTGCTTGTACACGTCGGCGGCCGGCGTGCGAGGGATGTTCACGGCATCTGGGCTAGCGGGTGGAGTCGTAAACAGCGGCACGTCGCCGTACACTCGCACGAGGTCGAAGTAGAACTTGGCGCGCAGGAATTGCGCCTCCCCTAGGCACCGCTTCTGAATAGCGGGGTCCATGTTTTGGATGCTCGGTACTTTCTGCAACACGATGTTGGCCCGCTGAATGCCAATGAAGCAGCCGCCCCACAGGCGCGTAGCCACCGTATTCGTCGTAGGAATGCTGAAGGCTTCGAGCTGCTTGTACTCAATGGCGTCGTTGCCATCGTCGCCGCCCGAAACGGAGATATCCGCCATGATGTCGAATGCCCACATGGCTAGGTTATACTGGCCTTCTTTCGTTAGCTCGCTGTACGCGGCTGTCGTGGCCTGAATGGCATCCTGCTGGGTTTGGTAAAAGTTGGCGTCAGTTACTTGGTCGGCGGGAGCTTCTTCCAAGAACTTCTCATCGCAGCCCGTCAGCAATCCTAGGGAAAGCAGGAAAGCCCCGCACGTAAATTTTGAGATATTCATGACAATAGGGTGGGAATTAGAATTAGAACCCAATGTTCAGGCCGCCCATGAACACGCGCGCTTGCGGATAAATACCTAGGTCAACGCCGCTGGCGCTAACTTCCGGGTCGTACCCGGTGTATTTGGTCAGCGTAATCAGGTTCTGAGCCGTGAAGTACACGCGTAGCTGCGTGGCCGAAATCCGGTCCATAATGCTTTTGGGCAGCGTGTAGCCAAACGTTAGGTTTTTGAGGCGCACGTAAGAGCCATCTTCAATGAAGTGGGTTGATACCCGCAGGTTGTTGTTGGGGTCACCGTTGATGGCGCGGGGCACATCATTGCTGGTGCCGGGGCCCGTCCAGCGGTTCAGGATGCGGGTGGTACCGTTGGTGGTGCTGTACAAGGCACTCTCCGTGATATAGCGGTTGAGGTTGTACACATCATTGCCCTGCACGCCCTGAATGAAGAAGCTCAGATCGAAGCCTTTATACGCCAGATTGTTGGTGAGACCAAACGTCAGGTTTGGGTTTGGATTACCAATAAACTTCCGGTCGGCATCCGTAATAACGCCGTCACCATTCAGGTCGCGGAATTTAATGTCGCCAGGTGCCGTGCCGTTGGTCTGGTAGAACTTGTCGTTCTTCGGGTTACCCACATTGGCGCCGGCATTCAGCGTGTTGAGTTCCTCCTGTGTCTGAATCAAGCCATCGGCTACGTAGCCGTAGAAGGAGCCAAATGCTTGGTTCACATCATAACGCACGATGGTGCCGCTCAAAGAGCCTAGGCCATTATAGGGTACCCCTACCCCTAGCTTCTCCAGGCGCGTCTTGTAAGCCGAGATGTTGAAGGTAGTAGTCCACGTTAGGCCTTGGTCGGTACCCGCGAAGTTGTGGGAGGTCAGCCCCACGTCGATACCACGGTTGTAAGCGGAGGCCGCGTTGCGGTTCACCGATTCGTACGTGCCCGACACCAAAGACGGCGGCACTGGCGCAATCAGATTCGGCGAGTTCCGGTTGTAGAGGTCGATGCTGGCTTCAAAGCGGTTGTCCAAGAAACCTAGGTCGATGCCGACGTTAGCCTGATCATTGTATTCCCAACGCAGATCGGGGTTCCGCAGACGAGTTGGCGCTCCACCGGTGTTGATGGCACCATCTGCACCAAGCGGGTAGGTAATGCCAAAGTTGATGGAAGACAGGTAGGCGTAACGACCGGCGTTCAGCTCATTACCAACTCGCCCGTAGCCAACGCGCAGCTTCAGGTTGCTGATGGTGCTGTTGCCCTTCAAGAAGTCCTCTTCCGAAATGCGCCAGCCCGCGGATGCACCGGGGAAGAAACCAAACTTCTCGCCGACTTGAAAGCGGGAAGAGCCATCGTAACGAACGGTAGCTTGGAAAATGTACTTGCCCCCAAACTCGTAGTTCAAGCGACCAAAGTAGCTAGCCAGGCGCCGAGGTGGGTCAAGGGTGCCCGCATTGTTCAACAGCGTGTTAATTGGACCAGCATTGATTACCTGCAAGTCGTTGCGCAAGTACTGCGAACGATACGCCTCCACGTTGCTGAAAGAGAACTGCTGTGCCGACTGACCCAACAGCAGGGTTACTTGGTGCTTATCAGCGAACAAACGGTCGAGAGTCGCCGTGTTTTCAATCAGGTAGCTAGGCGCGTACCGCGAGGTAGCCGTAGCGCCAGCCGTGATGTAGCGCTGGGTGTAGCCTGTTAGCTCAGGGCCGCGGGGTGCGAAGCTATTGAAGTTTTCAAAGATAAAGTCAGCACCCACGTTCGTGCGGAAGCGCAGTCCTTTTACGGGCTCTAGCTCGGCGAAAAAGGTTGTGAGCGCCCGGTTACGGGTGAATCGCTGATTGACCCGCTGCGAGGTAGCCAGCGGATTTTCCTCCGTGAAGTTGTCGTTTGCGCTATTGGGCTGGTACCAGTAGCCATCGGGACGGTACGGCTGCACAGTCGGGGGCATGCGCAACAGCTGTTGCACGGCGCCATATTCGTTGTTGCCGCCGTTACCGCCGCCGTTGCTCGACACTTGACGGTCGCTCAGGTGGGTCAGGGAGATGTTGTTACCTAGCTTCAGGATTTTACCAATCTGTACATCCCCATTCGCGCGCAGCGTAAAGCGCTCGAAGTTAGAACCTAGGATGATACCGTCCTGCTGGAAGTACGTGCCTGATAGTGCATAACGGGCTTTCTCGCTGCCGCCTGTAGTCGACACCGAATAGTTCTGAATCTTGGCCCGACGGAATAGCAAGTCCTGCCAATCAGTTCCTTTGCCCAGCGAGGCAGGGTCGCGCAGCTTGTCAAGAGCAATAGGCTTACCAGCTGCCAAGAGCGACTCATTGTTGATGGTCGCGTACTCTTGGGCGTTGAGCAAATTCAGCTTGCGCGCTACGACCTGCACACCACGGTAGGCATCCAGATTGAAGGTGGTACGACCAGCTTTGCCCCGTTTCGTGGTAATAATAACTACCCCGTTAGCAGCGCGAACCCCGTAGATGGCCGTAGCAGAAGCATCCTTCAGCACGTCAATCGTTTCGATGTCGTTGGGGCTGATGGCGTTAATCTGACTATCAGAACCGTCCGGCAGCGGAAAGCCGTCCAACACGTACAGTGGGGAGTTGTTACCAGCCGAGGTTATACCGCGGATACGCACCGAAGTACCAGCTGCTCCGCCAGGAGCGCCACCATTGGAGGTAATAGTTACACCAGAAACTTTACCTTGAATGGCTTGCGTAGCATCAGCTACCGGCTGACGCACTAACTCCGCTCCGTTGACGGATGAAATAGCACCCGTTACGCTGCCACGTTCCTGCGTGCCGTATCCCACTACTACGATTTCGCTCAAGGCTTGGCGGTCTTCGACCAAGCTGATGACGAGGCTGGTAGTAGCGCCGCTTAAAGGCACTTCTTTCTTGATGAAGCCAACCGAACTGACTACGAGTGTGCTGCCTTCTGGTACGTTCAACGAGAACGAACCATCGGCCCCAGTGGAAGTACCTAGGGTAGTACCTTTCACGACAACAGTTACGCCGGGCAATCCGGTACCGTTCGCCTGCGTAACCCGACCCGACACAGGGACGTCGGCGCGGTGATCTCCAACGAGCAAGTTGAACGGCCCGTTGGGTATCCTAGGTGTTGCAAGGGCGGGCCAAGCGACTGCTGGCCCGCCTAAAGCGGCTAGCATCACTACTCGCCGCCAAAGAGAATGTTTGTAAGCGTTTGAGCTCATAGAACAAGGTTTGTGGGAATGGTTATAGGGGTGGTGAGGGTAATTGAAAGAAGAATATTGAAAGCAGTAGATGCTGAAAACATCTAGTATGCAAGCAGATAATCGTTTCCGGGAACGTTTCCGGAAACGAAAAAGACTAGCAGTCCAATCCGTGTTATAAAAGCAGTAAGTAGAAAGGGTGGAAAAAGCAGGCGTTGCAAGCAGCTTGATAATGTGCAATACCTTGCACTATTATCACCTGGCTTATTCTAATAGTAAGGGGTGGCTCATCAAGAATAACAAGCCAAATATATCAGATCTTGTTCAGCAAATGCAAGTGCTAAAATCCACTTGTATGCTCTTAAAATGCACTTTTCGTGATAACAAACAATTAATCTATACACTTACTACACACGTAAAAACGGTTTATTATCGCTAGGCGTAACTTAAGTGCACATGGATGCACAACAATTATTCGGCTAAACAACAACTGGAAAATCTACAACAACCTTCTTCCTACTTCATATTTCCTTCATTTTCCGAAAACGTTTCCGATAGCTTAAGCTAGCTCAAACTATCAGAGCGGTCTTGCTTTTCCATCTGCTCCTCAGCATGATCATCATTGGCATCCAATAAGATATGAGTCCAGCTTTCATTTGCCTCGTAATCGACAGCTTGCTCGCGACGTCGTATAGCTTCTAGCACCTTCTGGCTGAAGCTCCAGCAGGTACCTTGGCGTAGATCAAGCACTCGGGATAGCTCCTGGGAAGAATAGTTGCCATTATGCGTGTACAACAGGAACACGGCATAAAAAGCCTTCACTGTCGAAAACTTACACTTCTGTAGTAAGGTGTAAGCCGTAGCCGATTCAACGTAGCGGCAACGGGTGCAACGTCGGGAATGAGGCTCACGTCCATCGCAATACTTTTCATGTCCACAGCGGCGGCACTGGTAGCCATTGACCCATTTCAACTCTGCTAAGTAGCGCAAACAAGCATCCTTGTCTGGATAGATCTGGCTGAATTCACCAAAGTCTACTTCCTTCGACAAAACCCTAGCTTCCTGTGCTTGCTGCAAATCATGGCGCAAATCAGTGTTAAGCTTCTCAATAGCAGCAGATTGCAAGGCTAGCAGGCCATTAGCATGTAACAGTTCGCGGTTCTGAGCAGCAATGGTTTCGCTCTGCTGCCGTAACTCCTCGGTACGCCGAGTTACCAAGGCCTCTAACTCTGTATTTAGCTGATCCTTCAGTTCTTGATTTTGGCGAAGCTGTTCTACTAGCAAGTCTTGCGTTTGGTGCTTTTTCCGTAACTGCTTGACCAACTTTCCCTGCGCGCGGATGGTCGCATCTTTGATGGCTTTGATCTTCTCGCCGAGTGCGTAGGAAAGCACCACTACCTCAATCACAAAGGCTGCATTCATACTGTATACAGTAGCCGTATTGGTAAAGGTATTGATACCTAACTTGCGCAAAATCATAAAGCACACACTAATAGCGACCAAGGCGTGTGCTAGCAGAAAGAAGCGAGCTGGTCGGAACCCACCGCGCCACACCAAAAAGGCCAAGCAATAAAGTATGCCGTAGGGAATCAGGTAAAACCAGAATCCCCATCCGGAGTGAAGCCACAGCGTATCGAGTAAGAGCAGACTAATACTGATCAGGACTACACGCCGCACCCAAGGATCATAATCAGGTAGGCGTTGCGGAGCATCGAGAAACTGCCGGGCGTAGTAGCTGAATGTGAATAGCAGCAGAATGGGCGACAGCGCAATAACCAGCTGATTCATAGCTGGGAAGTCTGGCCATAGGTATTGAAAACCTAGCCCATCTTCTGACAGAAAAACTAGGCTACAACTGAGCACATACAGCACGTAGCGCAAATAGGTCTGTTCGCCGATAAATAGGTAGAGACACAAATTGTACACTACCATGATCAGCAACACTCCATAGAAAGCACCAAGCAGAACATATTCCGTTTGAAAGTGGACGGCTAGTGGCTGCTCTGTGCGAAGGCGGCTCACAAAACTCGTCTTGGAGTTGGATTCGAGGCGGATATAATAAGTACGAGTTTGGTTTTCCTCAAGTGGCAGACGAAATAGGAAGTTTTTATAGGGAAACTTCCGGGAGCTCAACCGGTAATCAGCACCAGTGTGCACCGCTCCCTGCTCCGATTTGGTAAATGGATAAAAGGTGATGTCGCTAAGGTGAGAATCTAGTAATTCCAAGTACCAATGCTGCATCAATGAACCTTTTGCCTGCACAACAAGACGTAACCAGTATGCTGCGCCTGGCTCCTCCATCGTTGTAGGTACCTGGTCGCCGCGCCGAAAGTGCTCTGCCTGAGCAGGCTGCTGGACATCAGCTAGGGTGAGTTGCCCCGAGGGGTCAGCCAAAACACTGTATAAAGCTGGTTCAACGAATAGCTCGTCTAGGCCGGCTCGCACTTTCAACGTGTCAGCTGGGCGCGATGCGGCAGGACTCTCCAACCCAACCAGTAATAATAAGAGAGTTATGACCAGCCTATTGTTCCAAACACGCGAGAACACACCTGAATAGTACAGAGTCGATTTCATAGTACTTCTAAGGTACAAAAATCTGGCGCAGTTTACTGCCCACCAGCAGTGCTGCTAGCGCCTGGCGAGAACCGTAGCCAACTCAACTTCCCAACGGGTTGATCGACGCATAGCCGTAATGTATGCCGCCCTGCTGGCAACGACGCAGCCGGGAGCGTTAAGGTTTGCCAGACGGTTGTATCTCCCTGCGGCTCTATTAGCACTGATCCGAGGGTAGCCTCGCCTAGCTTCAACGTAAGGCGCCCGGGCGTGGTAGTGGGCTGTACGCGGAACTGTACGGCGTAAGCGCCCGCAGCCTTAACCGTTACGGTATAATTAAGCCACTCGCCCGCAGCTA